>CAITIX010000230.1 GCA_903892565.1 uncultured Acidobacteriia bacterium
CCATGCGCTTCTTGCTGGAAGATCCTTGGAAGCGCCTGCAGCGCCTGCGCGAACTGGTCCCGAACATCTGCTTCCAAATGTTGCTGCGCGGTGCCAATGCCGTGGGATACACGGCGTATCCCGACAACGTGGTCCGCGAATTCATCAAGGAAGCGGCGAAACAAGGCATCGACATTTTCCGCATCTTTGATTCGTTGAATATCGCGTCGAACATGAAGGTCGCGATGGAGGCGACACGCAAGATCGACAACATCATCTGCGAAGCGGCGATTTGTTACACGGGCGACATCCTCGATCCCAAGCGCGACAAATATCCGCTGACGTATTACGTCGCGATGGCGCAGGAGCTGAAAAAGCAGGGCGCGCACATCCTGGCGATCAAGGATATGGCGGGAGTCTTGCGCCCCTACGCTGCGGAAAAACTCGTGAAAACGCTGAAGGAAGAGGTCGGCTTGCCGATTCATCTTCACACGCACGATACCAGCGGCATCAACGCGTCGATGATTCTGAAAGCCTGTGAGGCCGGCGTAAACGTGGCGGACGTCGCGGTGGCTTCGATGAGCGGCACCACGAGCCAGCCGAACATGAACTCGATCGTCGCGGCGCTGCAGCACACCAAGCGCGACACCGGGCTCGATTTGGACGCGCTCAATCAGTATTCCGATTACTGGGAGATCGCGCGCAGCTACTATGCGCCGTTCGACAACGCTCCGAATTCCGGCACCGCCGAAGTGTATCTCCACGAGATGCCGGGTGGCCAGTACACGAATCTCAAAGAGCAGGCAGACGCGATGGGCTTGGCGGAACGCTGGCCGGAGATCGCGCGCACGTATGCCGACGTGAATCGCGCGTTCGGCGATATCGTCAAAGTGACGCCCTCCAGCAAAGTAGTCGGCGATATGGCGATCTTCCTCGTCACGCGCGGCATGACCGTGGCCGAGTTCGAGCGGCTCGACGAAAATCACACGCTGACCTTGCCGAATTCCGTGATCGAGATGTTCCAGGGAGCGCTCGGTATTCCCGCAGGCGGCTGGCCGAAGAAGATCCAGAAAATTATTCTCAAGGGCGGGAAACCAGGCACAGGACGTCCCGGCGCGCACATGAAGCCGGTGGATTTTGCGGAGACCGCCGAACTGGTCGAGAAGAAAATTGGGCGCAAGCCTGAACCTACCGAGGTCCTCAGCTACCTGATGTATCCCGATGTGTTCGTGAAGTTTGCCAAGGCGGAGAATAACTACGGAGACATTGACGTATCCCCACGCCGCAATTCTTCTATGGCATGAAGACGGGCGAAGAGATTTCGGTGGAGCTCGAACCGGGCAAGACGCTGGTGGTGAAGTTCCTGACCAAGAGCGATCCGCGTCCGGACGGAACGCGCACCGTGTTCTTCGAACTGAACGGACAGCCGCGGGAAGCGCATGTGCGCGACGCGTCCATTCGCGCAACGGAAGCGGAGAAGCGCAAGGCCGATCCGAATCAGCCGGGAGAAGTGGGCGCGCCGACGCCGGGAATGGTGGCGGCAGTGGCCGTGGAACTGAATCAGCCCGTGAAGAAGGGCGATCGCTTGGCGACCATGGAGGCGATGAAGATGCAGACCACGATCTACGCGCCGATGGACGGCAAGATTACGCAGAAGCTCGCGCAGCCAGGGCTGGTGGTGGATGCGAAAGAGCTGCTGTTTGTGATCGGGTAGTGGCGAAGCGCTCTCCGAACGCAGAGAGCGGAATCCTACGCGACGATGATTGAAAGTCCGAAAGGGACTTGAAGCTCCCGAAAGATTTCGAGGCTCTGGTAAGGGATCTCCACTCCCGCGGTATCGGAACTGCTGCGGTAACCGAGAAACACATCTACGGTCAGGTCGCCACTCTTAAGGCTGAGGAGGTACCGCGTACGTCCGCGGATCATCTCCCAAAGAGTGTCGATGTGGGTATGCAGAGGCATTGCGCGATCTACAGGGGCGCGGTAGCTCCACATGTCGTGCTCGTAACCCGCGTGAAGCTCGCTCCTGCGGTCTCCTCGGCGATGAAAGTGGGTGGGCGGGATGCCAAGGTTCCGAGTGATCTCGTCAAGATCCGGAATCGTCCCAAAAATTCTGAGGGTCGCTGAATAGCTGAAGTAGGGAGTCTCGTCTACTTCGGCATCGTCCTGCTCCACAGTTGATCGTTCTGGCATGGGTTGTCCTGTATGGCGTGCGCGAACAGAAGAGTCGAGATGACTCTCGACTCAGCAGGCCTGGCGGCCCGCGCCATCTAACCCTTCAATCGCGGGAACAATCTCTCGGAGTTGGTGCGATAGATCGCTTCCCAATCCGCCCGCGAGAAGCCTTGATAGACGTCGAGGCCTTCGTTCGTGAGTTCATACGAGCGCAGAGGGACGTCGGCTCCGTAGAGGATCTGCGAAATGGGCGCGATATCCTTCACGGCATCGAGCGCGGCGGTTTTACTGGCGTGTGCCACCTCGTAATAGAAGCGCTTAAATTCGTATTCCACGCCGTGCGGCAGGCGATCGAGATTCGCCTTGGGATAGTCGTCAATGATGCGCGCGGCGAGCGTGGGGAGCGCTCCGCCGGAGTGCGAAAAGATGAACTTGATATCGGGATACTTGCCGGGGATGCCGCCGTACAGCATGCTTTCCGCGCAGCGGGCCGTGTCGATATCGTATTCGATGATGCCGGAAATCCCCAGGCCTTGAATCAGATTGCGGCAGCAGGTTCCCGCGGCGGGATGATAAAACACCACGGCCTTGCGGCGGTTGAGCTCCGCGAATACGGGCTCGAAGGCGGGATCGCCGGGCCATCGGTCGCGATAGCTGGTCCATAGCGCGATGCCATCGGCCTTGAGCGTATCGTAAGCGTAGGCGATTTCTTTCAAGCTGCCGTCGATATCGGGCAGAGGCAGCGCGGCCATCAAGCCGAAGCGCGTGGGATGATCGCGCACGACTTGCGCGTTGTAATCGTTATTGATGCGCACGAGCTTGCGGGAGCGCTCGTTCTTTTCGCTCATGGAATCGAGCACCAGGCGCTGCACGGGTGAAAGCATCGCGGTGGCGACGTCGTGCTTATCCATCAAGTCGAGAGAGATTTCCGGAGTCCAGGCGCGCGGGGCGAAGCCGTTGGCCTTCATCTCGCCTTCCATCTCCTTGAGATAGCCGGGCGGGAAGAGATGATGATGGACGTCGATGCGTCCCTTGGGCGCGCGGCTCTGGGCCAGTAGTCCCGCGGCGGGGATTGCAGCGACGGCGGCGCGGAGCAGATCGCGGCGCGACAGATTCAGCACTTCTTTTTTCATGACGAAAAGGCTCCCTGGATGGATTCGGTTGAGTATACTCCAACAACCTGGCGGACGTCCACGAGCGGGCGCGGCCGTCCTCCGCAAAAAAAGAAGGCGAGCGCCCGTTAGGCACCCGCCCCATTCAACTCTCTTACTATTGCTAGACCGTTACGATGTCCCCTCCTTTACGGTCGGCGTTCGGCGCTGGCTTTGCGAACACTAACGTTGCTCAGCACCGAACCGCGACCGTCAGGAAGCGGACTGGACGATCAAGCTCTGGCCCTAGAACGTCAGCTTCAGCGCAAATTGGATCTTGCGCGTCGGGAAGGCGTTCAGAATCTGGCCGAATTGCGCGCCATTGAGCGCCGCTTCGGCCGCTACTGCCTGCGAGGTCGGCTGGGCGGTACCGGCTTGCACCGCACCACCGGTGGCGTTCCACGCGGGAACGAAGGCGTTCATCAGGTTGAATGCGTCCGCGCGAACCTGCAGAACGTAGCGCTCGTGATAACGGAAGTCGCGGGAGAGCGCGAGATCGAGATCCCAATACGCCGGCGTGTTCACGCTGTTCCAACCGAGGTTGCCGACGGTCCCCAGGGGCTGCGGCGTGAAGGCCGCTTTGTTGATGAAGAAGCATCCGCCGCAGGTCTGGCCAGTATAGACATTGGCCGGATCCGTCAGATTCGGACGTTGGTGCGTAACGCCGGACAATTGCTGGTCGGTTCCATCTTGCACTGCGAACGGTGCTCCCGATTGATACTTGTAGATTCCAGCAAGTTGCCAGCCCGTAGCCACGGTGGTCAACATTTTGTTGCCGAACTTCGGCGTTTGCGCCACCGCAGTCAGGTTGATGATGTGGCGGCGGTCGCTATCGCAATTGCCGCGATCGCCGAGCGGGTTGTAAGGATTGGTGGTCGTGATTTCGGTCTTGGAGTTGAAGCCCTGGTTGTAGCCGATGCAATGCGACCAGGTCCAGTTTCCACTCATGCTGACGCCGCGACTGAAGCGCTTCTGCACAGAAGACAGCAGCCCGTTATAGAGCTGTGTTCCATAGGGATACCACGTGTCCATGTTACCGACGAACACGCCGTTGGGATTCACAACGCCGTTCTGCAAGGAGAGCACGCGGCGAGCCTGCAGGTTCGCGGCGGAGGTGCAGTTGATCGACGAGGGAGTGCATCCCGCGCCGTTGATGTTGCCGACGTTCTGCCCGTAGTTCAACGGCTGGTTGATAGAGAGGTGCTGCACGCGGCTACCGAGGTACGTGATGGAAGCAACCCACGTGGAGCCAATCTGGCGCTGCGCCGAGAGGTTCCACGAATACGACGTGGTCGCGGGCAGATCGTAGTTCGTCGTCATGAACTGGCCTCCGGGCAGGAACTTCACGGCGGGCGTCACGCCGTAGGGATACGGATTGCCGCCGGGCTGACCGGCCCAGGGATTTGCAAATCCGCCGAGCGGAGTGGACAACGTGACGCGGCCGCCCCAGGGATTGGAACCGCCTTCGTCTTCGTGCGCGATGCCCGGAAGGTAGGCATAACCGAATGCGTAGGACGCGCGAATGGATGTCTTACCGTCACCCTTGGGATCCCATGCCAAGCCGGCGCGAGGATCGAAGTGCATGTACTTCGAGTAGGCGGCCGTCTGGCCCGGGAAGCCCGGATCTCCCGGGAAGTAGAAACCCGCCGGAGCGTTGCTGAAAACGGTGCTCTTGGTGTTCGCAATGAACCGGGTCATATCAAAATTCGAAATCTGCCCGTTGGTAATCGATTGGGGCAGGAAGGGCTCCCAACGCACGCCGTAGTTCAGCGTCAGGCGGCTGTTGATGCGCCACGTGTCGGTGAAATAGACGCTGACGAAATTCTGACGAGCCGAGTAGGCGTTCGGCAGCCCCTGCAGTACGGTACTGATGTCGCCGAGCAGGAAGTCCGTGATGCCGGAGCCGGTGACGGCGCCCGTGAATCCGCCGTTTACGCCGGGCGAAGCGAAGTGGTTAAACTCCACCACGCGGCCCTGCAGCCAACCGAAGCCCATGGCCATTTGATGCGAACCCTTGAGCCAGCTGACGTCGTCGTTGAACGCCAGGCTTTGTCCGTTCCAGAAATCGCCATCGCCTAAACCGGATCCAAAGGCAAAGAAGCCGCTGATGCTCGCGCCGCCCAATTGGCCGGGGGTGCCGCCGCACCAGAAGCCGCTGGGGCCCTGAGAGCCGCCGCCGACGCCGGCATCACACCAGTTAAAGAGATGCGCGCTGTGCAGCGTCGCCGCCGTGCGGTTGAATGCGATGCGAGCAGAGTTCACGATCGTGGGGCTGAATACGTAGGTATCGCCAATGGCGGCGGAACTCGCCAGCTGATTTTCGCCCGCCGTGGTGGCATTCAACATGGAGGTGGAAAGGCAACTGCCACTGAGAAGCAAGGTCTTGGTGTCGAACGAGCAGCCATCGAGCGGCGCGGGATACGACACCGAACTCTCCAGAATGCGGAAGAAGAGCGAGTGCTTATCGTTCATTTGATAATCGATCTTGCCGACATACTGGCCGTCGTTTTCGTGCGTGGGCGTTTGATAGTCGTAACGTCCGGTGACCGGATTGATCGGCAGTCCGCCGAGGTTGTTCATGTAGGCCTTGAGGATATAAACCGATGGACCAATGAAAGCGGTCGGGCTGATGATGCCGTTGACCGCAGTGGTGGTGGTCGCCGGATTGTTATTGATGTTCATCGGCGTCGTTCTGGACGTGGCAATGCCATTCGTGAAGACGCTGGGCTGCGGCAAGATGGCATTCGCCGGAAGCGTCTGGCGGACGGTGGATCCCTGATAGCCGCCGAAGAAGAAGAGTTTGTCCTTCTTGATGGGGCCGCCGATGGTGCCGCCGAACTGATTGCGCTTATAGGTGCTGTTTACTGTGGAAAAGTATTCGCGCGCGCTGCCGAAACCATCGTTACGGATGAATTCGAACACGTCGCCGTGGAAGTTATTGGTGCCCGACTTGGTCACGATGCTGACCGAGGTGGATGCGCCGCGCTGTGCGGACTGGCCGCTGGTTTCGGCCTTAAATTCCTGCACGGCGTCCGGGAACGCGATGGGCATTGTGGTGCCGTTGAGATAGCTGAGGTGGTTGGCGCCGTCGAGGCTGTATTCGGTGCTCAACATGTTCGATCCGCCTGCGCCGCCCGCGGCCACACCGCCGCCGATGCTGATGACGGGGAGTCCCGAGAACCAGCGGGTTTGCGTGGTGCCGGTTTGCACCGACGCACCGCCGAGGCTGATGAGATCCGTTACGTTGCGTCCGTTCAGCGGCAGTTCGACGATGCGCTGATTCTGCACAACCTCGCCGATGCCGGAGCTACGGGTTTCCACCAACGCCGCGTTGGCTTCGACGTTCACCTGTTCGCTCACTGCGCCGACCTTCAGCGCGACGTCTACCGTGGGATCCGTGTTGACCTGCAGCACGAGGCCCGTCTGTACGGCTTTCGTGAAACCTTCTTTGGCTACTTCGATACGATACGGCCCAATGGGCAGAGGCGTTAACACATAGCCACCATCCGCGGTCGTTGTGGCGGTGCGCGAAAGGCCTGTGTCCGTTTGGACGGCCTTTACTTCAGCACCGGGAACGGCGGCGCCGGTTCCGTCCTGAATGGTTCCGTGAATCTGGGCGGTACCTTGCGCCCAAGTAATGGCACAAGCGCACGCGAAGAACGCGACAAAGCGCAACAGTGATTTCATTGATGTCCCCTTCTGGAAGTTCAAACCCAACACTAACCCCGGGATATATTTTATCATGTGTGGCGCATGAATGAAGTCCGCGGGTGCTACCGGCACAGGCCCGGCAGTATCCGGCAAGGAAACGTGCGCTATATTGGTCGATCTGGCGCCGCGGGAACGGATTTGAGGCAGCGCCCTAATAGGAGACACGATGCCGTCAAAACTGCAACCGAAATTGCTTTCCATCCTGCGCATTATCGCAGCGTATGTATTTCTGCCGCATGGGATTCAAAAGGCGTTTGGCTTGTTTGGGGGGCTCCCGGCCAAGCTGCCCGAGAACACGCTGACGATGCTGAAGGCTGCAGGCTGGATTGAAACGATCGGCGGGACTCTACTCTTGCTGGGCTTGTTTACGTCGACCGTCGCGTTCATCCTATGCGGGGAAATGGCGGCGGCATTTTTCGTCGGCCACGTTGCGCGCTTGGGAAACATGCTGGTGCCGATGCTGAACGGCGGAGAAACGGCCGTTCTCTACTGCTTCATCTTCCTGTATCTGGTGAGCGCCGGTGGTGGTGCATGGAGCATGGATCGCGCGATGGGCCGAGATAAAGGCACCGAACCTCCTCGCGAAGAGCCGCCTGTGGCTGAAATCACCCCTGCATCCTAATAAGATGATGGTCCGGGGCCGAATCCAAGCATGGGCCGCAGCGGTTGGCCTTCTCGCCTTCTCCTTAGGACTTGCGAGTTGCGGAACGCCGCGCAGCAACATGCAGGATTTCGACAAGCTCACGTCCGACTTCGTCTATGGGAGCCTGGCGCTTTCGCCGACGGGCGCAACGCAGACGGGCTATCACACGCACAATGGCGTTTCGCTCGATGAGCAACTGGACGACTATAGCGCGGCTTCGATCAAGGCTTCTCGCGATTTCTATGCCGGCATGCAAACCCGCGTCAATACATTAGACGCAAAGGCTCTCGACAAAGAACAGGCCGCCGATGTCGAGATCATCAAGAACAGCATCGGCCTGGGCCTGCTGGAATTCGATTCCATACAAAGCTACAAGCACAATCCCACGGAGTACGTCGAACTCGCGGGCAATGCGCTGTTCCAGTGCTACACGCTCAACTACGCGCCTGTCGAAAAGCGCTTCGCGCACATCATCAAACGGCTGGATAAGATGCCCGCGCTGTTCGAACAAGCCAAGGCCAATTTGACGGACGCTCCCGAGGTTTGGGATCGCGTAGCGCAGGAAGAGAACGCCGGCAATATCGATTTGATCGATAAAGAGCTGCGGGCGGCGGTGCCGACGGCGCAGAAGGCGGATTACGACAAAGCGGCAGAGAAAGCCATCGCTGCGTTGCGCGATTTCAATGTGTTCCTCAAGGACACGCTATCGAAGAAGACCAGCGATTGGCGACTCGGTAAAGAGAAATACGCGAGCAAGTTCGCCTACGCGCTCGCCATCGGCAAGACTCCCGAGCAGCTTTTGGCGGAAGCCGAAGCCGAGTTGCAAGCGAAGCGCGCGGAGATGGTCAAGCTGGCGGCTCCCAAGACGGTGGAGCAGGCCTTGAACGAGATCGCGCAGCAACATGCCACGCCGGAAACGTATTTGGACGAGGCACGCAGAGATTTGGCGCAGACCAAGGCGTTCGTCAAGGAGAAGGGCCTGCTGACGATGCCCGCGCGAGCGAACCTGCAGGTGACGGAGACTCCGGAGTTCATCCGCGGGATCTACGCCGTCGGTGGATTCGTTCCGGCGCCCGCGCTGGAACCGCAGCTGGGCGCTTTCTACTGGGTGACGCCGATCCCAAAGACATGGACGCAAGCGCGCATCGACTCAAAATTGCGCGAGTACAATCGCTACGGCATGCAGCAACTCACGGTGCATGAGGCCACACCCGGGCACTACGTGCAATTCGAATACGCCAACGACGTGCAGCCGCAATCGCGCCGCCTGCTGCGCAACGTGTTCGGCAGCGGACCCTACATTGAAGGCTGGGCCTTCTATACGCAGCAGATGATGTCCGACGAAGGATATCTTGCCGATCAGCCCGGCATGCGTTTGACGATGCTGAAACAAATGCTGCGCGGCATCGCCAATACGATTCTCGACATCCGGCTGCAGACCATGGGCATGACGGATCAGCAGGCGCTCGACCTGATGATCAAAGAAACATATCAGGAAAAAGAAGAAGCCACGGCGAAGTTGCAGCGCGCGCAGTTGTCATCCTGCCAGTTGCCGACGTATTTCGCGGGATGGAAAAGCTGGCTCGATACGCGCGAGCAGTTCCAGAAGGCTCGCGGCTCGGCCTATTCCCTGCGTGATTTCCACGAACGGGCGCTGAAAGAAAGCGCCGTGCCGATGTCCGTACTCGGCGGCCTGATCCGCTAGTTGCGTGGTGCGACGAGATCGTTACCATGTCCCCTCCTTCACAGTCGGGGTTCAGTGCTTTTGCGAAAGGACGCTATTCAGCACCGAACCGCGACCGTGAGGGAGCGGACAAAATGATAACGTCTTCTTTGCAACAGGCCGCTAGCGCCTGCCTACTCAGTCACGCGCGGGAAGCATTTCGCCGTCCCAGCGCGGCATCAGATCCACATGCACGCCGAATTGATCGAGGACGCGCATTACGGTGTGGTCCACTAGTTCTTCGATCGTTTTCGGACGATTGTAAAACGCGGGGACCGGGGGCAGAATCGTCACGCCCATGCGCGCCAGCTTCAGCATATTTTCGAGATGCACTTCGCTGAAGGGCGATTCGCGAACCACCAGCGCGAGCTTGCGGCGTTCTTTTAAAACGACGTCTGCCGCGCGATGCACCAGATGATCGCCCGTGCCATGCGCGATCGCCGCCAGTGTCCGTACACTGCACGGAGCGACGATCATGCCTTCGGTGACGAACGAGCCACTGGAGATGGACGCGCCTTGATCGCCAGATTGATGCCACACGTCGGCCAGCGCGCGCAGTTGCTCCACCGAATAGCCCGTCTCATGCAGCGTGGTTTGCAGACCCCATTTGCTGATCACGAGATGCGTTTCGACCTTGGCGGTGCGCAGCGCCTGCAAGAGACGGATCCCGTAGACCGATCCCGTAGCGCCCGTCATTCCGACAATCATCCGCATGCATGTGCTCCCTTTTCACTGTAACGTGGGATCGTGCCAGCATTCGGGTGCGGCTATCGCGTGACGTTGCTACGCAGCCAAGCATCCAGTTTTTCGAAACGGAATTCGTTTGCATCATACAGAGGCCCGACGAACGCGTACGTCTCTTCTGAGCTGGCAGTGATGCGCACGCCATTGATCGCAAGAAAGGTGTACGTCGCGGCGAATGCCGTCCTTTTGTTTCCGTCGATGAAGGCGTGATTTTGCGATAGGCTTTCCCATAGCGCAGCGGCTTGTTCGATGAGATCAGCGTAGTAGCCGGTTTGGGGACGATAGAGCGCCGCTTCCAGCAACCCCGGATCCCGCACGCCGGGCGAGCCTCCATAGCGCTCGATCTGGTCAGCGTGGATGGCCAGGACTTCGGCCAGCGTGAGGAAGTCCGTCATTCAGCGAGCTTCTTGTAAAGCGGGCCGAATTTTTCGTGACTACCGAGGTACGCACCCATTACGTGCGCTCGCGGATTCGACTTCTTGCGCTTTTCGATTAGATCGGCAAGCGCTTCTTCTACCAGCGCCTGCAGTTGTCGACCCTCGGCGACCGAAAGCGAACGCACGGCGGTAAGGATGTCTGAATTGACCTGCGTGGCAAATTTTTCGCGAGTCTGGGGCATCGGGAATCCTGCACTTAGGGTATCTTGACAAATCATGATCTGTCAAGAAGCGTTGACGGAGACGGCGTGATGGCTAAAACAGGGGTTGTATCGCTAATCCTGCGATCAGGTCATTCGAGAACAACAAGCCTTGGACGGCGGCAACACTGCAGGAAATTATACCGATAGAATAATGGCGTGGCTCCGGCGAAGATAATCGGCCCGTTGCTTATAGCCTATGTCGCGATCCTGAACGGCGCAGACGGCATGAGAGAAGTCGACTTCAATAATTTCACTTATGCATGGGACTCTCCTAGACGCGGAGTTCCGGCAACTTGGAAGTGGTTAATGGGAGCGCCAAAATCAAGTCTTCAAGTCACTGACGGCAACCACTCCTTCCCCTCACCCTCGCCGTTTCAACAGGAGTTCGTTATGGTGCGGTCAGTAACGTATGGAGACCTCCGCAGCGAAGGTCGGGAAGCGGCCGCCGTTGACCTCATCTATAGCACCGGCGGGACAGCGAATTGGCACTATCTTTACGTGTATGCGTTGGAGAAGGGCTCGCCCCAGTTGCTCGCGAGGTTGGAAAGCGGTTCCCGCGCAGACGGCGGATTGGTAAAGGTAACTATCGAGAAAAATGAGCTAATCCTTGATTTTGCCGATGGTGCGAGGCGCGTCGGTGACTGTTGCTCGCCGGGCTATATCCGCGCCAAATATCGTTGGCAGTCTGGTCGATTCGTAGAAGTAGGCAGCCGGCTATCCGGCGATATCGATCTCGGCACGGGGAAATAAGCGTTCGGCCGCCCGCCAACCCGCTGTACTATAATGCCCTCCAGTAAAGAGAGGTTCCTAAATGTCAGCTTCCAAGAAGCCCCCCGTCGGACGCCGTGGATTTCTCAAAGGAGCCGCCGGCGCGGCTGCGCTCGTCACCACTGCCGCGACTTCGGCAACTCCTGCTGCGGCGCAAGAGGCGCAAGCTCCTAGGAATGCATCTGCTCCGGTAGCGACGCAGGAAAAGGATCCCGCAGGCAGCGTGGAAGTCCTCACGGCGGATCGTCCTGGGTCGGACTTCATGGTCGATGTGATTAAAGCGCTGGGCTTCGAGATTATTTTTGCGAATCCCGGTTCGAGCTTCCGCGGCCTGCACGAATCGGTCATCAACTACGGCGGCAACAAGAAGCCGGAGTTCCTGACCTGCTGCCACGAAGAATCGTCCGTGGCCATGGCCCACGGTTACGCCAAGATCGAAGGCAAGCCCGCGTGCGTACTGGCGCATGGCACGGTGGGATTGCAGCACGCGTCGATGGCTATCTACAACGCCTATGTCGATCGCGCGCCGGTGTTCATGGTGATCGGCAATACACTGGACGCCGCCACGCGACGCCCCGGCGTGGAGTGGGCGCACAGCGTGCAGGACGCCGCCTCCCTGGTCCGCGATTTCACCAAGTTCGACGATTGCCCGCTTTCGCTGCAGCACTTCGCCGAATCCTCCGTGCGCGCGTACAAGATCGCCATGACGCCGCCCACCATGCCCGTGCTGCTGGTGGCCGATGGGGACGTGCAGGAAACGCCGATGGGCGCGGAGAAGCCGCGCATCCCGAAAATGACGTGGGCCGCTCCGCCGCAGGGCGATACGGGAGCCGTGGCGGAAACCGCGCGCTTGTTGGTGAACGCCGAAAATCCGGCGATCATCGCCGATCGTTGCGCGCGCACGCCTGCGGGCTTGCAACACCTGATTGAACTGGCCGACGTGTTGCAGTGCGCCGTCATCAACCAATATGGGCGCATGAACTTTCCCTCGCGCCATCCTCTGAATCAGACCGAGCGCGCGGGCGCGGTGATCCGCGGCGCGGACGTGATCCTGGGCCTGGAAATGTGGGATTTCTGGGGCACGGTGAACAACTTCAAAGACCAGCTGCATCGCACCTCGCGGCCCATCAGCAAAGACGGCGCGAAGATGATTGCGATCTCGGCCACGGACCTCAACACGCGCAGCAATTATCAGGACTTCCAGCGCTTCCCGGATCTGGATATCTCCATGGCTGCGGATTCCGAAGCCACGCTACCGGCGTTGATTGAAGCGTGCAAGAAGCTGATCACAGCGGATCGCAAGCGCGTGTTCGAAGAGCGCGGCAAGAAACTGGGAGAAGCAGCGAAAGACGCGCACGACAAGATGCTGGTCGACGCCAGCTATGCGTGGGACGCGAGCCCGATCAGCACGGCGCGCCTGGCGATGGAGCTCTACGGGCAGATCAAGGGCAAGGACTGGTCGCTGGTTTCGAATAATCCTTGGCCGCAGCGCTTGTGGAATTTCGACAAGCACTATCAGTACATCGGCGGCGCGGGTGGCGCGGGCGTGGGCTATGGATCTCCGGCTGCCGTCGGCGCGGCGGTAGCGAACAAGAAGTACGGGCGCCTCTCCGTCAATATCCAGAACGATGGCGATCTGATGTACGCACCCGGCGTGCTGTGGACAGAGGCGCATCACAAGATTCCGCTGCTGACGGTGATGCACAACAATCGCGCGTATCACCAGGAGGTGATGCACTTGCAGCGCATGGCGAATCGCCATCAGCGCGACATCACGACGGCGGAGGTCGGCACGACGCTGAAGAATCCGAACATCGATTACGGAGCGCTCGCCCGCAGCATGGGCGTGCATGGCGAAGGACCCATTACGGATCCGAAAGACCTGGGTCCGGCGATTGCCCGCGCGATGGAAATCGTCGCCAAGGGCGAGCCTGCGCTCGTAGATGTCGTCACGCAGCCGCGTTAATCGGAGACACTCATGACACGACTTATCTTGTTACGAACAATTCTGGGAACAATTCTCGGCGCGGCTTGCTTATTCGCGCAGAACGCTGCTCCCGCGGGCAACGCCCAAAACGGACGCAAGTTGTTCGAAAACTATGGATGCTATCAGTGCCACGGGCGCGAAGCGCAGGGCGGCATCGGCACGGGTCCGCGTCTTGGTCCCAAGCCGCTGCCGTATGCCGCGATTCAGAAATACATCCGCCAGCCAACAGGGCAAATGCCTCCGTACACGGCGAAGGTCGTAAACGATAAGGATCTCGCGGATATTTACGCGTTTTTGCAGTCGGTCGCGACGCCGCCGCCGGTGAAGAATATTCCGCTGCTGAATAACTAGCAGCCGGATTCATCCCTCTACAAGTCGCGGTGAAGACATCGGCGCTGGACCGCTCCCTCTGGTCGCGGCTCGGGTCCGCTGATCGTTTTCAACAGCGCTGCGGTGGTCCGCGCCGGTGTTTTAGCACTGAACCGCGACCGTCAGGAAGCGGACAGTTTTCCTTGCGACACGAGAATCGGCTATTGATAGCGGATCCGCAACTCGCTCAGCCCGTCGATGGTGCCGACGAGTTCGTCCCCGGCAACGACTGCGGAAACTCCCTCCGGGGTACCCGTGTAAATCAAATCCCCGGGCGCGATGGCGCACTGCAGCGACAAGTGATGGATGATATGCGGCACGTCCCAGATCATCTGGCTTAGGTCCGAATCCTGCTTCACTTGCCCGTTGACGGAAACCTGAATGCGGCCCTTGGACAAGTGTCCTACTTCGCTCACGGGATGCAGCGCGCCGCAGGGTCCGGATTGATCGAACGACTTGCCAACCTCCCACGGGCGTCCCGCCTTGGCCGCGGCCTGCTGCACATCGCGACGCGTCATATCGAAGCCCACGCCGTAACCCCAGACGTCATCCAGCGCCTTCTCCACAGGAATGTTAGTGCCGCCGGATTTCATCGCTACCACGAGCTCCACTTCGTGCTGCAAATTGCTGGTCAATGACGGATACGGAATCGTCGTTCCGCTATCGACGACCATGTCCGGAGCCTTGGCGAAAAACAGCGGCGGCAGCTTTTCGTCGTTGCCCATCTCGCGCACGTGGGCCAGGTAGTTTCGTCCCACGCAGTAGATCCTTCGTACCGGGAAACGCAGGCTGGAACCGGCTATGGCAACCGAGGGTGTGGGAGGCGCGGGAATGGCAAAATTCGACGAGTTCGAAGAGGACATGTTTTTGATTATCGCGCAGGATGGAACCCGCCCGACTGCGCCTGTTGCACTCGTGGCGTCAGTCACTTACTCAGAATCATGATTTCCAGAACAGAGGGACGTCCGCGTCTGGGACTTTCTGCGCGGTAGCGCGAAAGTACTACAACAATAGGACGTTTTCACTAGTCCCCTACGTATTGACCCTAGCTCTTTCTGGCTATAAACTCGAAATCACTGATGACTGACCAACGAAAAAACCAACGCTTCGATTTGCGGCTGCCGATTGAAATTCTGGGAGAAAAAGTGCAGCCCGGTGAGACACGCAACATGAGTTCGCGCGGAGTCTTGTTTAGTGCGCCGAAGGCTTACATGATTGGCGAGCCCATCGAATACCTCGTCACTTTGCCGAAGGCTCCCGGGACAAAAGCTGCCGTCCGATTGAAGTGCATCGGCACGGTGGTGCGCACGGGAGATCCCGGCGACTGCTCCGCCGCAACGCTCGAGCGCTACGAATTCGTCCGCTGAAGGAGTAGATCCCTTCGGCTGCCGCTGCGGGGCGTGCACTCGCGCCGTCGTCCTCCTGGATTAGGCGATGTGTGCGCCCTGCGTTTCTACGTAAACCGTATACAGCGACGAACTGGCTGCCATGAACAAGCGATTCCGCTTCTGGCCGCCGAAGCTGATATTGGCGCACGTTTCCGGCAGGCGGATGAATCCAATGCGTTCGGCGTTGGGCGTGACGATCTGCACACCCGGACGAGCGCCGCACCACAGATTGCCATCCGTATCGACCCTCATGCCGTCCGCCGCCGAGGGAGCTCCGGTGCCCGGGATATCCAGCACCACGAACCGTTTTCCGTTGCGCGCCTTCTTGCCGTCCAGATCGTAGACGCGAATTTCACGACCCACCGTATCGGCGATATAGACCTTCTTGTAGTCGTTCGAAAAACACACGCCGTTCGGCCCTGACATCTCGTCCGTGATCATATCCATCTGGCCGCTTTTGTCCACGCGATACACGGCAGGCTTCACCTCGGACTCCGCCTTGAATCCCTCGTAATTTCCGCGAATCCCAAAGGGCGGATCCGTGAACCAGATGCTGCCATCGGGATGCACGACAACATCGTTGGGCGAGTTCAAGCGCCCGCCATGCCAGTGATCGGCGATGACAGTCACGGAGCCATCGTATTCGTAGCGCACCACGCGGCGGCCGCCGTGCTCCACGGAAATCTGGCGTCCCTCGTAGTCAAACGTATTGCCGTTGCTGTAGCCGGAATTATCGCGGAACACGGAAACATGGCCGTCCTCTTCCGCCCAGCGCATTTGCCGGTTGTTGGGAATGTCGCTCCAGACAAGGTAACGTCCCACGCCATTCCACGCCGGTCCTTCGGCCCACAGCGTACCTGTGTATAAGCGCTTGATGGACGTGTTGTTCACGATGTACTTGCGAAAACGTTCGTCCAGCACGACGATGTCCGGATCGGGATACTGCACGGCGGTATTGCCGGACCAATCGCGCGGCGCGGGCACGGGATTGATCGACTGCGCCTGTTGCGCCTCCGAACGGACGGCGGATGCGAGCGCGGCACCCGAGGCAACCGCGGCTCCTATGAATTTTCGACGATTGAGAACGCTGGCCATGACTGCTAGTTATAGCGCAAACCAGAGCCCGCGCAAAGCGCGCGTGGGACGATTCATTGCCGCCCTGCGCTTCTGATCACGATACATTCGTGATCGCGGTAAAGTGAGGTCGTGGCCTTCACGTTCGAACAAGCGCGGGCATGTGTGCTGCGCGAAGTACCTGTAGCGGTTCCGACAAATGCGGTGATAGAGCCTGTCGCTCTGGCCGATGCCGACGGGCGCGTGCTGGCCGAAGAGATCCGCGCCGATCGCGACTATCCGCCGTTTGCGAGATCCGCGCGCGATGGATTCGCAGTTCGCGCGGGAGAAATACCGGGCACTTTGCGCGTGGTAGGGGAAGTTCGCGCGGGCGAAGCGTCCGGCGTTTCCGTGGGCGCGGGCGAAGCGGTCGAGATCATGACGGGGGCTCCGGTTCCGGCGGGTGCCGACACCGTGGTGATGGTGGAGCACGTGATCCGCGAAGACGGCGGGATCAAGACGGAGCGGACGTTAAAGCCCGGCGAAAATATATCGCAGCAGGGCGAAGAAGCGCGCGCGGGCACGGCTCTGCTGCATCCGGGCAAACTGCTGGGATTCTCGGAAATCTCGTTGCTCGCGACCCTTGGTCACACACAGGTTCAAGTGTTTCGACGTCCGAAGGTCGCGATACTGACTACGGGCGATGAATTGGTCGAAGCGCACGAAACGCCCGGCCCCGTGCAGATCCGCAATTCGAATGCGGCGGCCTTGGCCGTGCAAGTGCGCCGTGCAGGAGGACTTCCGGAGATTCTACCGATCGCCCGCGACAGCTACAAATCCACTAGTGCGTTGATCGCGCGGGGATTGGAGGCCGACGTGCTCTTGCTTTCAGGCGGTGTGTCGGCCGGGAAGTACGACATTGTGGAAAAAACGCTGGCCGATGCCGGAGCGGAGTTCTTCTTTGATCGCGCGCTGATCCAACCGGGACAGCCCGTAGTGTTCGGGTGCGTTAAGAGAGACGGGTGCACGAAGTTCTTTTTTGGATTGCCGGGGAATCCGGTGTCGACGATGGTGACGTTTGAAGTTTTCGCAAGGGCGGCGATCGAAAGAATGCTGGGCATTGAGGATCCTCCGTTACGGATGTTGCGCGCGCGGCTGACGCGCGAGTTCCGGCATAAGCCCGGGCTGACGCGATTCCTGCCGGCGAACTTGAGCACTGATGGAGCAACGGTAGAAGCCGCGCCATCGAGAGGCTCCGGCGATGTGGCAGCCTTAGCGAGAGCGAATGCGTTTCTGGTGGTGGATTCGGAGAAAGAATCGTGGGCGGTGGGCGAGGACATACGCGTCCTTCTGAAGTGATATCCAGGTAGTCTTGAAGTAAGATCACTACAGCAATCATGAAGAAGCTCTCTCATTACGACAGTAAGGGCCGTGCGCAAATGGTCGACGTCTCCGCAAAAGAGGAGACCAAGCGCACCGCCGTGGCGCATGCTTTCGTGCGGATCAAACCGTCCGTACTGAAGAAGCTGCCACAGAATCCCAAGGGAAATCCGCTGGAAGTGGCGCGTTTTGCGGGGATTTCCGCGGCAAAGAAGACATCCGAACTGATTCCGATGTGCCATCCTTTGATGCTTTCGCATGCCGATGTCGCCTGCGAGATCACGTCGCGCGGCGTGCGCATCACCGCAACGGTTTCGGTCAAGGGTCCCACGGGCGTGGAGATGGAAGCACTGACGGCCGCGAGCGTCGCGGCGTTAACGGTCTACGACATGACGAAAGCGCTGGACAAAGGCATTGAGATCCAGGACGTGCACTTGCTTTCGAAAACCGGCGGCAAGAGCGGGGACTTTAAGCGGGGGAATCAGAAGTGATTCGCATTGCGGTGGTCACGATCAGCGACGGCGTTGCCGCGGGCACGCGCGAAGATCGCTCCGGCGCGGAACTGGTTCGCAAATCCATCGAGCTTGGCTGGAAGGTTGCGGATCAGCACGTAGTGGCCGACGACGTGCATGGGATATCCACGTTGATAACCGCTCTCGCAGCATCGAACGCCATTGACGTGATTTTGACAACAGGCGGCACGGGCCTTGGTCCGCGCGACGTTACACCGGAAGCAGTGCGTGCGATTGCCGATCGCGATATTCCCGGCTTCGGAGAACTCATGCGTTCGGAAGGGGCGAAGCACACAGCACGTGCCGCGCTTTCCCGCAGCGGGGGTTATGCGCGCGGCGAGGTTTTGATTCTGACGTTCCCCGGATCTCCCAAAGGTGCGATAGAGTCATTGGAAGCAGTGGCCGGACTGATCCCCCATGCGGTGGATCTGCTGCATGGTCGTACGGAGCATCATGCGAAACCAGCAAATTAGGCGAGGCGTCAACATAAATATGCGAGCATCTCTGCGAACAGCCGTCGGGATTTACGCGGCCATTCTGTCGGTCCACTTATTGCACGCGCAGGCTGTGCCCTTGGCGCGTCCCGGTGCAACGCCGACGGCAACTCCACAAGCGGCGCCTTCTTCTCCGCTGATTCCCCCCGCCGCGCAGCCTTATTCCGTGCCGGCATCTGGAGCGGCCGAGAAAGCGGATTTCGGAACCACCGTGCGCATCGTGATGGCTCCGGCGACGGTGACCGATCGCAGCGGGAACATCGTCGAAGGACTGCAGCCGCAGGATTTCCGGCTCTACGACAACGGCAAGCTGCAACGAATTACAGAGGACCTCACGTCGCATCCTTTGTCGCTCGTGGTGGCGGTGCAGGCGAATTCGCAGGTCGAGAAGCTTCTGCCGCAGATTCAAAAGATAGGTTCGCTCCTGCAAGGGCAAGTCACCGGCGAGGACGGCGAAGTCGCGATTATCGCCTTCGATCATCGCGTGCAAACGCTCGCCGACTTCACCTCGGATCCCGACAAGATGGCCGCAGCGCTGAAGAAGATGAAGCCGGGAAGCTGGAGCAGCCGCCTGAATGACGCGACCATCGAGTCCATCAATTTATTGAAGACGCGTCCGGCAAATCGACGGCGCGTGCTTTTGTTGATCGCCGAAGCCGGCGACAAAGGCAGCCAGATTCGTCCGCGCGAAGTCATGTCGGCAGCCGAGTTCGCGAACGTCGTGATCTACTCGGTGGACATGTCGCACTTTTTGGCATCGCTGACGGCGACGCCGAATACGCCGTCGACAGACAACCGTCCTCCGGGGGCGGTGCACCTGCCCGGCGGCGCGGTCAACACGCCGACCACGGAAACGCAGATGCAGTTAGGCGACTGGACGCCGCTCATCAAAGATATTTTCAACGAAGCCAAAGGCTTGATCGTGAAGAATCCGCTGCAGGTGTTTACGACCTACAGCGGAGGACGCCAATATACGTTCACCAATCAAAGGACACTGGATCGCGCGATCACGGACATCGGTGCGGAGCTGCATAGTCAATACTTGCTGACGTACAGTCCGAACAATCAGGAAGTCCCCGGATTCCACACCATCGTGGTGCAAGTGGCGAAGCCGGATTTGAAGATCCGCACACGCGACGGATACTACCTGGCGGGATCTCCTGAGGGCGCTAAGAAGTAGCGGCGCCATGGAGCTTCGGTGGCTGGTCCGATTTAAGAGCGGTGACGAACAGCCAGTTTATGCGACAGAAGGTATTGAGGATGAGCAATGTCGGATCTTCCTCAAAGCGGATGGCCGTCTGGCAGCGTTTTTCGATCTTCAGGAGGTTGCCCAGTGGCAGCCAGTCGATCGGGATTCTGTCTCCTGACTCCTGTCTTCTGACTTCTTATTAAGTTACTCGTTCCACAATCGCGCTCATTGATCCTTGCGAGCGTTCCATGCGCGGATCGGCGCCGTAGTTGTGGATCTGCTGACGTCCGAACTCCGCGGCGTCGCGGTCGCAGGTAAGGACAATCGTGCGGCCCTTGGTATCCACTTCGACGGCGTGCTGGAACGCCGTGACGGGCCCCATGAAGAAGAGCGCGCATAGCATTTCGATCACGTAGTCGTAGCTGTGGTCGTTGTCGTCCAGTAACACGACGTTGTACAAAGACTCGTGGTCGCGCTCGGTGGTTTCTTCACCCGCAACAAAAGTTCCCGGAGCGGGCGTCATAGTGGATTGATTCGGCAAGACTTACTCTACAAATACCATTCTACAAGGTCGCGTCGATGAATCGCCACGGGCACGGGCTGCATCTAACGATTAGTAATAAAAACCGGGCCGGTTGTGGTCCGGGTGGTAGAATGAAGTGAAAGGGGGGCGCAACGGATTCGACGGGATAGCATTCATTGTGGTGAGTCGTGCCGGGTTCCGAGCTCCCGTAAAACGATCGGAAAACAACAACTGCCAACAATCAGCAGTTTGCATACGCTGCTTAATTAATTAAGTAGCCGCTCTGAGGCGATGGGCCTGCACTCGTCTTAAGAGCGTCACTTTGCAGGATAGGTCGAAGGCTTCCGTCTGGAGCCCAAAGCCGAGATCAATCAGGCTAAGCCATCCCCCTCTTGCCGGTTCCGCATGGGGTGGTCGAAAAATACCGAATCGGAAACGCACGTAGTCTTGTCACGGTGAACTTTCTCGGACGCGGGTTCAACTCCCGCCGCCTCCACCAAATTTTTATGTGCTCCACTGACTAAGCGCAGCTTGGAGAGCCGCAACAACCTTTCGACGTTTTGGCTCTTCTAATAAGTACATGGGCAGTCGATCAAACCACCGTTGACACTCGCCAGAGTCCCCTCCGTAGTTGTGCAACTCCGCAGCGGGTATTCGGCTCGACCTGTGCGTTTTCTGTCCATAATAGTCCAGGCACGCCTGAAGCTGTTCCAAGGTGTGAAATACGAAAGTGAACGAGCAGACCCGGACGTACCAGACCTCCCTGGGCAGGAGCGTCGTAGGCAAAGTCGGCGGCAGCGGGAACGCCCACATCTTATCGGCTACATGAGGCGGCAAGTCGCCCTTGCGCTTCGGAACCAGCGTCTCTTTCCATATTTGCGCCATGGCGTCGAACTCACATTGTAATGCGATTCGCAACCAACCACGCCGCCGAGCGAGGAGGCCGGGACTGAAGGCCACGTAAGTTTTAGGTAAGATGAGGCAGCGGATGTAGCGATTGTGGCAACAATAGCAAAATATGGGATCAGCAACTTACCTGTTTTCAATACCGTAGGGCTGAACAACTCCCGCCGCCTCCACCATTTTTCTGTTTTCTGAATGCCGCTCTCTGGCGGCACAAGAATCGGCCCGTACGAAATACCAGCGCCCATAGGCGCTGGAGCAGGGGCGAGATTTATCAAGCGAACGCCACGAAACGTAAGCCCGACACCGCGAGCTGTGGCGCTACGCCTTCAGCAGAGTCTTCACGTAATCCGGACGCAGCGGTAGATTTCGGGCGGGCTTGCCTGTCGCATCAAAAAACGCCGCGGCGATGGCGGGCGCGGCGAGCGCGTTGGCCGCTTCCGATCCCTGACCGTAGACGCCGACTTCTGGCCGATTCACGATCACGACCTTGATCTCCGGCATGTCCGCCATCTTCAAAATCGGATACGAGCGCCAGTCTTTCGTCGTCACGCCGCTCTCGTCGAACTCCACTTGCTCGTAGAGCGCGATGCTAGTGCCCATCATGCTGCCGCCTTCCACCTGGCGCTTGAGCTGCAGCGGATTGACGACCACACCGGGGTCCACCACCATCGTGATCTTTTCCACCGCAATCGCTCCGCTCGCGGGAGTCACCGCGATTTGCGCCGCGCACGCCCAGTAACTGCCCGAACGGAACATGACGGAAACGCCTTGCCCGCGCACGGGTGCGTTTCCTGTTGTGGATGCCTTCGGATTCGGAGCAGAGCGCGTCTGCCAGCCGGATTCCGCACGCAAGCGCTGGAGAATGTTCGTCAGCCGCTCGTCCTTCGTATGATCGAGGCGGAACTGAATGGGATCGGCACCCGCGAGTGCCGCCGCTTCGCTCAACGCGACCTCGCGCGGGAAATTCTGCTGGAATTGTCCCGGCGTGCGCATGCTGTGATCGCGCAATCCCACGCCGAGCGGAGATTCGCGCTGACCAACTTCATACGTGCCATGCGCGCGCTCTTCCAAGTTGAGCACGCCATCGTACACCCAAGGATCCGAGTTGCCATTCACCGTGTTGGCCAGCCGCTGGCCGCCGGGAGTCGGCGCGGGCATGGTGGGAAGCCCGGCGAGGATCGCACCCACCGGCCGATCGTCCTGCATGGCGGGCATGTAATGGTCGATGGTATACGCCGAGATCTTGTTATTCGCATCGAGGCCAATCTGCACGTCCGAATAACCGGCGGGCGATTGCGTGGACCACTGGAAATCCTCGCCACGCATCCACTGCACGCGCACCGGCCGGCCGAGTTCCTTCGAAAGCAACACGGCTTCGTCTTCGGCTCCGGCATTGCCGCCGTTCGAACGGCCGTAGTGGCCGGGGCCCGAATACAGGCGCACGATCACCTGATCCACGGGCACGCCGAGCATCAGCGCGAGTTGGCCGCGCAACGCCTGCGGATTCTGATTGTGCGTGTGGACAGTAACGGTGCCGTCGGCCTTGTAATCCGCCAGCGCCATGGTGGGTCCAATTGGCGCGTGTTTCATGAACGGCATTTCGTAGGTGGCGGAATGCTTCTTCTTCGCGCTCGCCACGGCGGACGCAGCATCGCCGCCGCTCTTCTGGCTGCGGCTTACGGAAGTCGATTTCCAATCGGCATCCTGCCGGAAATAGCGGAACAGATTCGGCTGGCCGGGCAGCCCTTTCCACTCGGACCACTTCGTCGCGGCGGCGACCTGACGCGACGCCTGAATCGCTTCCCACTCGGTCGGCGCGACGACGCCAAGAAGATTACCCTTCACGACGACCTGCGCGTTCGGGAATTTGGTCTTATCCACCTGTCCAGCCGTGATCAGTTTCGATCCGAGCGTCGCCGGATGCACGATGCGCGCATGCCACATGCCGGAGAGCTTGACGTCCGTGACCCACTTCTCCTTCGCGGTCACCTTCGCGGGAATGACGCTATTGCGATACGACTTGCCGATGACTTCGTACTTACTCACCGGCTTCAGCGGCGGATCGCCTTCCACCGTCAGGCCGAACATCGTCGTCAGGTCGCCGGCCACCGGGATGGAAAGCTTCAGGTTTTGATCCTTCACTAGCTCGCCGTAAGTGACCGTCTTGCCACCGCCGGATATCACACCGGCCTTGATCGTCAGTTTGTCCTTCGCGACGCCGAAACGCTGCGCCGCCAGTTCGAGCATCGCTTCGCGCGTGTAAGCCGCAGCTTTGCGCAGCGGCATGACGCCGCGCCCCAGCAGGTCGAACGTGCCGCCGCCGTCGGGCGTGCGATCCGTATCGCCACCGATGACCGCAGTGATCGATTCGAACGGAATTTCCAACTCATCCGCAATGATCTGGCGATAGGCCGTGTACAAAGAGCTCTGGCCGAAGTCGCACTTGCCCGTGTGCAAGATCACCGTGTTGTCGGCGTGAATCTCAACCCAGGATTGGAACTGCGACGGATCGAGCGAGTTCTTCGCCACCGCGCCCTGCGCGTTCTTCGAATCGAGCAGCGTGAAGCCGACAAACAACGCGCCGCCGGCCTTGACGAAGCCGCGCCGGCTTAACTGCGCGCCCAAAATATTGGTGGTCTCGACGGAGTTTTTCACTTCGCACCTCCTGCCATGATCGTTGACGCGAGGCGCACGGCCTCCACAATCGCGTAGTAGCTTCCGCAGCGGCACAAATGCGCCGAAGGACCGGACGTGGTGAACGCGGCCTTAATTTCGGAGTCGCTGGGCTTCGCGGTTTTTTCCAGAAGCTCCGTGGCCTTGATCATCATGCCGCTTTGGCAGTAGCCGCACAGGGGAGTCTGTTCTTCGATCCACGCCTGCTGCACCGGATGCAGCGTCTTTTCCGCATCCGCGCCGGAAAGCCCCTTCTGCTTGGCCCATCGCGCGGGCAGGCCCTCGATGGTGGTGACTTCCTTGCCCGTCGCCGAAGAAACCGGCGTCACGCAGGAACGGACCTCTTTTCCATCGACCAGTACGGAGCAAGCGCCGCATTGCGCGAGCCCGCAACCGAACTGGGGGCTCATCACGTCAAGTTCATTGCGCAGTACATAAAGGAGCGGCGTATCGGCGGACGATTGCACGTCGCGCTTTTGCCCGTTTACTGTGATTGTCACCAGAACCTCCTACCGATGTGGCAGTTCAAACTCATCTCTATCTTACAGGGAAGCAATGCGCCCCGCCTCTACGCGCCCCGCGCAATTACGATCTTCCCCACATGCGCCCCCGTGGCCATGTATTCATAGGCTGCGGGGGCATCCTCGAAGGAAAACACGCGGCCGATCACCGGCTTCAGCGAGGCCGCTGAGATCGCTCGGTTCATATCGAGGAACATGGCGCGCGAGCCGACGTACACACCGCGCAGCGTGATCGACTTCGCGATGAGTTTACGCGGGTCAATCTTTGCGCCCGGTTCGGAGAGCACTCCGATCAGCCCAATCGTTCCGCCCGGCGTAACCGCCAGGATTGACTTTTCCAACGTACCCGGCCCGCCGACTTCGATCACCGCATCCACACCGCGACCGCCGGTGAGTCGCAGGACTTCTGTGTGCCACTCGGGGATTTCGCGATAGTTGATGGTGTGCGCAGCACCCAGCGCGCCAAGGCGTTCCAGCTTCTGGTTGGAGGAAGACGTGGAGATCACGCTCACGCCGGCGAGCTTCGCCAACTGCAGCGCAAAGATCGAGACGCCTCCCGTGCCAAGCGTCAGCAGCGCTTGCCCCGCACGCAATTTCGCAACTTCAAAGATCGCATTCCAGGCCGTCAGCGCCGCACAGGGCAACGTCGCGGCTTGCTCAAAACTCAAATGGTCGGAAATCCGCACAACGCCGTGCGCAGCGAGCACGACCTCTTCGGCCAGCATGCCATCGATGGGTCCACCCAGGTCCGAACGAAGAATTTCGGAAATGAACGGCCCGGAGAGCCAGTTCTGAAAGAACGTTCCGACCACGCGGTCGCCGATTTTCCATTCCGTCACGTTGCGACCAACGGCGACGATCTCGCCTGCGCCATCGGAAAGAGGAACCGTATCGCGCGTGACGGGTCCAAAGACGTAGCGGCCCGAAGCAACCATGCGGTCGCGGTAATTCAACGACCAGGCCTTGAGCGCGATCTTGATTTCACCGGGCCCGGGCTCGGGCGAAGAACGCTCGGTGAGCTTGAGTGCTTGCGCACCAGCGGTTGAGCCCGCGGGAATGATCCAGGTTTTCATAGGGTATGGGCTCAACTAAAGTGCGCTGACAACGGTCTTAAATATACGTCCGCTGCAACATCTCGGCTGCCGTTTCGTCGAGCAACTCTGCCCGGCGGATCTCTTCAAAGCGGCCGAGCAGATCGTCGACGCGCAGACGGCGCTTTTCGGCTCCGCGCAGATCATGGACGATATTGCCGCGGTGCATCATGATGATGCGGTCGCCCAAGTTGACGGCCTGCTGCATGGAGTGCGTCACCATGAGCGTGGTCAGTTTGTCGCGCGCGATGATTTGATCGCTCAACTGGATCACTTGATCGGCGCTGCGCGGATCGAGCGCCGCGGTATGCTCGTCCAGCAGCAGAAGTTTCGGCTTCAGCCACGTCGCCATCAATAACGTCAGCGCCTGACGCTGTCCGCCGGAGAGGCTACCGATCGCATTATCCAGACGATCTTCCAAGCCCAGGTTCAGGCTGCGCACCGTGTCGCGGATCTTGGACTTCATGCCGTCGCCCAAGCACCAGCCTAATCCGCGCGCTTGGCCGCGACGGCTGGAGAGCGCGAGATTCTCGGCGATAGACAGATTCGGAGCCGTCCCGCTGAATGGGTTCTGAAAGACGCGGCCGATGAACGAAGCGCGGCGATGCTCCGGCCACTGCGTGA
>CAITIX010000231.1 GCA_903892565.1 uncultured Acidobacteriia bacterium
CCGGTCATGCAGCCGCCGATCGCTGCGACGAGATAATCGAGCGTCGAGGGCATCGGCTCATCCGGTTTCACCTTGAAGAACTCGGCGATGCCGCCGTTCACGCCCATGCGTGTGACGTCCGGCCATCCTTCAATCTGGATTCGCTTGATCTTGTTGTTGCCGGGCTCCTTGGTGACCTTGACCTTGGATACGTGTGCGACTTTTCCCATGGGTGTCTCCTTTATAAAACGAATTGCGTCCTTAGTATCTCGCAACCGATGGCCATCATCGAGCAAGTGAATCGTTCCTCAGGCCGCCCGCCGATCCGTTCTGTTAGACTACCGCTTATACTATGAGCCTTTTGATCAAGAAGCCGCTCAGCATGTTGGCGGGTGAGACTGGGGACAGTGAGCACTCATTGAAGAGGACGCTTGGCCCAGGGGCGCTGGTGGCGCTCGGCATCGGCGCAATCATCGGCGCGGGATTGTTCTCGCTGACGGGCATCGCGGCGGCGAACAACGCCGGTCCGGGGGTCATTTACTCGTTTATCTTGGCTGCATTTGGCTGCGCGTTCGCAGGCATGTGCTACAGCGAATTCGCCACGATGATTCCGATTGCGGGAAGTGCGTACACGTATGCGTACGCGACCATGGGTGAATTGCTGGCGTGGATTATCGGCTGGGATCTGGTGCTGGAGTACGCGGTGGGCGCGGCGACGGTGTCGATTAGTTGGTCGAGTTACGTGGTCAGTCTGCTGCACGATTTCGGCATTGAACTGCCTGCGGCCTTGATCGCGTCGCCATGGCAGCCAGTGCATTTGGCGAACGGCACGACGGTGTTCGGAGTGATTAACCTTCCCGCTGTGCTGATCACTTCGGCGATTTCGATCCTGCTGATGGTCGGCATTCAGGAATCGGCGCGCGTCAACGAAGTGATGGTCGTCTTGAAGGTGACTGTGGTGCTGGTGTTCATCGTTGCCCGATGGGGATTCATCAAT
Source organism: uncultured Acidobacteriia bacterium (assembly GCA_903892565.1). Lineage (GTDB taxonomy): Bacteria > Acidobacteriota > Terriglobia > Bryobacterales > Bryobacteraceae > Palsa-187. The sequence goes on from CAITIX010000231.1 coordinate 977, forward strand.
CCGGCGAACCACACGCCGATGATTCCGCCGAATACGGGAACCTTCGGCGAATTTGGCTACAGCGGCATCGTGCGCGCGGCGGGCGTAATTTTCTTCGCGTACATCGGATTCGACGCAGTATCGACTGCGGCGCAGGAAGCCAAGAATCCACAGCGCGATATGCCGATCGGTATTCTGGGATCGCTTGTGGTTTGCACGATCCTCTATGTTGCCTTCGCTTGGGTGATGACCGGGTTGCAGCCGTACACGGCCTTCAAGGGCAGCGCGGCTCCGGTTGCTGTGGCGATCGCAGCGACTCCCTACTTGTGGCTTGCAAGACTGGTGAAGTTCGCGATCATCTGCGGATACACGTCGGTGATTCTGGTGATGCTGCTGGGCCAGTCACGCGTGTTCTTCTCGATGTCGCGCGACGGGCTGCTGCCGAAGTTCTTCTCCGAAGTGCATCCGAAGTTCCGCACGCCGTGGCGGTCGAATCTGTTGTTCCTTGTATTCGTGAGCTTGTTCTCCGGATTTGCGCCGATTTCGGTGGTGGGGGAGATGACCAGCATCGGAACGCTGCTGGCGTTCGTGATTGTGTGCGCGGGAATCTTGATCATGCGCAAGACGCAGCCGGATATAAAGCGCCCGTTCCGTACACCACTGGTGCCGCTGGTGCCGATCCTGGGTATCCTCGCCAATTTTGGATTGATGCTGGGATTAGGAATCGAGAACTGGCTGCGGCTCGTCATCTGGATGGCGATTGGCCTCGCGATTTACTTCGGTTATAGCCGCCATCACAGTAAGGTCCGCGAGCTTAGTCGCTAGAGTCGCTGATCGGGGGCGGCGCGTTCTTCGCCGCGTCATGCAGCCGCATGACGATTACACGCAATGTGGCGATGACGGGGATCGAAAAGAAGACGCCTGAAATTCCCGCAATCTCTGCGCCCGCAAGGGCTCCAAACATGACGAGGATCGGATGCACTTGCACGCCGGAACTCATGAGTGTGGGCTGCACCATGTAATCGAGGAACACTCGATAGACGACCAGAAAGCCCAGCAGCACAAGCCACTTCGTATAGCCGCTGAGGATCACGACGGCAAGAATAATCAGTGCGGCGATGAAGGGCCCCACCGCGGGAACGATTTCGCAAACAGCCGCAAGCCCGGCGAGCAGCACGGCGTAGGGAGCTCCGGTGACGGCCAGGAAGAGCGCGTAGACCAGGAACGTGATGAGAGACAGAATCATCAGCGCGCGCACATATTGCGCCAAGAGAACGCGGAGATCCGAGTAGATTTCGATGATGGTGTTGCGGCGCGTTCCACTCGCCGATACGATCAACTTGCCGTAGAGCGCGCGGCCGTCTTTCAAAATAAAAAACGCCAGAATCGGGACGAAGATGACGCGTCCCACGGTGCCGATGCCGGTGATGACCTGCTCGAAGGCGCGGCTGAGCATAGGGAACGCGTCGCGCTCCATATCGTCCACATGCTTTTCGAGCTCCGCGGAGAGGCGGTCGCGAGCCGGTTCCAGGATGGCCGGCAAGGAAATCCTATGGATGGCGTCCTTGCTGATGGCGTCCGGGAGCTTCTGTGCCAGCACGCGCGCATCGTCGGCGATGGCAGAAGTCAAGGGTATGGTGATCGCCGCGATCCCGGCCATCAGCAAAATATAGACGATGGTCAGCGCTGCGGTCCTCGGCAGCCACGGCGGCGATAGGCGCTCCACCGTTGCGACGATCGGAGCGAGCAGCAGTGCGAAGAAAACGGCCAACGCGAAGGTGACGAGCGTCTCGCGGACAATATAAATGACCGCGATTCCCGTCACGAATAGGAAGCACGTCCAGACCGCCTTCAGCGCGCGTGAATCGATACCCAGCATTTTAAATTAGGTGGCTTATATAGAATAAACGATGTGAGCCCTCCCGCAGATCATCTCCGCGCCCTGGTGGCGCAACTTGGCGATTTGGAAGAAAAGCTCCGCGCCGGAGGCGGCATGGCGAAGATCGATCGCCAGCATAAAGACGGCAAGCTCACGGCGCGAGAACGCGTCGCGAAATTGATCGATCCGGGCGCGCTCTTTCTTGAAATCGGTTTGTTGATCGCCTACGACAAATACGATGGACAAGCTCCGTCTGCGGGAGTCGTCACGGGCGTTGCTCACGTGGAAGGGCGTCCGGTGGTGATCGTCGCCAACGACGCCACGGTGAAGGCTGGCGCGTGGTGGCCGGAGACCATTCACAAGATTCTGCGGGCGCAGGAAATTGCGATGCGCAACCGTCTGCCGATCATTTACTTAGTGGATTCGGCAGGCGTGAACTTGCCCTATCAGGATGGAATTTTTCCGGGCCAGTACGGCGCGGCGCGGATTTTTTACTACAACTCCTTGATGCGCCGGAAGCTGCATGTGCCGCAAATTGCGGCTGTCATGGGTATGTGTATCGCCGGTGGCGCGTATCTGCCGGCGCTCTCCGACGTCATCATCATGGTAGAAGGCACCAGCTTCATGGGCCTGGGCGGACCGAACCTGGTGAAGGGCGCCGTCGGGCAAGTGGTAAGCGCAGAATCGCTGGGCGGCGCGGCGCTGCATACGAAGACGAGCGGTGTGGCTCACTACATGGTTCCGAATGACGCGGCTTGTCTCGCGATGATCCGGCAGAAGGTGCGTGAACTGCCAGCCAACGCGGGTTCTGTGGTTACGAAGGGCTCTCTGCCTGCGAAGGCTGCCGAAGGTTTGTACGATGTGCTGCCGAACGACCATCGCCTGCCCTACAACGTCGAGGAAGTGATCGCGCGAATAGTGGACGCCGACGATTACCTGGAATTTCAGCCGGAGCACGCGCCAGAGATGTTGTGCGCCACGGCGCGGTTGCATGGGCGTGCGATCGGAGTGATTGCGAATCGACGAGGATTTCTAAAAACCGGCGCTGGGCCGCGGATTGGCGGCATCGTGTATACGGAATCGGCGCGGAAGGTCGCGTACTTCGTGGAGATGTGCGAGCGCCAGGGATTGCCGTTGCTTTATCTGCAGGACGTTTCGGGATTCATGGTCGGCGCCGACGCAGAGAGCGCAGGAATCATTCGTGCGGGGGCGGAAATGGTGGAGACGATGGCGTGCGCCACGGTTCCGAAGATTGTCCTCACGCTGAATCACGCGAGCGGCGCAGGCTACTACGCGATGGCCGGGCAGGGATTCGATCCGAACTTCACGTTCGCGTGGCCCACTGCACGTATCGGCGTGATGGATGGCGATGCAGCCGTGCAGGCGGTTCATGGTCCGGAGCTAACGAAATTGAAAGACAAGGGCGAAGCGATTCCTGTGGAACTGGAAGCGCGCATCGCGCAGACGCGTGCGGATTACGAACGCTGGCTGGACGCGAAGTACGCTGCGGCGCGCGGGCACGTGGATGCAATCATCGATCCCTTGGCGACGCGCAGGGTCCTGACGCTGGCCTTCGAGGCCGCGTGTGCCGCGGGACATCGCGAGCACGTAGTATTGGAAACACTGTGAGCATACGAATCGAACAAGATGGAAGACTGCGGCGAATCACGCTGGCATCCCCGGCCACGCGTAATTTCCTAGATGAAAAGTTGTGCGGGAGGCTGCTCGAAGAGTTGCGCGATGCGGCGGCGGACGACGCCACGGGCGCCATCTTGATCGACGCCGATGGCCCGATCTTTTGCTCCGGCATGGACGAGGTTGCCGGAGAGGATTTGTTCGGCTTGGGAAATCGCATCGCAAAGCCGATTGTGGTTGCCGTGAAGGGTGTCGCGCTGGCAGGCGGCGTTGTTCTGTTGGCGAACGCACACGTGGTGATCGCGGCGCAAGGCACCAGCTTCGGGCTCACCGAGATTCGCGAAGGCAAATGGAGCGAGCAGGTTTATCGTGCGGTTGCATCCGCGATTGGCGATCGCCGGGCGCGGGAATTGTGCCTCACGGGCCGCGTCTTTTCGACGCCGGATGCGTTGGCCTGGGGTTTGGTGCACATGGTGGCACCGGCATTCGAGCTGGAGGATCGCGCGACAGAGACAGCGATGCTGCTGGCAAATGCGAATGCCGACGCGGTGCGTGCGGCGCTCCAGTCGCGATAAGGAAGAACGCGAACTACTGCGTGGGTCCGCCGTCGCCCGAGGATCCTGCGAAAACTTTTCGGCCATCGGCAAACACTACGTTGCGCGCATTGGCCATTTTCGAGCCGTCTTTGGCGAGATAGCCGTCCACCTTCACCTGATCGCCGACTTTGACGGCATCGCGTTTCCAGCCCAAGCGATTGAGCTGCAGCGGTCCGCCGAGTTCGAAATTCCAATTGGTGACGGTGCCCTTGTCGTCCTTCACGTCGACGTAAATACGCGCGTGCGGGTTGGTCCATTCCACTTTCGTGACGACGCCGTTAACAGTGATGGGCTTGGTGCCATCGTATTCGGCGGCGAAAGAATGATGGGCGGATAGAACGGACGTCGTCGTCCCGAGCATTGCCCCGACAGTAGCTACGATAAATGCGATTTTAAGCTTCACGGAAAACCTCTATCTTCTATTCTATTGAAGCGAGAAAGTGGAACGCGAAATGGACCGGGGAGCCAGCCTACTGCTTTTTCTTCCCGCCGCGATCCACCGAGGGGGGACGCGTAAACTTGCTGTCGTCGATAGCCACGTTTTCTTGAATCTTGGAAATCCGGATTGTAGAATGCGTGGCGATTTCTGTGCGAGTTCCGGCGGGCTCCATTTGAATGACGTGCGGGTACTTCACGCCGTGACCGTTGTCGCGATAGTCGGAGTAATCCACTTGATACGGACTGGGGCCGGACGGCGTTGGCGTCAGAGTGGACTTGCGGAGCAGCAGGCCGGTCTTTGTGTCGAAGTACATGCGCACAGCAATGCCATCGGCGGGGACGCCGACTACGACGTACGCTTCGTTCATCCCGATCTTTTCTTTTCCTTCCACCGTCAGCTTCGGGAAGGTCTTGGCGATGTCGAGAGGCTCGTAGAAATCGGCGTTGCGCGTTTCGCGAATGCGCTCGAGTTCAATGGCCGGAGCGTTGACGCGACCACGAGCATCCTGAACCCACGGGCCCTTCGCATCGGCGCCGCTCAGTTGTGTAAGGTCCTTCGTCTTCGCGGTGCGGAGAACAAGATTCGGAGCTTTTTGCAGGATCTCGACGGTTGCCGGAGTAGGAATCACGCCGCCGGGTCCAGTGGGAATATTTTGCTGCGCGGTGATCACGCGGCTGGTGATTTTGCGCAGGTTCTGTTCGCCGCCGAGGGCCGTGATGTATTTCGAGAGGACTTCCGCGGCCGTGGGCATGGCGGGCGGAGGAGGGGGCTCCTTGAAATATTCGCCAGCGGGGAGCTCCGGCACGGCCACCGGGATGGGATGGCCGCGATGGCAGGTGTAACAGGTGACCACTGCCTCTCCCTTGAACATACGGCGGTTGAGATCGGCGGTCATCGTGATCATGTCGCGCGCGATGTCTTTCTTCTTCACGTCGTCCGAGACAAAATCCCTTTCCACGTGGCAATATTCACATTCGACGCCAAGCGCCCCGGATATCAGGTGCATGCCCTGATTAAAGTTTTCTGCCGAAGCTCCTCGCAGGACCTTGATGTTTTTAAACACGTCTTCCGCAACTTGCGGCTTCGCGTTCTGCGCGGCGGCAAATGCCGGGAGCAGAAGCAATCCAGTGGCGCACGCAAAGCTACTCATGGTTCTGGTTGTACAAACGCGATTGAGATTCATGGATGTGTCTTTGTGAGAATTTGTGAGTATTTACCCGCGTCCGCACTGCCGGCAGGGCGGGCGCATCGTTGCCATCGTATCACGACGCGGGGGCCCTACTTCGCGAGCTTTTCCCGAATGGTCTGCAATTCGTGGCGGCGCTTGGCGTCCGCTTGCGGATAGGCGAGTTTCAGTTTGCGGAGCTGATCCAAAATAATTTCGGAGACGATGAGCTGCGCGTTGGGCTTGTCGTCAGAAGGAATGATGTGCCAGGGCGCGTGAACTGTGGAGGTGGCGCTCAGGCAGGCCTCATATGCGCTCATGTACTGGTCCCAATATTTGCGCTCCTCGATATCGGAGAGGCTGAGCTTCCAGTTCTTGTCCGGATCTTCGATGCGGTGCAGCAGTCGCTTGCGCTGCTCTTCTTTCGAAATGTGCAGGAAAAACTTCAGGACGCGCGTGCCGTTGTGATGCAGATGCTTTTCCAGATCGACAATGGAGCGGAAACGCTGTTCCCAGATTGCGGATTTGTCCATCAACTCGTGGGGGATTTGCTCCGCGTGGAGCAATTCGGGATGCACGCGGACGATCAGCACCTCTTCGTAATAGGAACGATTGAAGATCCCGATATGCCCGCGTTCCGGCAGCCTGCAGACGGCAGGCCACAGGAAATCGTGTTGCAATTCTTCGGCGCTGGGGTGTTCGAAGCGCGAGACTTGGCAGGCCTGCGGATTCACTCCGGACATGACGTGCTTGATCATGCCATCCTTGCCCGCCGTGTCCATGGCCTGCAGGATGATCAGTAACGAATAGCGATTCAATGCATACAGTTTGCTTTGCAGCGTCGAAAGTTCCGCTATGTGGCCCTGGAGCAGAGCGCCGTATTCGTTCTTAGACGCATAGTAAGGCGTAGTGAGCGTCGGCGACTTGCGAAGGTTCACGCGATGCCCCGGGCGGACGCGGAATTTCTTGGAAGGGATGGTCGCCATAGGTTTAGGAATCGTTTTCCTTCTACATGCTAACGCGGCCCAGGAGATATAATTGATCGGGAAATGCGCGGCGGTTCAGCGCGAGACTTATATATCTACGATGGAGTCCTTTTTGATGCCAACTGGATTTGCGCGAAGAACGAGTCGGTCGGTTGTCGTGCTGCTGTGTGTTTTGAGCACAGCGGTGGCGAATGCCCAGTTGCGCGGCGACACGCGGCCAGCGGAGCAGGTGTTCAAGAACATCACGGCAATGAAAGGCGTTCCGGTGGATGAATTCATGACTACCATGGGATTCTTTTCG
>CAITIX010000232.1 GCA_903892565.1 uncultured Acidobacteriia bacterium
CATTCAAATCAAGCTCCGTTACAAGGATTTCTCAACGTTCACACGTTCGCGAACGCTCGATCACGCGACGCAGATCGATACGGAACTCGCGCGCGCCGCACGCGATCTGTTTCATCGCAACTGGAAAGGCGGAGCGATCCGCTTGCTCGGGGTTTATGCGCAATCACTCGAAGCGGCCGAAGGCCAGACGAGTTTGATCGAAGATCGCGACACCGAGAAGTGGCGCAAGACGCTCGCCGCCGTGGATAAAGTCCGCGAAAAGTTTGGCGATAACACGGTCTCTCTCGCAGCGGGGATGAACGCGGGCTTCCGCGCACGCGTGCACGAGAATCCTGAAAACCTTCCGGGCAAGGAGCCCGCGAAAAGCCCGTCCGAACCCAAGCCCAAGCGCTAGCCGCTACTTCTGCGGCCAATATCCGGGACGCACGCGAACAACCGCTTCGGGCCGCGAGGGGACCTTCACCTCGATCTTGTGAAATTTATCACCGCCGCTTTCGGGCACGAAGCTCAATAAGTATTGCCCGTGAAGCTCCTCGCCCGTGCGGGAGATCACACCCTCCAGCGCTGAATACAACGTGAACGACATGTGCCGCCCGCCGCTCGCGCGCGCCAGCGCATCCGCCGCATTCGTTTTGCCTAGCCTCGCGAGTTCAACGATCGGCGCGAGAAGATCGACGTTATTGCCATTGGCCGTCGGCATCGTGGGAGCATCGCCCGGCTTCACCGTCCACGCAGAAGCTTGCGCCGAATACGTCCCGAAATAAACGGCCACGTTCGCGCGTTGAATCTTTTCGATGGCTTCCGAAAGTTGCGCCTTACTGCCGCGGTCTCGTGATTCACCCAGAATCAACATCACGCGCCGATAATTCGCCGGCCTCGTCGCCAGCATATCCACGCCTTGGATCACGGCATCGGTGAGAACCGCGGCCTTCACCGAATAGGGACTTATCTCTTCGATCGCCACTTGAATCTTCTTCGAGTCCGACGTGAACGGCTGGCGCACGCGCACTTCGCGATCATACGAAAGGATCGCCGCCTGTCCGCGATCTCCAATCACAATCGGCTTAATCATCGCGCCGATGCTGTGAATGCGGCTGAGCTCGGGAATCGAAATGCCGCTCGATTGAATCAGGATCACAATCGAAATCGGCGCCAGCACGGTGTCCGACGTATCCATGCGCACCTTCTGCGGCTTGCCGTCATCGGACAAGACGAAATCGTTGACCGACAGTCCGTCGATGAGCGTTCCCTTGGCGTCGGTGACAGTCACCGGCGCGAGGACTAAACCGACGTCCGTACGAAGGGTCACCGGATCCTGGGCAGCCACGAATGGTATGACCAGGGAGAAACACAGCACGAAACTGAGATAGAAGCGTGGCACCACTACTAGTTTCGACGATTCCGCACCCATTCGCGTTACTCTAACTCTTGTATGTCTGACCGAATGGAAGAATTGCGCCGCCGCCATGCCGCAGCCGAAGCCGGCGGGGGAGACGAACGCCGAGCGCGCCAGCACCAGGAAGGCAAGCTGTCTGCGCGCGAACGCATTGAACTGTTGTTGGACGAAGGCACCTTCGAAGAGATGGACAAGCTCGTGCGCCATCGCTGCCGCGACTTTGGCATGGACGAACAGGTCGTCGATGGCGACGGCTTCATCACCGGCTGGGGCTTGGTGCACGGACGTCCGGCCTACGTCTTCGCGCAGGACTTCACTGTCTTCGGCGGCTCGCTCTCGGAAACGAACGCGAAGAAGATCGTCAAGATCATGGATCTTGCGCTCAAGACCGGCGCTCCCGTGATCGGGTTGAACGATTCCGGCGGCGCGCGCATTCAAGAAGGCGTGCTGTCGCTCGGCGGCTATGCCGACATCTTCTTGCGAAATGTTTTGGCGAGCGGTGTGGTCCCGCAGATTTCGGCCATCATGGGACCTTGTGCCGGAGGCGCCGTCTACTCGCCCGCGCTCACCGATTTCGTTTTCATGGTGGACCGCACCAGCTACATGTTCGTCACCGGCCCGGACGTCATCAAGACCGTGACGCATGAGGATGTGACAAAAGAAGCGCTCGGTGGCGCGTCGACGCACAACACCACGAGCGGCGTGGCACATTTCCAGGCGCAAGACGACGCCGAATGCTTGCGGATGATTCGGGAACTCATGAGCTATCTCCCCCCGAACAATCGCGACGATGCGCCACTCGGCTCGTGCGACGATCCCGAAGACCGTGAAGATCCAGCGCTCGATACGCTGATTCCTGCGGCATCCAATCAACCCTACGACATGACCGATGTGATTCGTCGCGTCGCGGATCATGGCCAATTCTTCGAAGTGCAGGAACATTTCGCGCGCAACATCGTCGTGGGCTTCATTCGCATGGATGGCCGCAGCGTCGGCGTCGTGGCGAATCAGCCTGCGTTCCTTGCGGGCTGCCTGGACATTGATTCTTCGGATAAGGGCGCGCGTTTCGTGCGCTTCTGCGATGCGTTCAACATTCCGATTCTCACGTTCGAGGATGTGCCAGGATTTCTGCCCGGCACAGCGCAGGAATTCGGAGGCATCATCCGCCACGGCGCAAAGCTTCTTTACGCGTATTGCGAGGCGACGGTGCCGAAGATCACGGTCATCACGCGCAAAGCATACGGCGGAGCGTACTGCGTGATGGGATCAAAACACGTGCGCACGGATGTGAATCTCGCGTGGCCCTCGGCGGAAATCGCGGTGATGGGCGCGGAGGGCGCGGTGAACATCGTGTATCGCCGCGAATTATCCGCCGCCGCAAAGCAATCGCCGGAAGCCATGGAAGCGGTGCGCCGTGAAAAGACGGAAGAGTTTCGCGATCGATTCGCGAGTCCTTTTGTCGCCGCGGAAAACGGATTCGTCGATGATGTCATCGAGCCGCGCCAAACGCGCACGCGTGTGATTAAGGCATTGCGGATGTTGGCTACAAAGGTCGACACCACGCCGAAGAAAAAGCACGGGAACATCCCGCTGTAAGGGCTATTTCGTTGGCGCTATTTCTTTGCCGCTGTTTTCGCCGCGCTTAAGCTGCGATATACGGATTCCACAAACTGAGAGGCCGCTCCGGGCTCGCGGCCATACAACGGATCGAAATCCATCGTGGGCTTTGCGGCCTTCACCTGTACCAATGTCATGCCTTTTTCGAGCATGCCTTGGATGCGATCTCGCACGATGACCACCATGTCGCGATAAACACCCACGTCGGCCACGTCGCAGATGCGGCCATGACCGGGGATGACGAGCGTGCCGCCCTGGCTCATGACCTCGGGATACATCATGTCCGCGATGCGAATCAGCGCGTCGATTTCGCCCTGAACGCTGCCGCCTTTTTCAACATCGATCGTGGGATACGTGTCCGTACGAAAAACATCGCCCGTTGCGATCACGTCCGCCGTGCGGAACCAAATCATGCTGTCGCCGTCGGTGTGCGCTTTCGGCAAGTGCATCACTTCGACGCCTTCGCCATTAAAGAAACGATGCAGACGGTAGCGCTCACTGAAATACGTATTGATCGGAAGACCGGCATCGGGAACGGTATTCATTTCCTGAAGGCGGGTCAGCACGTTCTCGTGAGCCAGGATCATTTCCGCGCCGGAGTTATTCGAACGCTCGAGCGTCACCGGCTGGTAGTAGCGCGAGCCCACCACCTGATCGTTGCCGCCAACGTGCTCCGCATCGACGCTCGTGTTAATAATCATACGGATCACGGCAGGCGCGAGTGTGTGCGTGGCCTGCC
>CAITIX010000233.1 GCA_903892565.1 uncultured Acidobacteriia bacterium
CGCTTGGAATTCTTCTTGCGCTCTCCGCTTGCGTACCTCTCCTCGCCCATCATTCCTTCCAAGCCCAGTACGACGAGACGCAAATGGTGACAATCGTCGGCACGATCACCAAAGTGCAGTGGAAGAATCCACACGTCGAAGTAAACATGGACGTGAAGGAAGGCGTCGGCAGCCCGGCAAACTGGCACGTGGAGCTTAATAGCCCAAACGCGCTGATGAGCCAAGGTTGGAAAGTGGACTCCCTGAGGCGCGGCGATCAGATTACGATCACAGGCTTCCGCGCGCGGGATGGATCGAACGCCGCCATCGCCCGCAAAGTCGCATTAGCCACGCACTAACCGCGCGCGGGATGCGCTTCGCACGACGCTACTTTCGCGCGGATTCCAGCGAGTGTTCGATGGCAATCCGCACTAATTGGCCGCGCGTTCTAACGCCCGTCTTTTCGAAAAGATTTTGTAGCGTGGCTTTGACGGAGCTTTGCGAGACGCCAATCTTGTAGGCGATCTCTTTATTCGTGAGCCCTTCGAACACGCTCCGCAGGACATCCTGTTCTCGCGGCGTCAGCGGTTCTTTCCTCCGTGTCAAGTCCTGGCGAATGTCCGCCCCGGGAGCGTTCAGTTTCGGATCCATCCATTCGCGGCCTTCCGCCACCGCGCGAATGGCCTCGAGCAGTGTCGCCGGAGAACTGTGTTTCAAGAAGATCCCCGAGATCCCGAGCTTGCGCGCTACCGCGATATCCAGCGGACTCATGCCCGCGGTGACCATGAGAAATTTCCCGGTGTATCCCTGCGCGGTGGTCGCCGTGATGAAACGCGTGCCGGTGTCTTCCTCCAAATCGAAATCCAGCAGAACAATGTCGATGGCCGAACGGGAAAGCACGGAAAGTCCGTCCGTTAGGGTTCCGCACTCGGCCACGGTTTCGAAATCCGGCTCGGAAACGAGCAGCCGGCGTAGTCCCTCGCGGAACAGGACGTGATCGTCAAGCAATAGGAGTCGTATGGGCTGACGGATCATGGACATCCTGATGGCCGCCCTGGGCAGCAATTACCGAAATCGGCGAATGGGACGAAAGCGGATGAGTCAAATTTTGAACGGCAAGCAGCTCCAGGACGAAACAACATCCTGATTGCGCCGCGTCGTGGCGCAAATCACCGCGGAAGGAACGCATAAACGCACGGGACAAATAGAGTCCAAGGCCAGTCGCATCCGCCCCTTTTTGCAAGGGCTGAAATAATTTTTGCCCCGCGGGAATCCCAGGGCCCGTGTCTGCCACACGGATCGAAACGCCATCGGCGTGGACCGCGACCGAGATATCGATCACTTTGCGGTCCGCTGATTCCAGAGCGCGCTGGCTGTTCTTGGTGACGTTGAGCAACACCTGCAACAAGCTGTGGCGATCTGCCTGCACCAGCGGCAAGTTCAATGGGATGTGCCACTGGAGTTCGATGTCCGATTCGTCACAGTACGGTTCCAATACGATCCGCAGATCGCTGAGAACCTCGTGCAGATCGGCACTGCTTTCCTCCACCGCGCCCACACTTTGCTTCAGTTCGAGCGACGCGATCTTGCTCAACGTCTGCACTAAAGAGCCCAGCGCTTCGAAGTCCTGATTGCCTGCGAGACTTCCATTGCGCACCAGATTCTCATGCACCATTCCGATAGCCCCGCAAACGTTGCGAACCTCGTGCGAGACGGCGGCCACAAGAATGCGTGAACCCACTAAGAGTTGCTGCAGGCTTGCTTCTTCGCGCTCCCGAAAGTGCTCGGAATCGTCGATGACCAGCGCCGAAAGACGTGGACCGGCCGCCGTGCTGTACGTGGAGAAGAACACGTCGGCCAAGAAGATATCGCCGTTTTCGCGCTGTCCGCGTGTCTGCATTTCAGTGCGGAAGATCTTCGCCGTATCGTCGATCGAGGGAATCGATCCCAACGCCGGCACGTAGCGCGTAATTCTCCTGCCCGGCAAAAGGCCTTCCGCGACTCCGATCAGCCGATGCGCCGCCGGATTCGCCAACAGAATTTCCCCGTCCGCCTTCATCGTAAGGACTGCCGCCGGGCTGCTTTCGACAAGAAACGCCAACTGTTCCTCGGCGGCTTGCCGCGCCACGGCTTCTCGCTTCAGATTGGCAAGACTTGCCATCTCGCGTCGATAACCCTTTGTCACCGCGATCGACAGCAACGCCCCCGTGCCTAGCGTCAAAAAGATCAGCACGTCACGCGCGACTTCCGTATCCCCGGGGAAAGGATCCAGTCGATCTGAGAGGAACGTACACAAGAGCGTGACGGCCATTAAAGACGGCCATTCGAGGACCGTTCCTAACAACACAACGGGGAAAAGGTAAAGAAAGCCGAGGGTAGCGTTAAATACGATCTGCCAGTCCACCAGTGCAATCAGAATGATCCCGGCCAGGCCACAGGCGAGTACTGCGCGCGGACGTGAGTCGAAGATCCTGCGTATCATGTTTGTCGCTTTGGTGTAGCGCGTCAGCCTTGTCTTCTAGATTCTACACGCCCTGCCGAGATGCGAGGCACAAATAGCCGAAAGATAGCTGGCTCGTAGACTGATAGCCCTTTACTCTGGTACAAGGCTCGCGCTGGCGTGGGCTTGGAAGGTCATGGACAAGTGGGGAATACCTTGGGGACGAAATTCGTGATTCGCGTTTTGAGCATCGCTTTCGCGTGCGTTTGCAGCCTCCTATGGGCCGCCACCACCGGGAGTATCTCCGGCGTGTTGACCGATCCTAGCGGCGCCGTGATTCCGAAGGCCACGATCGTCGCCCTAAATCCCGCCACCGGCCTGCAAAACAAAACGGCGACCGACGACAAAGGATTCTACACGTTCCCCAGCCTTCCCATTGGCCGCTACGATCTCTCCGCCGACGTCTCGGGATTCACCACCAAGAAGCGCCAGGGCATTACGGTGGACGCCGACAGCAAGCTGGACATCAATCTCACGGTGGAGATGATCGAGAAGATCGAGGAAGTCACGGTTATCGAAAACGAAGTCCGCGTGGAAACCGAAAGCACGCAGATGGGCGAAGTGGTCACCGGCAAGCAGATGACAGAAGTCGCGCTTAACGGCCGCAGCTTCACGGATCTGCTCGCGCTGCAGCCTGGAATCGTCCCGATGTCCACGCAGTTGCCGGATTCCATCGTCATGGCCGGAGCATCGGTCGCGATCGCTCCCTCGGGCGGACTCAACGCCGGCAATCAATCCATCAGCGGTCAGCGCGAGGACGCCAACGGATTCATCGTCAACGGCGGCGACGTGAAGGAGCTCATGAACGGCGGCACAACGATCGTGCCGAATTTGGACTCCATCGCCGAGTTCCGCGTGCTGACCGATAACTTCGCGGCGGAATACGGCAACTACAGCGGCGGCGTGATCAACGTCGTGACGAAGTCGGGGACGAATCAGGTCCACGGCAACGGCTTTGAGTTCTTGCGCAACACGGCGCTCGATGCCCGCAATTACTTTTCACCGGAGCGCGCGTTCTACCGGCAAAACCAATATGGTGGAACGGTGGGCGGCCCGATCAAGAAGAATGCCGTTTTCTTCTTCGGAGACTATCAAGGGACCCGCCAGAGCCAAGGACTCGACACTGGACTGATTCCTGTTCCCACGATGGCCAATCGAAGCGGCAACCTGGCCGACGCGGCCTCCTCGCTTACCGGGACCGTCAGCGGCCCGTACCTTGCAAATCTACTCGGGCAGAAACTGGGCTACGGCGTCAGCGTGAATGAACCCTACTACACGCCGGGATGCACTCTGGTCTCGCAGTGCGTCTTCCCGAATGCCGTGATCCCGCAACGTGCGTGGTCGGCTCCGGCATTGCACCTGTTGCAATACATTCCGCAGCCCAATGTTGATGCCTCCACGTTCGCGACGGCGTCCGAGGGAAAGCATCTGCGCGACGACAAGGGCAGTATTCGCGTGGACGGCAGCAGCCAGCGCTACGGTCTCTTTTCGGGCTACTACTATTTCGACGACTACACGCTCGATAATCCCTATCCCACGGGACAAGGCGGAGCGAGCGTTCCCGGATTCGCAGCGCTCACACTCGGCCGCGGACAATTGTTCAGCTTGCTCCACACGAAATCGTTTGGCGCTTCCGCTGTGAACGAATTGCACATGAGTTTCATGCGCAGTTCGAACAACGTCGGCCAGCCCTCGGGCGGCGTCGGACCTAGCCTCGCTTCCCAGGGATTTGTCACTGGACCTGGAACGCCCGGCATCGTGCCGTTGGCACCGAAGATCGAAGGCGTCGAAAACATCGTGTTCCCTTCGTTCGTCATGGGAACTCCCATCACTAATTTGACGCAGGCGAACAATACCTATTCGATCAGCGATAACTTTTCGAAGGTGCTGGGCGTGCACAGCGTCAAGGTCGGCGCGACGGCCGCCGTGGAGCAAGTGAACGTAAACCCGAATCCGACGTTCAACGGATCTTTCTTATTCACCGGAACCGAAACAGGCTCGGAGTTCGCGGATTTCCTGATCGGCGTGGCCAGCAACTACAATCAAGCCGACTCGCAGACCTATTACGGACGCCACAAATCGGGCTCGGCGTATTTCCAGGATAGTTGGCGGATTCGTCCCAACTTGACGTTGAACTATGGCGTGCGTTGGGACCTGATGCAGTACTGGTCGGAAAAATATAACCAAATTCCGACGTTTAGCTTGGGACAACAATCCAAGGTGTACCCGACGGCGCCCGTGGGCCTGGTCTATCCCACGGATGCGGGCATTCCAAACACGTTGGTTCCGCAGCAGAACAAGTTTGCCCCGCGGTTAGGCATCGCATACTCGCCTTCCGCCAAAACGGGCCTTTTAGGAAAGATTATCGGAGGTCCCGGAAAAACCAGTATTCGCGCAGGCTACGGCATGTTCTACAACGAAATCCAAGGCAATACGATTGCTATCGACGAGCCTCAGCCACCCTACGGGCTCAGCTATACAAGTCCGGCACCGCCGTTGTTCGCCACACCGTTCATCAGTGCCGCAGATGGAACCACGCACGTGCAACCGTTCCCTCTCACGTTCCCCCCGCTAAACGCGACGGTGAATCATCCAAATCCGAACATCGACTTCTCGCCGTATATTCCTCAGGCCGGGATGACAACGCCTTATACCGGCAACACCTATCCGTATAACGAAACTTACTTCTTTTCCATCGAGCGAGAGCTCCGCGCGAACACCGTCCTGAGCATGAGTTATGTCGGTTCGCAGGCGCATCACTTGCTGATTGTGTATTCGGCTAATCCCGGGAACCCTGCGCTGTGCTTGGCTTTGAGCACACCCAGCGCGGTGGCTCCGGGATCGCCCACCTGCGGGCCTGTCGGTGAGGACAAAACCTACACTACGGCCGCAGGTAAAGTGATTCAGGGGACGCGCGGGCCTCTCGGTCCCAACTTCGCCAACGACGACTATGAAGGTAGTTTCGGCAACAGCAGCTATCATGCGTTCGAAGCGAGCCTCCGCCATACGGGCAACGGGCTGGACGTGATGCTGTCTTATACATTCAGCAAGTCGCTCGATCAGGCGTCGAGCATCTCCGATATCGTCGATCCATTTAATTTCAAGCGCACCCGCGCACTTTCCGCCTGGGACCTGACGCATGACTTGGTCGCGACGTATCGCTATCAGCTCCCGTTCGATCGCTTCACAAAGCGCGCCCGTGGGCTGACTCGCGACTGGGTACTGTCCGGCATCACGCGCGTCAGCACCGGCTTCCCGGTGACCATTGCCGAGCATGGCGACAATTCGTTGCAGGGTAGTATTCCGAATGGCGTGAATAATCACAGCTTGGATCTGCCTGATTACACGCCCGGCAATCTCATGATCAACCGTGATCCGCGCAACGGTCAGGATTTCCTCAATACTTCGCTGTTCACGACGAATGCACTAGGGACGCCCGGTTCGGCGTCGCGCCGCACCATTTACGGACCCGGAGCTCTGAACTTCGATATGACCTTGATGAAGAACGTCAAACTTTCCGAGAGCCGCTCCATGCAGTTCCGCTTGGAAACGTTCAACACGTTCAATCACGCCCAGTTCTTTGGACCAGCGGCGGTCAATGGCGATTTCGGGACAGGTACGTTCGGGCAAATCGTGAAAGCGGCCTCGCCGCGGCTGGTGCAGCTGGGCGTGAAATTCAATTTCTGAGACCGAGGCTTAGCTCTCGCTCTGAATTTGAGTCTGACTCTGTTTTTGCGTCGCAGGCTCTTCGACGGGAATGACGCGCACTTCCACCTGCACCGTCTGTTCGCCTCCGCCGAGCGCGATGCCTTTGACTGGAGTTACGTCGCCGTAATCGCGCCCCCAAGCCAGCGTCACATGCCCATCGCGAGGAATCATATCGTTGGTGGGATCGAACGCGAGCCAGCCACTTCCGGGCACATAGACCGCGACCCACGCGTGCGAGGCCTCGGCACCTTGATAGTCCGCGCCACTGCGCAGATATCCGCTCACGTAGCGCGCGGGCAACCCAAGGGATCGTAACACGCCGATCATGATGTGTGCGAAATCCTGACATACGCCGGCGCGATTGCGGTAGATCTCGAGCAGCGGCATATCGATCGTGGTCGACTTCGGCAAGTACGTAAACTCTTTGTAGATGCGATGCGAGAGCTCGGCAGCAGCCTCGGCGTACGGCCTTCCCGCGGCAAACGTGGACCCGGCGTAGTTCCCCAATTCGCGCGATGTCGAAACATACGGCGAATCGAACACATATTCATACGCCATCAGGCATTCGTCATCGGCATGCGCGTGGACCATTTCGCGTGCTTCCTCCCAGGCGAGCTCTGACGACATGGCCTGTAACTCTTCGCCCGGCGCATCCACTTCCACCATTCCCGTGGCCGTTGTCGTGAAACGGTCGTGGCTGCGGAAGATCGCGAAGGAAGTGACATCGTTGCCGAAATAGTCCTTACGCTGATCCATCACCGCGGGCTCCGGATCCACCGTAATTCGCGACTGCAAGACGCGCTGGCCGGGCATGGTTCGCGGAATCAGACGGGCTTCACTAAGGCACTGGGAAACCGGACCTTCGTAAATATAGCGCGTGATGTGGGAGGTGAGATAACGCACGGTGTCTACCTAAAGCAGCTGCATCAGAATGACGTCAGCCTCGATGGCGTCAAGTGGCTAAAATAGCGCGCCGAAAGCGCGTCGGAAATATCGTACAGCCCTGTCTTGATCAGCTTCAAGATGTCTTCGAGCGCGCTGATGTTGCCCAGCGCATCGCGCGTGGCTAGATCTTCCATGTCGGCTTCGCGAATCGCCGCAAGTAATTTCGAAGCTACCGTAAGCTCCGTCGCGTCTCCCGCGGCCTCGCCTGTTCGAGGCAGATCCTCCGCGTGGGCCAGAATGTTCGCAAGCTGGAACGCGATCGACCGTGGATTCGTCTCATCGGCCAGCAACAGCTCCAGGACAAATTCCGTGCGCATGGCCGTGAAATAGCGCGTCCGATACGTAATGGAGCTGTCTGCGATTTCGAGCAGCATCTGCAGGTACGGATCCACGTCAAAGGGCGCTTGCACAATGCCGACGCGCAGCAGTTCGGTCATCTGCAGCGAGCGCTCCAGCCGCCGGCCGATTTCGAGGAAACGCCAACCGTAACCCCGCGTCGTATTTTCCGTTAGCAGTCCGGCGAAGGCGGAAAGCGTCACGATGGCGCGATCCAACAAGCGCATGGCCGCGACAAATCGCTGCTCGGTTTCGGTGGGCGGAGTGGAGGAAAAGTCCGTCTCCAGTTGCTGGAGAACGCGCCAGGTGTCCTGCGAGAGGCGCTCTTTCAAGGGCCACGTCACGCGGCGGATGTGTTTCAAATTCCATCCGATGCCAGAGGTTCGGGTAGGGTCGAAGACCATCGAGCCGAGCAACCGTTGCAGGCTCCAGCGCTGCGTTGCCAGCGAGCCTTCCGAAAATTCGGCGGGCAGATAGCCCAGGCCGCCTAACAGGTGAACCACCGTATCGATGGATGCGCCGCGTCCAAAATCGGCTTCGCCCGAAAGCCCCGGCAACAGCACGCGCACCAGACGCACACTGGATTCCACGCGTTCGGCGTAGCGCCCCAACCAGAACAGGTTGTCCGCCATGCGGCTCGGCAGTTCGGCGGAGCTTCGCGGCGTCACCAGCGGATCCGCATTGCGCTGATAGGCCACTTCTTCGCGCTGTGCGTTGAGCACCCATGTATCCTTGCTACCGCCTCCCAACTGCATGGAGACTACCAGCGACTGGTCCTGTTGGGACACGCGCGTCAACCCACCCGGCAATACCGTATACGAGGATCCATCCCAAACCGCGAACACGCGGAGCACTACGTGACGCGCGGCAATCACCTGCTCGGCGCGCACCGGCGCCGTCGAAAGGTCCACTTGTTCCTGCGCCAGAAATTGTTCCGGATGCGCTTCAATGCGGGCCGCCAATTCTTTGCGCGCGGCGGCGCTCATCTGCGCCGGAAATTCGGCGTTTTGGCCGAAGCGCGGGAAGGTCGGCTTGATGACCAGTTCGTCCAGATGCTCCAGCACGTAGCGTCGGGGTTGCTCGTCGCCGCACCACCAGGTGGCCACCGATGGCATCCGCAGTTCTTCGCCTAAAAGCTGCCGGCTCAAGCCGGGAAGGAACGCCATCTGTAGGGCGGTTTCGGCCAGTCCCGCGCCCAGCGCATTGGCCACCGCGACGTTTCCCATACGCGCCGCTTGCACGAAGCCCGGTATGCCGATCAGCGAATCGCCCCGCAACTCCAGTGGATCGCAGAAGCTATCGTCCATGCGCCGCAACACGAGGTCGACGGGTTCCAGTCCGGCGAGCGTTTTCAGGAACACGCGATTATCGCGAACCGTGAGATCCGCACCCTCCACCAAGGGGAATCCCCACTGACGGGCGAGGAAAGAGTGTTCAAAATACGTCTCGTTGTGCGGACCCGGCGTGAGCAGCACAACCCTGGGGTTGGCCCTGCGATTCGGCGCCAGCGCCATCAACGCGGTGCGCGCAGTTTCAAAAAATGGCCCCAACTGGCGCACGCGGCATTGATTGAATACCGACGGCAGTGTCTGCGCGCTCACCAGGCGATTCTCAAGCGCGTAGCCAATTCCCGAAGGCGCCTGCGTGCGATCGGCAATGACCCACCAGTCTCCGCTGGGCGATCTCGCGAGATCGGCCGCATACGTGTGCAGATGAACGCCACTAGGCGGCGTGATCCCGCAGCACGGCCGCAAGAAATGCGGATTGGCATACAACATCTCGGCAGGCAACTGCCGTTTGTGGATCAGGCTCTGCGGACCGTACACATCGGCGACCATCGCGTTCAGCAGCGTAGCGCGCTGAATGATGGATTGTTCAATGTGTTCCCACTCACGCCCGTCGATGACGAGCGGAATGAGATCCAGGTTCCACGGGCGTTCCTTGCCTTGCGGATCGCCGTAGACGTTATAGGTGATCCCGTTGGTTTGAATCAGCTGCTGGCCCGCGCGCCAGCGACGGTTCAGTTGCTCCGGCCCCATGCGCCCCAGCGCGACCAGCAAATCGCGCCAGTGCCGTCGCGGGAATCCTCCCGGCGTGAGAGCCTCGTCCCAGTGGCCCTCTTGGGGAACGTAGCGCCAAACTCCGGTGCGTGCTTTGAGCGACGTAGTAACCTTTTCCTTCACTGCACCCCATCACCGCACGCATGATCAACGCGCGCGCGCGGTGTTTCAGAACATATTGCCCGTCCGCCGAGCGGTGCGGGCCATCGGCGACGTCGGCCGCCGAAGATCCAACGTCACCGGGAATTCCGGATTCTCTTCCACCGGCGGGACCTGCATCGGACCAGGCGTATGGCCAAACGGTAGAAATCTCGCCCGCCGCCGTGCCTCCGCCTCATTCGAGTTTACCGGAAACGTGTCGTAGCTTCGGCCGCCGGGATGCGCCACGTGATAGGAGCACCCTCCAACAGATCTACCAGCCGCCAAATCAACTAGATCGAAAACCAGCGGCGCATGCACCGGGATGGTCGGATGCAAGCAGCGCGGCGGCCACCAGGCCCGATACCGGACGCTGCTCACGAATTCTCCGTGGAGCCCCGTGGGCCGCAGCGGAACCCGGCGTCCGTTGCAGGTGACGGCGAATCTTTCCGGTATGAAGCCCGTCACCAGAACCTGCAGGCGTTCCACCGAAGAATCCACGTAACGCGCCGTACCTCCGGCGCCCGGCTCCTCACCGAGCACGTACCAGGGCTCGATCGCCTGTCGTAATTCGATTTCCACGCCTTGGTAACACACGCGGCCATATACCGGGAACCGGAATTCCACGTGCGGATCGAACCACGCGGCGTCCAGCGGATATCCCGCACGCCGAACGTCGTCAATCACACGATGAAAGTCCTCTTGGACGAAATGCGGCAGCAGGAACATGTCGTGGAGGCGCGTTCCCCAGCGTGCCGGCGGTTCCTCATAGGGCTCGTTCCAAAACCACGCGATGAGCGAACGCACCAGCAACTGCTGCGCCAGGCTCATCCGCGCATGCGGAGGCATTTCAAACGCGCGCAATTCCAGAAGCCCCAGGCGTCCGGTGGAGCTATCCGGGGAATACAATTTGTCGATACAGAATTCCGCCCGATGCGTGTTGCCGGTGACGTCCACTAACAAGTTGCGGAAGATTCGATCCACCAACCACGGCGGGCAATCGCCGGATGCGCCCTGCAGCAGGCTGAACGCGATCTCCAACTCATAAATGGCGTCGGCACGGGTTTCGTCCACGCGCGGCGCCTGGCTGGTAGGCCCGATAAACACGCCCGAAAACAGATAGGACAGCGCCGGATGATTCAGCCAATACCCCACCAGGCTCTTGAGCAAATCCGGACGCCGGAGGAACGGACTATCCACCGGCTTCGCCGCGCCCAGAACTAAGTGGTTGCCTCCACCGGTTCCCGTGTGCCGCCCGTCCACCATGAAGTTTTCGGTGCCCAGACGGGTCAGTCGCGCACATTCGTACAACGTTGTAGTGTTCGCGACCAGCTCTTTCCAATTCGCCGCCGGCTGCAGGTTCACTTCGATCACGCCGGGATCGGGCGTAACCTTGACGTGCTGCAAACGGGGATCAAAAGGCGGAGAATAGCCTTCCACCACCACCGGCATTTCCAGACGCGTGGCGACGTCCTCAATTGCCGTCAACAGCTCGACGAATTCTTCGGCCGAGGCCAGCGGCGGAAGGAACAGGCACAAGCGTCCTTCGCGCGGTTCAATGGCGAGCGCGGTACGAACCACCCCGCCCATTTTCAATTTTCCAACGGGTGGCGGCGGAGCCTCCCACGGCCGGGGATGCTGCTTGCCCTTGCGGCGCGGCTCAGCCTCGAGTTTCCTTTGCGGGGATGGCAATGGCTCCACCGGCGCCATCGGATCCAGCGTATGCAGTGGTTCGATCTCGCTCGCGGGCTCCCACGGTAGCGACTGCAGAGGCAAACGGAGTCCAATCGGCGAATCGCCCGGCGACAAGAACAAATGCCGCGCGCGCAACATCCACAATCCGCTCTGCCACTCGGGGCCACTCTTTCCCTGGCCTCTCTGCATGGGCAAAACAAATCCGGTCGGATGATTCAGACCACGCTCGAACACCTTCCGCATGCGTTCGCGCTCTTCGGGATCGTCCAGCTTGTTGTCCTTGGGATCGACGTTAATCGGCAACTGGCGCTCTTTGTGAATGTACTCGAGCGGATCCTCGTACGCCGCTACAAGAAAGTCGGGATTGATCCCCAGACGGCGTGCAATTTCTTCCGAAAACTGCCACGCGTGTTGTGCGCCAAAGCCATAATCGCGATCCGGATCGGCGATCCATTTTGGATCGTGCCACAGCGGCAGCCCATCGGTGCGCCAGTAACAGGTGAACGCCCAGCGCGGCAGCGATTCTCCCGGATACCACTTGCCTTGACCAAAATGCAGCAGCCCACCGGGTGCGAACTCTTCGCGTAAGCGCAGCAGTAGATCTCCGGCGAGGCGTTTCTTGTTCGGCCCGAGCGCCGCCGTGTTCCACTCGTCGCCGTCCATATCGTCAATGGAAACGAACGTCGGCTCTCCGCCCATGGTCAGCCGGACGTCGCCCGCTTCCAGTTCGGCGTCGATTTTTTCGCCTACTTCGCAGATCGTATTCCACTGGGCGTCGGTGTAGGGCTTGGTGACGCGCGGATCCTCGTGGATGCGCGTGACCTTCATCTCATGCTCGAACTCTACTTCGGATTTGGTGACCGCACCCGAGACCGGCGCCGCCGAAAATGGATCAGGCGTGGCAGCAAGCGGAATGTGTCCTTCTCCGGCTAACAGTCCAGAAGTTGGATCGAGCCCCACCCATCCTGCGCCGGGCAAGTAGACTTCGGCCCAGGCGTGCAGATCCGTGAAATCCTGCTGCGGACCCTCCGGACCCTCGAGCGGCTTCACGTCCGGCTTCAACTGAATCAGGTAACCCGAAACAAAACGCGCCGCCAGGCCCAAATGCCGCAAGATCTGCACCATGAGCCACGCCGAATCCCGGCACGAACCACTCTTGAGCGTCAGCGTCTCTTCGGGCGTCTGCACGCCCGGTTCCATGCGGATTTCGTAACGAATGGCCTGCTGCAGGTGGCAGTTCAATTCCACCAGAAAATCAATCGTGCGGACTTTCTTCAGGCTGACTTCGCCGACGTAGGCGTCGAACTTCGGCCCACAGGTGGCAGTTTCCAGGTACGGGGTGAGCTCCTTCGACTGCCAGTCCTCATAGACGAACGGGAATTCCTCTGCGTAGGGTTCCAGAAAGAAATCGAACGGATTGATGACGGTCATTTCCGCCACTAGATCTATTTCCAGCGAGAAAACCTTCGTCGGATTGGGGAATACCAGCCGTGCGAGAAAATTGCCGTGCGGATCCTGCTGCCAATTGATGAAGTGATCGCGCGGCTCCACCCGCAGCGAGTAGCTGGTGATGGGCGTGCGGCTGTGCGGCGCTGGACGCAACCGCACCACCTGCGGCCCCAGCGTGACCAGCCGGTCGTATTGATAAACCGTACGATGATACAGCGCGACGCGGATAGACATTAGGCGTTATTCACCCGCCGACGCCGAAGCAAGCTCTTCCGGCGTCCATGCATAGAAGTCTTCACTCAAGCCCTTTCCTATGGCATTCATTTTGGCCTGCAAGAAATCGAGATGTTCATGCAGACCTTCCCGCAAAATCTGTTCCACCGACATAAAATCCAATTCCGCGCGCAACAGGCCTGTGAGCCTCTCCGAGGGCCATTTGAACGCGCCCATCGGCGTACCCGTAATCGCATGGAGCGATTCGTCCGCCTTGTGAATGCAGTAATGCATGGACCGTGGGAATTCGCGATTCAGCACCAAGAAACCGACGATATCGCGTGGCTGCAAACGCCCGTGCATCTTGCGGTACATTTCAAATCCGCTCACAGACTTCAATACGGCGGACCATTGGATATCGTCGTAGGGCGTCCCAATATCCTTGAGCGACGGCAGCAGCATGAAGTACTTTACGTCGAGGATACGCGAGGTCTTATCGGCGCGCTCCAGCTTGCGCCCCAGCCGCGCGAAATGCCACGCCTCGCTGTGTGTCATGGTGGCGTCCGTAATGCCCTGGAACAAATGGCTGCCCAGGCGGATGGAACGAAATACTTCGGGAAGCGATTCCGGCTCCGGCATCTGCCGGTTGGCCTGAATGCGCAGGTACATGCTGTTGACCTGCTCCCACATCTCCGAGGAAATGGTCTCGCGCACGGAACGCGCGTTTTCACGCGCCGCCCGCAGGCAGGAGTAAATCGAATTCGGATTCTCCACGTCGTACGTCAGAAAATCAATGACGTTGTGCTGGCTCGCAAATCCGTAACGTTCCTTGAAGACGGCCGTATCGCCACTGGTGTCGATCAAAGGCTGCCATTGATGCTCCGGATCGAGCTGCAAATCGAATTGCAAGTTCAGATTGACGCCGATAAAACGCGCGACGTTTTCGGCGCGTTCCATGTAGCGCGCCATCCAGTAAACAGAGTCCGCTACGCGGCTGAGCAGAGGAGTATCGCCGATCATGACCGTACTCCTGCGTTCTGCTCCTGGCTTTGTCCTGCATCTGGCGGGCCTCCATTCGTCCCGTCATTCGCCAGAACCCAAGTGTCCTTGCTTCCTCCTCCCTGCGAGGAATTCACCACCAGGGAACCTTTTCGCAGCGCCACGCGCGTCAATCCTCCGGGAAGAATATTGATATCTTGTCCATACAAAATGTAGGGGCGCAGGTCGACGTGGCGTCCTTCGAAATGATCGTCGATGAGCGTCGGCACCCGCGACAGCGCCAGCGTCGGTTGCGCAATGTAATCGCGCGGATGGGCCTGGATCTTGTCCGCGAAGTCAGCCCGTTGCTGCGCCGTGGAATGCGGACCCACCAGCATTCCGTACCCGCCCGCCTCATTCGCGGACTTCACCACCAGCTTGTCGAGATTCTGCAATACGTGCTGGCGATCCTGATCGCGCCAGCAGAGGAACGTCGGAACATTCGGCAGGATCGGATCCTCGCCTTCGTAGTAGCGAATCATATCGGGCACGTAGGCATACACCACTTTGTCGTCGGCGACGCCGTTGCCGGGAGCGTTGGCCAGCGCGACGTTTCCTGCGCGATACACATCCACCAATCCGGGGACGCCCAACAAGGAATCGGGACGGAACGCCTTGGGATCTAGAAAATCGTCGTCAATGCGCCGGTAAATCACGTCTACTTTGCGCAGGCCCTTGGTGGTTCGCATCCACACGAAACCGTCCAGAACCACCAGATCGCGCCCTTCCACCAACTGGACGCCCATTTTGTGCGCCAGAAAGCTGTGCTCGAAATACGCCGAGTTATGCATTCCGGGCGTAAGCACCACCACCGTGGGCTTCTGCGATTTTTGCCAGGAACTAGGCGGCGCAATGGCTTCCAGCGTCTCGAGCAGCTTGCTGGGATACTCGTCCACTGGACGCACATGCAGCCCTTCGAAGATCTGCGGAAACGTCCGCTTCATCAAATCGCGATTCTCCAACACATAGGAGACGCCTGAGGGGACGCGCAAGTTGTCTTCCAGAACGTAGATTTGGCCGTCGCCATGACGCACCAGATCCGTCCCTGTGATGTGGCACCACACGCCGCGCGGCGGATTGATCCCGATACATTGCGGGCGGTAAAAAATCGCCGAACGGATCACTTCTTCCGGGATGATTTTGTCTTTTAAAATTTTCTGGTCGTGATAAATGTCATCGATAAACGCGTTGAGCGCGCGGATGCGCTGCTTTAAGCCACGTTCGATCCATGCCCATTCTTCGGCCTTCAGAATCCGGGGAATCAGATCGAACGGAAAGATGCGCTCGGTTCCCGCCGAATCGCCGTAGACATTGAACGTGATCCCGAGCTGCAACAGAAGCCGTTCCGCCGCCCTCTGGCAGCGCTGCATCTGGCCTTCGCCCAACGATTCAACCGTTTCCAGCAGCAATCGCGCTTCCGGCCGCGCCACTCCGTGGGCGTCGAACATCTCATCGTAAAAGTTATCCGTCTGATAATTGGCAAACTGCATCGTGGTCCGCCTTGCGCTGCGTTGTAAGTAATGCCGACTGCGTATGTAATGCGACTAGCGATACTACTCCACCCTGATTCTGACAGACATCCGCGCGGCAAAGTCATTCAAAGATCTTATTGGGGTCATCAAATCATTGTCCGCAGCAAGGTCTGATGTTATGATCGGGGCGAAGGCAGATATTTACCAAACAACCCCGTTTGTTTTTTGGATTTGAAGGA
>CAITIX010000234.1 GCA_903892565.1 uncultured Acidobacteriia bacterium
TCACGACGAAAAACTCGACATGAGTCGCAAACACGAACAAGCCGAAGGCGCGAAAGAGCTCATCCGCGAAATAACCCGCGAATGCTCGGGCGGTGTTGTGACGCCAGAGGCGGTTTGCGACGAAGTCGCAATACGAGATCCCGAACTCTACGACGCCCTCGGTAGGGAACTCGTCCTCGCCCTGTGCGAGGAAATCTTCCAGTCAACTGATCCCGTGGAAACGGTGAAATTCCAAAACTTATTTGCGAAGTTCAACCGTAAGTACTTCGGTGGCCGACTGGAAAGCTACACAGTTCTCGCGGCCTACTACGCGAGTCCCCTTCCGAACGATTGGGCCAACGGCTGGATTGATTTTGCGAAGCGAGAGATCAGAGTTCAAGTCGATCATCCCAGACTTGATGCTATCAATATGCCGCAATCGTTGATTATTGAGATGGCGCACGCTGCGACTCGCACCTTTCGCGACGACAATGAAGAGTTTCTTGCCGAGATGTGGAGGCTGTGGAAAATGGGTGCACCCGTCGGATCGCATTGGTTCAGCCTGAAATGGAAAGAGGAGAGGCTCCGGGATTTTGAGGGTTTCCTGAAGAAACTGAAAGGCTCTACGTCGAATGCTGAATTGTAAGATCCTTGCAGAGGCCGCAGAAAGAGGTCGGAGCGTGGTTCTTTCAATCCGCCGTTTTTGACGGGCCGCACTCCGAATATTCGCGAATTGTCATCCCCGGTGATGCAGCTGGGTGAGGCCCATTGGTGGGCACGCGGGAGGGACTCTACAGTAGTTTCTAAATCTGGGTTCCCCCGGTTTGCGACAACTGCTGTATCGGAGAACCGCGTTGCCGGTAGATAGGTCGCGACACAATGCGTGCATGATTGAACGCGTTACAGCGTTCGGCGATAGCGACATCATCACTAGTCATGATCGCCGATTGCGGCGGCGCGAAGAAATTGCTATGAATGACTCCCGCGTAATGGAAAGAGAGCTTCCGTGCGACACGGATGCCGAGCGCACGGTGCTGGGCGCGATCATCGGCAACGGCGAAATGTATGCCGATGTAGGAGTCGCACTCAGCCCCGAAGATTTCAGCCTTGAGAAGCATCGGCGCATTTTCGCCCGGATGCGCGATCTGCACGAGCATGGCGAGAAGATTGACCGACTGACCGTCGCCAACGAACTTCGGCGGCAGGACCAACTGGAAGCCGTTGACGGCTTGAGCTATTTGGTATCGCTCGACGAAGGCATGCCTTCGCTCAGGAACATCGATTCGTGGATACGCATCATCAAAAACAAGTCGATACTTCGCCAGACGATCTTTGCATGTCAGAGAATTCAGGATCGTGCGCTTGCGGGAGACAACTCCCAGGAACTGCTTACGGAGGCTAATGCCGTTCTCGAAAGCATTCGGGATAAGGGCGCATCCAAACACGAAACGTGGTCCACGCCATACGACGTTGTGCAGGAGCACGGGGCGTCGTTCCTCGCGCCAGCACGGGGTATTCCTGCGGGCCTAACGACTCCGTGGCCGAAGCTCACTGAAATGACATCTGGTTGGAACTCCGGCGATCTGATCATCGTTGCTGGGCGTACAGGCATGGGCAAATCGGTGATCGGCATGCAGCAGGCATACACCACCGCTCGGGCTGGATTGGGCGTCGCCTACATTTCGCTTGAGATGAGCAAGGAATCTCTGACGCGGCGGTTGATCGCTGGTTTAAGCCGCGTGGACTCGCACAAGGCCCGGTCCGGCTTCGCCGCGCCGGACGAACGTCGCCGGATGCTCGAAGCCGCAAACGATTTGGAGAAGGTCCCGCTGTTCATCGAAGACTCTCGGGCGCACACCCCTGCTGCCGTCAGCGCGGGGCTACGGCGGCTCAGGTCGAGGACCAGCATCAAGCTGCTGGTGATCGACCACCTCCAACTGATGAAGCTCACTGGGCGCTCAGAATCGCGTCACCAGGAGCTTTCCGAGATCTGCCACAGCTTCAAGCGGCTCGCCGGAGAAATCGGATGCGCCGTGATGCTGCTCAGCCAACTGAACCGTTCGTGCGAGCAGGAGAAGCGCCGCCCTATGTTATCCGACCTGAAAGAGACAGGATCGATTGAAGAAGACGCCGATGTTGTCGTTTTCGTTCATCGGCCTGAGATGTATAAGCGGGATGATCCGAGCCTGCGCGGCCAAGCGGAACTTATCGTAGCGAAACAGCGGGATGGCCCCATGGGAAAGATTCCGCTGGTGTTCCGGCATGGTTTTCAGGTTTTTGAAGAAGCAGGCGGAGACGAACTCGAATGAAAGGGACTGGCTGGATTCGCCTACATCGCTGCCTACTCGATCACCCGCTCATGAATCAGCGTCCGCCTGAATGGCTTCGGATCTGGATCGCGATCCTGCTGGGTGCCAATTGGAAGCCCGGAAAATGGTGGGACGGGAAACAAAACAACGATATTCCGGCGGGTTCGTTCGTGACTTCTCTCGAAAAA
>CAITIX010000235.1 GCA_903892565.1 uncultured Acidobacteriia bacterium
ACACGTCGCTCGCCGCCGTATATCGCAAGTCGCTCGAATGATGGGCGAAGGCGGGCGTCAAACAAGTAGACCTCGTGTCGTCGATGCTCGACGATTTCCTGAAAACCGACACGCTGGCTGCCGCGCGTAAGGTGGTCACCGACGCGGGGCTCACCGCCGTTTCGTGTTCTCCTGGGCTCAATGATTTCTGGAATCCCCACGCGGGCCAAGCCGCGTTGATGGATACGTTCAAGCGCCGTTGCGAACAATACGCCACGTTCGGCATCAAGCACATTTATAACCCCGCGAATACCACGATGAAGATCACGCGCGATGATTATAAATCCGGACTCGATATCATTCACGTGACGGGCGATATTGCGAAACAATTCGGCATGGTCGCGTCCATCGAATTCACGCGCGCCTCAGGCTATATTTCGAATCTCCGCACCTGCGTGCAGCAGATCCGCGCGGCGGGACATTCGAACGTCAAGGTATTGTTCGATTGCTACCATTTCTGGTCCGGTCCCAGTAAGTTCGAGGATATGGATCTTCTGCAGAAGGGTGATATCGCGCACGTGCATTTCCAGGACACGCCGGATACTCCGCGCGAACTCTATGACAACACCACGCGCCTGATCCCGGGCGACGGAATTTCGCCGCTCGCAAAGATTTTGAAAAAGATTCAAGCGACGGGCTACGCCGGTCCTGCGTCCGTGGAATTATTTCTTCCCGAATTCCAGCAAGGCGATCCCTACGAAGTGGCGAAGAAGATCCGCGAGAAATCGGAACGCGTACTGCACGACGCGAAGGTCGGCTAAGCGTTACGCGTTCACGCGCGGCATCTGAGCCTCGGGATAGCGCGTCCCCACGGCGACGTCCGGCGGGAATGCCGCGTTCAATTCCGCGAGCTCGGCGGCACTCAGCTCAACGTCCACCGACGCGGCATTTTGTTCGAGATACTTCCTGCGCTTGGTTCCCGGAATCGGAATGATATCGTTACCCTGCGCCAAGACCCACGCCAGAGCCAGTTGCCCCGCAAGTATCCCTTTCTTCGCGGCCATCGTTTCGAGCTTGCCTACGAGCTCACGATTGCGTGCGAAGTTGTCTCCCTGGAAGCGCGGCGAGATTTGGCGATAGTCGGCTGCGGGAATATCGGCAACGGAGGCGAACGATCCGGTCAGCATGCCGCGTCCCAGGGGGCTGTACGCCACCAGCGCGACTCCATTGCGCCGCGCGGCGGCAAGATTTCCATGCACCTCGATATCTCTTGTCCACAAAGAATATTCACTTTGTAATGCCGCAATTGGATGGATCTTGCACGCGCGATCGAGGCTTGCGGCAGACGCCTCGGAGAGTCCGAGATAACGCACTTTCCCCGCGCGCACCAGATCCGCCATCGCGCCGACGGTGTCCTCAATTGGCGTTTCGGGATCCACGCGGTGCTGGTAGTAAAGATCGATCGTGTCGATGCCCAAGCGCTTCAGGCTGGCGTCGCACGCGGCGCGCACATATTCCGGGCGCCCGTCGATCTTGCTGACAGGGCCGTTGACGCCTTCGCGAACCATCCCGAACTTTGTCGCCAGAAAAATGCTGTCGCGTCTGTCTGCACTGAGTCCGCGCATCCAGGAACCGATCAGTTCCTCGTTCTTGTGAGGACCGTACATATCGGCGGTGTCGAGAAACGTGACGCCGAGCTCCAGTGCGCGGTCCAAAGTTGCCAGCGATTCCTGGTCATCGCGTCCGGCGTAAAACTCGCTCATGCCCATGCAGCCGAGGCCGATGGCGGAAACTTCGGGGCCGTTGGTTCCTAAACGTCGTGTGTGCATAGCTACATTTTAAGCACCCTAGGTCAGGACGGATATTTTGATGTTCAATGGTGTCTAATGTGTTAGATGCAGTTCGCAAAAGCAATTGCGATAGTTGGGTTATGTGGAATATCGCTCGCCTGTTCGCGTTCCTCGACCAGTAGGCCTGAGGCTGCGGAGAAATCGAGTAAGATCGTTCCAATCAGAAATTGCGACTTCAGTCAGACATCCGCGATTCGGATGGCTGATTGGCTCTCGCACGGAGGGCTTTTGCAGCGATTTGAAGCCGTTTATCCACCCGCGGCCCTGCGAGATCACATCCAAGGGCGAATTTCGGTCCACCTTCTAATCAACGAGAAAGGCGACGTAGCGCAATTTTGTGGGAGTGGCCC
The DNA here is from genome assembly GCA_903892565.1 of uncultured Acidobacteriia bacterium. Taxonomy (GTDB): domain Bacteria; phylum Acidobacteriota; class Terriglobia; order Bryobacterales; family Bryobacteraceae; genus Palsa-187. The sequence goes on from CAITIX010000235.1 coordinate 2,180, forward strand.
GACTCCTCTGCGTGAGGCTGCCGAAGAAGCGGCGGTCAAATG
>CAITIX010000236.1 GCA_903892565.1 uncultured Acidobacteriia bacterium
CGGAATGCGGCGACGTGATGAAGCTGCAGGTGAAGGTGAACCCCGAGACGGGTGTCATCGAAGACGCGAAGTTCAAGACGTTCGGCTGCGGCAGCGCGATTGCGAGTTCGTCGCTCGCAACAGAATGGCTGCGCGGCAAGACGGTGGACGAAGCGCTGGCGATTAAGAACACGGACATCGTCAACGAGCTGAGCCTGCCTCCGGTGAAGATCCACTGCTCGGTGCTCGCCGAAGACGCCATCAAGGCGGCGATCGAAAACTATAAGAGCAAGACGCCGAATCGGGTTCCGGCTCAGGCGAACGCGTAAAAGGCTTTTTCCCGGAGAAGTTTTTCAAGAGCAATGGTCACTGTTACACCAAAAGCCGTTCAGAAAATTCACGACGCCTTCGCCAAGCAAGGCGTCAAAGGCGGGTTGCGCCTGGGCGTGTTGGGCGGAGGCTGCTCGGGATTGAGCTATCAATTCAAGTTCGATCCGAAGCCGCGCTCCACAGATCAGGTGCTGACGTTCCCGCTGGAGAATACGGATCCGGTGCAGGTTTTTATCGATCCGAAGAGCCTGTTGTTTCTGGACGGCATGACTCTCGATTGGAAAGATTCGCTGATCCATTCCGGCTTTGTTTTCGATAATCCTCACGCGAAGAAAAGCTGCGGTTGCGGGACGTCGTTCTCGGCGTAGTTTGGCTCCGGCATGCGATTTTATGAAGCACTCGGTCTTGATCCTAAACTCGCGCTAGACGCGGAAGACCTGAAAAAGCGCTTCTACGAGCGCAGCCGCGAATGGCATCCCGATAAGTTCAGCCGCCGCAGTCCAGAGGAACAGAAGAAGGCCCTCGACATGACTGCCGTGTTGAACGACGCTTTCCGCACGCTGCGAGATCCCATCACGCGCGCCGAATATTTCCTGGAAGAGCGCGGTCTGGGTCCGTCGAAGACTCCTCCACCTGAATTGCTGGAAGAAGTTTTCGAGCTCAACATGGCACTAGAGGAACTGCGCGAGGGCGATGCATCCGCGCGGCCTCAGCTGGAAGAAGCGCAGAAACGTTTCCATGAAATGCGCGGCGAGATTGACGAAGGCCTCGCGGATCTGTTCGCAAAGCACGACGCGAATACAGACGCAGCGACGCTGAGCGAAATTCGCGCGGCGCTCGACCGCCGGCGGTACGTTTCAAACTTATTGCGCGATGTAGGCAAGGCACTCGAGTAAATACATGTCCACTTTTCAAATTGATTTTGGCGGAGACCAGCCGGCATCGAAGATCGTAGGCATCGATCTCGGTACAACCAATAGCCTGGTCGCGGTGATGGATCTGACGGGACCGCGCATTCTCAGCGGCATCGTGCCGAGCGTTGTGTCTGTCACGGAAACAGGCGAAATCATCGCCGGCGCGGAAGCCCGGCAGCGTTTGGTCACGAATCCCGATAGCACCGTGTATTCGGTGAAACGGCTGATGGGCCGCGGGCTGGGCGACGTGCTGGACGAACTGAAGCTCTTTCCCTTCCGTCTGGAACCGGGCAGCGATATGGTGCTGCGGTTGCGCCTGGGCGAGCGGATCGTGACGCCTCCCGAGGTTTCGGCGCATATACTTCGCAAGCTCAAGCAGGATGCCGAAGCTGCGTTGGGCGAACCAGTAACACAGGCCGTCATCACCGTTCCGGCGTATTTCAACGACGCGCAAAGACAAGCCACGAAGGACGCCGGGCGCATCGCAGGATTAGAAGTATTGCGGCTGGTGAATGAGCCGACTGCCGCAGCGCTCGCTTATGGACTCGACAAGCGTAACGAGGGCGTGATTGCCGTGTACGATTTCGGCGGCGGCACGTTCGACATCTCGATTCTCCGCCTGCATGACGGAATTTTCGAAGTCCTCGCGACAAACGGCGACACACACCTCGGCGGAGACGATATCGATAATCTGCTGATACAAATTGCGCTGGAAGATATCCAATCTGAATGGGGCACGGATATATCCACCGACACTACCGCCGTGCAACTGCTACGCCGCGCCGTGATCCGCGCGAAAGAAGATCTCTCGTTCGTGCCCGTCTCTGTGGTCGATCTCGAATACAACGGCAAGCGTTACCAGCGCGAAATTAACGTGGCTTTGTTTGATTCGCTCATTCAGCCGATCATCGAACGCACGCTGGCGCCGTGCCGCGCTTGTTTAAAAGATGCAGACCTTGCTGTGGACGCGATCGACGAAGTCGTCATGGTCGGCGGGTCCACGCGGATTCCTCTCGTGAGGGCCGAGGTCGAGAAGTTGTTCCGTCGACGTCCACACACGGAGCTGAATCCGGATGAAGTCGTCGCGCTCGGCGCGGCGGTGCAGGCGGGCATCCTCGGCGGCGAAGTGGAAGATACATTGCTATTGGACGTCACGCCTTTGTCGCTGGGCATCGAAACGATGGGCGGATTGGTGTCGAAGCTGATCCATCGCAATTCCACGATTCCAGCGTCCGCCACTGAATCCTTCACGACGGCCGTGGACGGGCAGAAGAACGTCCTCATTCACGTCGTCCAAGGTGAGCGCGAGTTAGTGAAAGATTGCCGCAGCCTGGCGCGATTTGATCTGAAGGACATTCCTCCACAGCCTGCGGGCATGGCGAAGATCGAGATTCGCTTTCTGATTGATGCGAATGGCATCCTGAACGTCACGGCGCATGACCTGCGCGGCGGCAAGGAGCAAAGCGTCGAAGTGAAGCCATCTTACGGGTTGACCGACGACCAGGTGGAAGCGATGATCCTGGAGTCTTTCAACAAGGCTGAGGCCGACTTCAAAGAACGACAGGTACGCGAGGCCCGCGTGGAAGCCGACAGCATTCTCGCGGCGACCGAGAAAGCACGCCAGAACGTGGCGTACCGCGAGCTCGCAGACGACGCTCGCGCAAGTATCGATCGCGCGATCAACGAACTTCTCGTGGTCTATCATAGCGACGACCACCACTTGATACGCGCGAAACTCGAGCAACTGGATGAAGCGACGCGCCCGCTTGCGGAAAACATCATGAATACGGCTGTCCGCGGCGTTTTGAAGGGCACACAACTTTAAGCTTTCGGGAGATTCGCATGCAGAAACTGAATTGGGGTAATTTCGAGGACATCGGCATCGCACTCTACGAAAAGTTCCCGGACCTGGACCCGGCGAACGTCCGCTTCACGGATCTTCACAAGTGGATCACGGAGCTCGACGAATTCGACGACGATCCAATGAAGTCGAATGAATCGAAGCTGGAAGCGATTCAGATGGCGTGGATCGAAGAGTATCAGGACAATCACTAGATTCACGCCCTGAATCCAGGCACAAGATA
>CAITIX010000237.1 GCA_903892565.1 uncultured Acidobacteriia bacterium
CTTGGCAATGGACATGCCGAGAGATGTTTTACCAACGCCCGGAGGTCCGACGAAGCAAAGAATGGACCCCTTGGGATCTTTCACCAGTCGGCGCACGGCGAGAAATTCAAGAATGCGTTCCTTGATTTTCTCCAGCCCGTAGTGATCCGATTCCAGCACCTCTTGCGCGTGCTTCAGATCGCGAATTTCCTTGGACTTTTTGGCCCACGGCACCGCCAGCAGCCAATCCAGATAATTGCGCGACACAGTGGATTCGGCCGACATCGGAGGCATCTGTTCCAGGCGCTTGAGCTCGGCGATGGCCTTCTCGTGCGCGTCCTTGGTCATGCCCGCGCTATCGATCTTCTTCTTCAGATCGTCAAACTCGCTCTTTTCGCCGCGGCCCAGTTCCTTTTGGATGGCCTTGATCTTCTCGTTGAGGTAATACTCTTTTTGCGCCTTCTCCATCTGGCGCTTCACGCGGCCCTGCACCGTGCGATCGACGCTCAGCTTCTCGATTTCGATATCGAGCATTTCGGCGATGCGCGTCAAACGGTCGACCGGATCGAAGATCTCGAGCAGCTCCTGCTTTTCTTCAATCGCGAGCGGCAAATTCGCGCCCACCGTATCGGCCAGCTTGCCTGGATCGTCGCCGCGCACGGCCGCAATGATCGTGTCGTAGTTGACGTTCTGGCTGATCTTCGAATACTGCTCGAACAGGCCCGTGACGCGCGTGATCAGCGCATCCAACTGCGGTCCGGATTCGATCTTGAAGTTGAAGGTTTTGACCGTGGCCTTGAAGTAGCCTTCGTCTTCCGTGACCGAAAGAATCTTGCCGCGCTCCACGCCTTCCACCAACACTTTGATGTTGCCGTCGGATTGCTTCAGGCTCTGCACGATATTCGCCATGGTGCCGACCGAAAAAATTTCGTCGGGACGCGGCTCATCGATGCTGGCGTCGTGCTGCGTGGCGAGGAAGATCTTCTTATCGCCGGCCAGCGCTTCTTCAAGCGCGCGGACGCTGGTTTCGCGGCCCACGACGAACGGCGTCATCATGTGCGGGAAAATCACGACGTCCCGGATGGGCATCATCGGCAGGCGGCGCGTATCTGATTTTTCTTTGGAAGTAAGCATTAGTGCAAGAAGTCAGGAGACAAGAGACAGAAGGCACAACCCCAAACGCGGAGTGCTCCGTTCCTGTGTTCCGAACGATCTCTCCTCGTTCTTATCCGGCCTTTTCCAGAAGACTGATATTGATCTTCTGGGTCAGGACCATTTCCTTGGTGACGACGAATTCGCGAACCTTCTTATACGTGGGCAGATAGTACATCAGGTCGAGCATCAGCTCTTCCAGAATCATGCGCAATCCGCGAGCGCCCACTTTACGCTCCATCGCCAGTTGCGCGATGGCTTCGAGCGCTTCATCGCTGAAGCGCAGCTTCACGTTTTCAAACTCGAACAACTTCTGATACTGGCGGATGATTGCGTTCTTCGGCTTGCTGAGAATCTGCACGAGCGCGTCTTTGCTCAGATCTTCCAGCACCGCAACCACCGGCAAGCGGCCGATGAATTCCGGAATAAAGCCGCTCTTGATCAAATCCATCGGCTGCACGTTTTCCAGCACGCTGATGTCGCGGCGGCCCGAAGCTCCCATGCGGCGCTTGGTTTCCACCGCGCCCTCTTCGGGATTGTTATATCCAATGGTCCGCGTACCGACGCGGCGTTGGATCGTCTTCTCCAGGCCGATGAACGCGCCACCACAGATAAACAGGATGTTCGTCGTATCGATCGGCGTGAATTCCTGATGAGGATGCTTACGGCCACCCTGCGGCGGAACATTCGCCACTGTGCCTTCCAGGATCTTCAGCAGCGCCTGCTGCACGCCTTCGCCCGAAACGTCGCGCGTGATCGAAGGATTCTCGTCCTTGCGGCCGATCTTGTCGATCTCATCGATATAGATAATGCCCTGCTGCGCGCGTTGCACGTCCCAATCGGCGTTCTGCAACAACCGCAGGATGATGTTCTCCACGTCCTCGCCGACGTAGCCGGCTTCGGTCAACGTCGTCGCGTCGACAATGGCGAACGGCACATCCAGGATGCGCGCCAGCGTCTGCGCGAGCAAAGTCTTTCCCGTGCCGGTGGGTCCAATTAAAAGGATGTTGGACTTTGACAGCTCCACATCGCCTACGCGATTGCGGTTCATCTGGATGCGCTTGTAGTGGTTGTACACCGCTACCGCCAGCTTCTTCTTCGTGGCGTCCTGCCCGATCACGTACTGATCGAGATATTCCTTTAACTCCAGCGGCTTGGGCAGCTTATGTGGCGCTGCTCCGGTAGCCTCATGACGATCGTCTTCCAAAATCGAATTGCAGACGGCAATGCATTCGTCGCAGATATAGGCGCGGGGGTAATCGGAAGGGGAGGAGATCAGTTTACCGACAACGTCCTGGCTCTTATGACAAAACGAACAACGGAGTGATTCGTCTGAGCTGGTTCGCTTCACTTAAGGGGACCTCCTGGATTCCCGGCAGGCGGGACTCTGGCTGCAAAAGAGCGTCCCCGGATCGGGACACTCGCTGTAAACAAAAAGACACCTTCATTATAGCCAAGTTCGCAAGACGCAAAGGGAAAATTTGCAAGAGGACCCGATAGGCCTGCAGTACCAGGGGGGATAGACCATGCTCTGGGGCGTCGAGAGACGAGAATCGTGGGGCGGAGCTTCTGCTCCGCAAGCCAGGCTTCTGCCTGGCGTTGGCCTGTGCGGGCGCTCCGTCGGCACTTACAGCAGTTTATGTCTTACGACAACCTACAGAAACGCCGGAAGAGGACCAGAGAAATTCCCCAGGTTCGGGAAGACCGTCGCCAGTTTCCCCGGATCGGCACCGTACCACGTAGCCAGCGTCGCGCCGTATTGATCGAGCGACGTTGTCGGGATCCACACGCCGCGCGTGTTCGCGTCGTCCGGACTAGCTGCCGCCAGCGCCTGCGTCGGGACCTGTCCATATATATTGCCGCCTTTGACGGCGCCGCCCATGATGAAGTGGTGGCTGCCCCAGGCATGATCCGTACCGAGCGTCGCGCCGCCGCTCGGTTGCAAGGTGCGGCTGAAGTCGGATTCGGTAAACGTCACCACATTGTTATCCACGCCCAATTCCTGCGTCGCGGTATAGAACGCATTCATCGCCTGGCTAACCTGCGGCAGTAGCGTCGCGTGCGTATTGAGTTCGGCATCGTGCGTATCAAAGCCGCCCAGATACGCAAAGAAGATCTGGCGATTCGCGCCCAGTGCGCTGCGCACGCTGATGATCTTGGCGATCTGCTGCAACTGCACACCAAGCGAAGTGCTGGGAAAGGCCGTTTTCAACGTCGGCGCCCCGCCGAGGGCTTGGTTCAGCAATCCCGATTGATTGATGCCATTGGCGCCGATCTGATTATCGGCACTGACCATCGTGAAACTGTTGTCGAAGTTCAACAGATTGCCGACGGCGTTCAGACGCGCGACGTTGGCCGCGCTCGTCGAAAAGCCCTGCAGTCCCAGCACCTGTCCGGCGGTCACCGTCGCCGGGCTGGTCTGGCTGCCCGTGGTGAAGACCGCGTTGCCGCCCACCGAGATGACCATGGGGAACTTGCTGGAGCTGCAACTCTGCATGGCATCCGCCAGGCGTCCACCCCAACCCGTGGTGCCGTTGCCCTGCGCATAAGACGTCTGGATTTCCGTCTGCTGATCCAGATGCGAGAACAGGTTCGACGGAACCGTAGCTCCCGGACCCTGGTATTGGCTCTTCGTCAGAGGACGCACCAGCGTACCGACGTTGGCGATGATCGCGACCTTGCCCGTGCCGGTGCCGCCCGTGTTGTACAAGTTGGCGAGCTCCGTCAGGTTCGGATGCAAGCCGTACGAATCGCCATTGGCGTTGATTTGGCGCAAATTCGCCTGCGGCAAAGCCAGACCGCCGCGAATCTTGGCATAGTTCGCATAGGAATTATTGGCATTCGTGGTCGGCGTGTTGATGGGGATCAGCACGTTGTTCGTATCCAGTCCGCCGAACAGGAAGATGCACACGAGCGCCTTATAATCCGTGGGGCAACTATTCTGCGCCAGTGCGTTCACCTGGCTCAGCTTGCCCACTACGCTCGCCGCGCCCAGCGAACCGAACGTGCGCAGGCCAATCTTCAAAAAGTCTCTTCTTGTATTGATCCGCATTGTCTTAGTGCTCCACGTTGTAGTAGCCCGAGGAAAGGGCCAGGTAAAGGGCTGCCTGCGCACGCGCTTTCATCGAGGCCGCCGTGGTCCCGGTGATCGCGTTGGTTGCGGTCTGCATGGCGTTCTGCAAAGCGGCCGGTAATTGGCCGTAGAAGAACGCATTGGCAATCGCTTGATACAAAGCGGGCGTGTTATTGCCCAGGTTCGCGAACGGCGTCAAATTCACCACCGCGCCGGCTCCCAGATTGCCGTAAACAATGGAATTCACCGTGTTGTAGCGAAGCACGGCGTTCGACGGCGATTGGATCTGGAACTCAGGTCCAATTAACGTATTCGAACCCGTGAAGGATTGTGGAATCGTGTAGTCCGGCACAAAGTAGTTGAACACCGTGGGCGGGAAATAGAGCTGTTGTCCCAGGTTGGTGGCGTAGCCGGTCAGGGGATTTGTATCGTTCACTTGAGCGCCCAGCGCGCGCATCGTCGAGATCAGGAAGAAAATCGGCTCGCGCAATTTGCCGCCATTGATCGGCGCCGCGCTCGACGGATCGTCACCCGCACGCGCTTCCGGATCCATCAAAATCGCCACAGCCACCGCCGCCAGATTTCCGCGAACGCCGGTGCCGTCGTTATTAAACACACCCGCCACGCGAGACACATATGCGGGAGACGGATTGCTCATCACCAGGCGCTGGATGAGTTGCTTGCAGATAAAGGGCCCGACGTTCGGATGCGTAAAGATATTGTCGAGCGCCATCTTCAAATCGGCTGCCGGGCCTTGCCCCGCCGGCACCACAAACGCATTCAAAAGCGTCTTGGTCGTGTTGTCGTGATTTGACGGAAACGGCACCATCTGCCCAATGAAGTTCGTCGGGTTGTGCTTGGAGAGAGTGGCTCCAGGCTTGGTGGGATACGTCCAGCCGGTAAAGATTTTGGCGAACTGCTGAATCGTAGTTTGCGTGTAGGTCGGAATCGGATTCCCGCCCGCGTCGAGCTTCAGGGTCCCGTCCTGATTCAATTGATTCAGGCCGATGCTGAACAACTGCAGAATCTCACGCGCATAGTTTTCATTCGGCAACGTTCCCGTCGTCGTATTCGCGATGTCGTTGTTCACCATGTTGAGATACGTGCCCATGGTGGGATTCAGCGTGACGTCCTCCAGCAACTGCCGGAAGTTTCCGAACGCGTCTTTCTGCATCAGCTGCAGGTACGGCACCAGTTGGGGAGCATTGTTTGCCTGAACGCCCGAAACAACCAGGATGTTCAACAACGCGAAAGCCAGGCGCTGCCGCAACTGATCCTGTCCATGCACGGCATTGGTGAAAAACCGCGACTGCACGCCGTTCAGATAGTACGGAGTCAACGCGAGATCGGGAATCTGCGACGGGGGCGCGTTGACCTGCTCCCCCAGATACTGCAGGAAACCCACACTTTGGACGTGAGCGGTCGTGGCGGCATCGGGCCCCCAGGCGGCTTGGTCCAGAAAACGCGCCGCCGCGGAATAAGAAACGGTTCCCGGAGCGTCGGTAGAACCGTACATCACACCAATGGGTTGCGTGGTGGTCGACGAACCCGGATCCGGATTCGTCACCGTAACGGGAAACTTCGTGCCCATCTGGTCTAGGGTCGCCGTGACCGGAACGTTGAGAACGGTGGACGACACGAACGTCGTCGGCATGGCAACGGTCCCCACCTTGACGACAGCGCCCTGCACGAAGCCGCTGCCGTTAATCGTCAACGTGCTGCTCCCCAACGGGACGTTCGCGGGCGAAACCGAAGCGATGTAAGGAATCGGATTATAGAGATTCACCAGCGCCAGCGCGAGCACCGCGGGATTCACGTTGCTGGCCACCTGAACGATCACTTGCCCGCCGCTCGGCATCACGGAGGGTGGCACGTAAAGCCCGCCCGTATCGATGGTCCCGGGGCTGCCTGTGGCTCCTGGAGGAAGCGCCACCGACCAGCCTACAGTGGTCGGCGTGATCCCTGTCACCGCGGCGGTAAATCGATAGTAAGTGCCGATGTATACATTGATCGCGGTGGGCGCAATCGTAACATTCGGCGTGGTTTGGGCTTGCACCGACGCCAGGCCAAGCGCGGCGAATAGGGCAAGGCGCACTGCTCGAATCCCCATCACAATCTCCTCCTCTGCTCACCCGAACAGCTTGAGATTTTGCCCCTCCGAGGAAACGCTCTCGGGCGAACAACATCCAGAGCTTAACATCAAACAGGGCGACTTCCAATAGGTTTCAACCCCGCCCTTTCCATAAGGTTGCGGGGATTCCGTAATTTGTTTCTAGCTGGAAGCAAAACGCCCGAGCAGCATGTTGAAGAATTGCTTTGCTCGCTCGAGGGCTCTCGCAGTTCTGAAAAGCGGTCTTGCAGAAACAACAACGCACCGGCCCCCCGAATGAAAATGAGCGGGCCAAAACAATAAATCGGATGAAAACATCATTGGACCCGAGCCGCGACCAAAGGGAGCGGTCCAGCGCCGATATTTCCACAGAGACTCTGGAGCACTACGGCTGAGGGCCCATCCAATCGTCCTGTGAACGTGATTGCGTAAAAGACTCGGGACACGAGAGCAGGCACAGGTCGCGAAGTATGCACGCGCTCTAACACGCGAAGCTACTGAGGCTGTAGCAAAAAGATTCTTCCCTCTTCCGTCACCCGCCGTTTGCCAGTGTTCAGCCCTTCGCACGCGGAAGTCCAGGGAAATCCACCACATGGCGTTTTCCAAAAACGCTTAGCGTTTAGAGGCGCGTGAAGGCCCTTGCGGAGGCCGGACGATCATAACCCACGGGCTTATCTAAAACCCGTTTTACGGGCCCTACGAGACGCGTGGTGCAATCGTAGATTTTCGGACATTCCCGGCCATTTCGTCCGTCGATCGCCGGGCTTACGGGGCGGGGATTCGCTCGAAGCCCATAAAAGATCCACACGAAATGTGAAAATGCGCTACCAGGGTTTAGCGATGCTCAACAAGCAGGGTGCCGCAAGGAGACACATTCGCCCGGGCTAAGAAAAGATGTTCTTGACCTTGTCGAGCAAGCCCTTGTCGGTGGGTTCGTTTTCCGCCGGGAGCATTTCCTTCAGCTGCTCCATCAGCTTGCGCTGTTCGCGGCTCAGTTTGGACGGGACGCGGACATCCAGATGAATAAATAAATCGCCACGGCCACTGCTGTTGACGTGCGGCACGCCGAATCCCTTGAGCTTCAAGCGGCTGGCGGGTTGCGATCCTTCGGGAATCTTCACGGTCTGCAAGCCGTCGAACGTCAGGATGTCCACGGAAGCCCCGAGCGCGGCCTGCGCTACGTTGACCGGGACCAGGCAATGGAGATCGTCGCCATGACGCTGGAAAATTGGATGAGCTTTTACCTTGAGGACGACGTATAGGTCGCCGGGAGGTCCCCCGTTCGGGCCCGGCTGGCCTTCGTTCGAAAGGCGCATTTGCGTGCCATCGTCCACGCCGGCCGGAATGCTGACCTTCAATTTCTTTTCTTTGCGCTGATAGCCTTCGCCCTTGCATTCTTTACAGGGACGGCGGATGATTTGCCCGCGCCCGCTGCACTGCGAGCACGTGCGGCGCACCGAAAGAAACGCCTGCTGATAAATAACCTCGCCGCGTCCACGGCATGTGGGACATGTGACGAGTCCGTCCTCGGGCTCCGCGCCCTTGCCCTGGCAGCGCGTGCAGGCCTCATGCTTGGGAACCTGAATATCGATCGTCAGTCCCTTCATGGAATCTTCGAAGCCGATTTCGAGGTCGTAGCGAAGATCTTCGCCGCGTTGCGTGCGACTGCGTCCACCACGGCGAGTGCCGCCCCCGCCGAAGACGTCGCCGAATCCGAAGACGTCGCTGAGAATGTCGCCAAAATCCGCGAACCCGGCGTTGGGATCGAAGCCATTGCCGGCAGCTCCCTGCACGCCCTGGTGGCCGAAACGATCGTAGGCGGCGCGCTTTTGCGCATCGCTCAGCACGCCGTAGGCTTCGGCGGCTTCTTTGAATTTTTCTTCGGCCTCGTGATTGCCGGGGTTGCGGTCCGGATGAAATTGCAGCGCGAGCTTGCGGTACGCGCTCTTCATCGTCTGATCGTCGGCATCGCGGGCCACGCCGAGGACTTCATAGTAATCGCGCTTCGTTACACTCACAATCGCAGTCTCAAAACTTTCAATTTAACCGCTTAGGATTTTCGCGAGGAAGGTTCCACCGCCACCCGCACCATCGCAGGACGCAGCAGACGACCCTTGAAGTTGTAGCCCCGCTGGTATTCGTCGATAACTGTATTATCGGGCGTTTCGTCCGTTTCCACCATCTCGACGGCATGGTGAACGTGCGGATTAAACGCCAGCCCCGTGGATTCCACCGGTTCCAGGCCCAACTTCTTCAAAGACTCAAACAGGCGCTGATAAATCAGCTCCATGCCCTTGGCGTATTCCTTGTCCGCAGTTTCAATCTTTAGCGCCCGCTCGAAATCGTCGGCGATGGGCAGCAGCGCGCGCACGGCTTCCGTGGCGGCGTACTCGGCAAACTCGGCGCGATCTTTTTCGGCGCGGCGGCGCGCGTTCTGAAACTCGGCTTGCAGGCGGAGCAGGCGATCCTCCGCGTCCATCTTTTCGTTGGCCAGCTGATCGCGCTCGCGCACGATCGCCGCCATGGCGTCAGGCAGATCGCCGACCGTGGCGTCTTCCCGGCTGGCTTTAGCAGCGTCGGCCTCCGGGGCCGAGGCATGATGACCTTGGTGCTGGTGCGTCTTGTGCTCGTCCTCAGGTTTCTTCTTGCCTATCACAAATTAAGATTAACATTCTTGGCCGTTTACGGGTAGTTTTCACGGCTGCGTTGCAAAATCGCGCGGCAGCGGCCGTTGAGCGGGGGCCGTCAAGCGGGAGCTATCAAGCAAGGCTTTGTAACAGCCTGCTCACAGTGCGACGATATAATGAAATCGATTCTCGAAATGTCCCACTGGAGATCCAAGATGCGCCCTGTCGTTCGTTCCCTTTCCGTAATCGCGCTGTTCGCGGCAACTATGCTTCCCACCGCCCTGCTGGCTCAGCCGGCAGCGGCTCCGCTGCCCCTGGATATTGTGGGAGCCTATTTTGGCTCCGGCAGGAACTTCGCCGACGTCGCAGATCAGGTCCGCTCTATGGTGCAAGGCGACGATCTGAACATCCCCGTAAATCCGGAGACGTTCGGCTTGGAGCCCCGGCCCGGAGCCGCGAAAGTCCTGCGCATTTACTACCGCCGCAACGGACAGTTTTATAGCCGCGAATGGCGTGACGGCACCACGGCGCGCATCGGACTGGGCGGAGCAGGGCGAGGCAAAGGGGCCTTCGCTCCACCGCCGACGTCGTTGCACATCACATTCGCGGCCTACGGCATGGGCAATCGAGTGATGGACGTAACCGGATTATTGCAAAGCCGCGTGGTCAATGACCGGCTGGATGTTCCGATCACCAACAGCAGCTTCGGCGGCGATCCGGCGCCGGCCACGCCCAAACAGTTCCGCATCAACTATGAGTACGGCGGCATCCCCTACGAAATGACGCTCAATGAAAACGAAGTGCTGCATCTGCCCGACGTGGGGACCGGTGCACGTGCGGGCGTGATCGGCTCAGCGCCGTTTAACAATGCTCCGGTTGTCCCCATCCGGATCGTGCGCGCGGATTATGGCTCTGGACCTCGCTCGGTGGATGTCACCGGCTTCATGCAAACGCTGGTTTCCAACGGCGTCAACTCGCTGATTGTGAATAATAATTCGCTGGGCGGCGGAGATCCCGCCCCCGGCCAACCGAAAACCCTACGCGTCACTTACGAGGTGAACGGCCAACGCATGGAGAAGCGCGCGAATGAAGGCCAGCAATTGATGCTGCCCTAGTCAAAAACAGCAAGTGGCCAGCGACACCACGATTGAAAACAATCATCGGACCCGAGCCGCGACCAAAGGGAGCGGTTCAGCGCCGATGTTTTTGCGCAGACTCGTCGAGGCTGGCTAACTGTGTGGCGAACGGATGAACCAGCTCGCTAGACGAAATATTTCTGCAAGCGCGGGAACAACGTCAAGGCGTTCTCGTGATCGATCTTGCGCATTTCTTCGGGCGTAAAGCCGCCGTTATCCGCAAGACCCTTGGCCACGACTTTGGCGGACCCTCCGCCGAGCGGGAAATCGGTTCCGAAGACAATGCGATCGCTGGGAACGAACTTCTTGAACGAAGGCAGCGTGTATTCATTGAAGGCCTGCGCCGTGTCGTAGTAAAAGCGCTTCAGTTCATACATGGCGCCCTTGGGCAACTTGTCATTCTTGCCGGTGAGACGGCCGGTGATAAAAGGCACGGTGCCTCCGGCGTGCGACCAGATGAACTTGATATCCGGGAAGCGCGCGGGGATGCCATTGGCGAGCACGCTCACAATGGTGCGCGTGGTATCGAACACGAATTCCACGCCGCGATTCTGACCATCGATCAAATCCGGTTGCGCCGCGCACGCCGCGCACAGCGGATGCGTATAGACCACGGCCTTGCGACGATTCAATTCTTCCCACATGGGCGTGAAGAGCGCGTTACCCAAGTAACGGCCCTGGTAGCTGGACACGATTCCGACGCCATCGGCATGCAGCGTATCGAAGGCGTATTCGATTTCCTTCAACGCTCCGGCGACGTCGGGCAAAGGCAGCACAGTGAACAGGCCGAAGCGTCCCGGAAAATCGCGCACAGCCTTCGCGCCAATCTCATTGCATTCGCGAGCGCTGGCACGAGCCTTCATGTCATCGCCGAACCACACGCCGGGATCGCCCACCGACAGGATCGACGTCTGCACGCCACCTTCTTCCATCTCGTCGATGGTGACTTGCGGCTTCCAACTCACCAGCGCCTGATGCCCCGCCTTGAGCTCCTGATCGTAGACCGAAGGACCCGTGAAGTGGCTGTGCGTATCGATGCGCATCGGCTTGGCCTGCGCGGAAGACTTCGTTTCCGACATCAGCGCAGCTGCACCGAGCGCACCCATGGTCTTCAGGAATTTGCGGCGGGCGGGATGGTGTAAAGGGAAGCTCATGTTCTGTCTCCTTCAACGAACGAGGTTGCCTGTTGAGTTGGTGCGCGGCGCACCGGCATCGTTATATCTTACTTCGGTCTGCGTTCGCGCACGCGGCCTATGTATCCGCTTTTGAAATCCACTTTTCAAGCACCAATGGCTGATATTGCTGCATCTTCGCAACAAGCTCCACGGGATCCGAGTCCGTAAGGATCATGCCCTGATACGCCGGCTTGAGGAATCCTTCGGCGACGGAATGATTGAACATGGCGAGCAGCGTATCGTAGTAACCCTCGACGTTGAGAATCCCACAAGGCTTGTGATGCAGGCCGAGCTGCGCCCAGGTTAGGATTTCGCAGAGTTCGTCGAACGTGCCCCAGCCGCCGGGCATGGCGATGAAACCGTCGGCGAGTTCCGCCATCATGGCCTTGCGCTCGTGCATGGTATCGACGATATGCAAATGGCTGAGTCCCGCATGGCCGACCTCTTTGGCGAAGAGCGAATGCGGAATCACGCCGATCACTTCCCCGCCCGCGGCCAGAGCGGCATCGGCGAGCACGCCCATCAAGCCGACATTCCCTCCGCCGTAGACGATCCCAATGCCGAGGTTCGCGAGGTGACGCGCAAGCAAGGTCGCCGCAGCGGCGTAGGCGGGGCGGGTGCCGGTGTTCGATCCACAGAAAACACAAAACCGTTTCATATTGAACTCTTCACTCCGTTCATCGCGTTGACCCCTTCGCTGCGGGGGAAATCACAAGCCAAAAAACTCTTTTGCGTTACCGGAGTATATGCGTTGGCGTTCGGCTTCAGTGAGCGCGACGCTATCGAGCGCATCAATGTTGTACTGAGGATCGATCCACGGATGATCGCTGCCGAACATGAGCTTGTCTACTCCTGCAAAATCCTTCGCGTATTGAATGCCGAGGCCGATGCCGGTGACCGTGTCGAACCATACGCGCTTCAAGGACTCGTGAGGCGCGTGCTTGATGCGATCGCCGCCGCGCTTGAGCGCGAGCACTTGATAATCCAACCGTCCGATGAGATACGGCAGCACGCCGCCCACATGCGGACAGACGAGCTTCAAATTCGGATGCTCTTCCAGCACTCCGCTGAGGATCATACGGCACAGCGCAATGCTGGTATCGAACATCATGCCGAGCGAGGCGGCCATGTCGTAGTCCTTCAGCAGTTCATACGTAACGGGACGCGCCGGATGTAGTAATACTGGGATCCCGCGGCGCTCGGCCTCGGCAAAGAGCGACCGCATGGGCTCCTCATCGGGAAACTTTCCGTTGATGTTCGAGAACAGCAAAATGCCTTTAATGCCGGGACGCGAGAGCGCGTGGTCCATCTCTTTCAGCATTTCGTCCTTGGAGCCAAAGGGAAGCGACGCGAGTCCGAAGAAGCGCTTGGGGTGGGCTTCGGCCAAGCTCGAAAGATGCTCGTTATTCATGCGCGCGACCATGGCAGCTTCGGGACCGAAGAGTTCGGGGCCGGGATCGCTCATGCTGAGCGCGGCCATCGTGATTCCCGCGCGGTCCATGTCGGCGAGCTTCACGCTGAGATCGATCATCTTCGGCAGCACAGGACGCACCCAGCCGTTGACGATCAGCATACGCACACCATCTTTTTTGATGACATGCGGCGGATCTTTGCGCGCTTCGAGATACTCGAGAAAATCCGGGGAAAGAATGTGGCTCTGAATGTCGATGCGTTCGCGAACGGTGTTCTTGGGATGGTCCGGGTTCATAGCTTTATGCGGAGCGATTGAGACAAGATCGCCCTGCCGCCAATGGTAGCGGATTCCGAGTAGAATAGGCCAGAGTGATCATGACCAGACGCATACTCCGCACCGCTGGCCTCGCGTTCTTCGCGCTCGGCATGTTGTTCGCGCAAACCGCACCGAAGGTGGCCGCGACGGGCAACGCCGAAAACGGCAAGAAGCTTTTCACGGCATACGCGTGCTATCAATGCCATGGTTATCTGGGCCAGGGCAGCAACGCTGGAGCGAGGCTCGCGCCGAAGCCGTTGCCGCTCGCGGCGATGATCGCGTATGTGCGCAAGCCCTCAGGACAGATGCCGCCGGTGACGGCAAAAGTCGTGAGCGATGCGGAACTCGCCGACATTCACGCGTATCTGGAAACAGTGCCCGCGCCGCCGGATGTGAAAACGATCAAGCTGCTGAATCAGTAGCTCACGCGAATGCATCAACAGCCCTCGAAAGTGCAGTTCCTGAGACGTCTCAAGAACCTGAGCATTGATAGGGTCTTTCGCCGAATGTTCTTGCCGGACCTACAGTGTCTTCCGGCCGACGAGCGCGATCAGCAATCTGACGGCCCAATAGAATTCCATTTGTCCAATGGCTTCGTATTCCACGCACAGCCGGAAACGGAAACTATGAATGTCGTCGTCGCTCCTGGACCAATGCCCTCGATGGGAGAGTCTTATTCGTTCGCCGAGGTTGGTCTCAACGACTTCTGGTCTACTCGCACCAAAAGGCCGATCGTTCAGGTGGACGTCCTCCAATCCCTGTACAACGAACGGAACGAGTTCGGCGTAGAGTTTTTCCTAGACGGTGGCGAATCATTCGCGGTCGAGTATAGCAGCGAAGATCCGGCGTTCGATCAACTCAGAATTACTGGCCCCTACTCTGGGCCTCCGTGCAGCCGTATAAGTGTCTTTTGATAGTTAATTAACTAGCCCGCGATCGACTTCCAGTTCTTCACAAGATGTTCCGCCGTGCGCCAGGATAGCGCCTGCAGTGTTTCCGTTGGATTGCGCGCGCCATGCGTCCCCATGACGGATCCGCTGACGATGCCGAGGTTCGGAGACTCATGCGCGAAGCCGTATTTATCCACGACGTTCGACGCCGGGTCGTTCCCCATGCGCGTTCCTCCGACAGCGTGCACCGAAAGATTCGGACCTTCCGCGGGACCCGCAGCCACAATCGTTTCGATGGCGCCCGCTGCCTTGAACCATTCCGCGGCCTTGTTTGACGCGTACAAGCTAGCGCGAGGCTCGTTGACCTTGGGACCACTGGTGATGCGGATGACGGGATCGCCTAGAGGATCTTTTACCTCGGGGTCGAGATCCAAGTACGTGTTTTCGTACGGCAGCGAATTGCACTGCGCGTAGCATCCCAGCCAGCGCCCGGCGTTCTCCTTTATATAAGACTTGAACTTGGAGCCCCACTGCGGCGCGCGTCCGAAGGTTGGTCCAGCAGAAGCGGCGATGGCGTGGACTTCGTGATTCACCGTAAGGCTTGCACCGCCGATAAAACCGAGGCCGGTGTGATCGAAATTGTCGTCGGCCCAATCGTTGACCACGACGTTCTGCGCCAGTGCTCCGTACCAGAGGTTCAGGTCTTTCGGAAACAGCGCGACGGTTTCGCGTCCGGCCCAATGCGTGACGAAGTGCTTGCCGACTTGTCCGTGATTGTTCGCGAGCCCCTTGGGAAACGCCTTCGACTTCGAGAGCAATAGCAGACGCACGTTTTCGTAGGTATACGAACCGAGCAGCACGGCCTTCGCCGGTTGGAAGTATTCCTTGCCTTCCCGAATATAGAGAACGCCGGTCGTCTTGCCGTTGTCATCCGTCAGGATGCGCGTGACTTGCGAGCGCTCGAAGATCGTGAGATTTTTCGTCTTCATGGCCGCGGGAATCGTGGTGACCATGGTGGAGTTTTTCGCGCTGACGTGGCATCCGCCGGTATCGCAGAAGCCGTGATAGGCGCAGGCGGAGCGTCCATTGTAGGGACGCGAATTAATGGCCGCGGGTCCGCGATGCGGATGAAATCCGGCTTTGCGCGCGGCTCCCACCATCATGTCGACGAACTCGCTGCCGCGCATGGGCGGCATGGGATAGTCACGCTGGCGCGGTCCTTCGAAGACGTTGCCATCGTAGTCGAGCTTGCCTTGGATGTTGCCCGCTTTGCCGGAGACGCCGACTTCGTATTCGATGGTGTCGTAGAAAGGCTCGAGTTCTTCGTAGGTCACGGGCCAATCTTCCACGGTGGATCCGGCAGGAAGTGCGTTTGCCCCGTAACGGCGAACCGTCTCGGAGCGCACCTTGAAATCCCAGGGGTGAAAACGCCAGCTGTTGGCGTACCAGTGAATGGAGGTTCCACCCACGGCGTTCATCATGGGAGGAATCGTAAAGCGGCGCGAGGGTTGATCGGGGCCCGTGCGAAACGTGGGAATTTCGTTCCACACTTTGCGTCCGGTGGTGACCAGGCGGCGCACGTTGTTGTGGACTTCGTCCGCGCGGAAATCGGTGGGCTTCATCCAGCTGCCGGCTTCGATTCCGGCGACGGTCAGCCCGGCGCGTGCCAGAGGCAGCACGGCCACGCCGCCTGCGGCGCCTAAGCCGATCACGGCGACATCCACGGGTTTGAGATTAATGGCCATGATTTTCTCCGGCGGCTTGCGTGTCGTATGCAGAACGGTGGTTGGGCTTCACCGGAGCGCTCATCTTCTGATCGTCGGGCGTGACGAGCAGACGGACGCCCGGGTACTGGATCAAATCCCATCCGACAAAGTTTTTGTTGCCGCCCCAATGCGGATCGCAGAACATTCCTTCGAGCGTCAAGCGGCGGGCGCGCGCGAAGAACGGACGCAGTTGATTGGCTGCGCCGCTATCGATGGCCGTCAGCACGGCATCGCGCTTTTCGGGAGAGAGATCGGCAAACGGAGCACCTTGCGAGGAGCGCGCGAACGCGTCCACGGCGGCGATCCCTTGCGTGAAGGAATCTTTTTCCGCGCCGATAAATTCGACGAAGGCGCGATCGATGTAATCGGCCGCTCCGGCATCGAGCGCGCCCGGGCCGTTTTCGTCGCGAGGGATGATGCGGTCGATGAAGGCTTCGAGAATGCGGCGCTGCTCCGGGAGAAAGGCCGGGGCAGGCTTCGCGCTGGCGGCGACAGCCTGTGGCGCGGCCTGAATTTCCGAGATCGGGATGAGCGCACTGGAAAACGCGACGCCCGCGAGTGCGACTCCACCGATCATCTCTCGGCGGTTTAGGTCTCGGCGGTTTAGGTCACGACGGGTAATTGACGCTGCCTCGTTGTCTTCCGGTCTCTCTTCTGGCTGTAAATGCTGCGGCATTTCCACCTCCGTTGCTTCTGGCGCAAGCCTTGGTTACCACCTTATTGTGTATCAAGCGAAGTCATTCCGCTACATCCTCTGATCCATATGCTCTGATCCGGTATGATGAGGAGCGATAAACAAAAAACCGGAGAGGCAAATGCGGAAGGCAGAAGTATTCCAGAGCAATTTTATGAGAGCGGCAAGCGTCGGGATTCTACTCGGCATCACGTGCGCAACGGGCTGGGCGCAAGGCACGGCAGGGGGACCACTGACGATCACGTTGGCGGGCCAGTCGATGATTCGATCGGACACGCGCGCGACGGCGCCCAAAGCGATCCCCGTGATCCAGGGGCTGTTGAAGGGCGACGTGGTATTCAGCAACTTCGAAGCGGCGGTGGCGGAAAAGGGCCAGTCGGTGACGGAAGGCCGAGGGTTCCTCACGCCTCCGGAAGCGCTCGACGCGATGACCACGTTCGGGTTCAACATGCTGTCGTTCTCCGGTAATCACGCGTTCGATTTGAAAGCCACAGGCGTTCAGAATACGCTGCGCGAGGCCGATGCCCGCAAGATTGTGCACGCGGGAACCGGCAACAACTTAGCCGAAGCCGCAGCGCCCGCGTACATGAAAACGCCGAAGGGCACGATTGCAATGATCGCGAGCGCGTCTGGATTGATTGCGCCGGGAGGCAAAGCCACGGCGGACGGCCCGGGCGTGAACGAGCTTCGCATCAAAGCCGGCGACAAGGACAACGAAGCGACTGCGGACATTCCGAACTCGCCGGGCAACACTCCGAATGCGGAGGATGCCAAGCGCATCCTGGACAGCATTCGCGAGGCGCGGACGAAGGCGGATATCGTGATCGTCTATCAACACAACCACATTTTCAGCAATCACTCGTTCACCAACGTTTTCACGGAGGGCTTGCAGGAGAGGCTCGCTCCTAACGAGTGGCTGGTGAAGTGGGTGCATGCCGAAGTGGACGCGGGCGCGGACATCGTCGTGATGCACGGAGCTCCGCTGCTGCACGGTGTGGAGATTTACCACGGCAAGCCGATTTTCTACGACCTGGGCAACTTCATTTACAACTTGCCTCCGACGCTGACCTATATTCACGAGCCGTTGAATTGGGAAAGCGCCGTGGCGCATCTGGAGTATAACGGCAAGAACCTGCAATCGATTTCGTTCCAGCCGATCGTGCTGAACTACATTGGCGAGGGCCAGCCGGATATCCACGACGACCACGCCAGCAATCAATTCCTGCACACGCGCGGGCTGCCTGCGCCTGCCACTGGCGAGCGCGCGGGATATATCCTGCGGCGTCTGGCGGACGCGTCCAAACCTTTCGGCACCCAGATGGAGATCAAGGGCGACACGGCGGAAATCAAGCTCAAGGCGAAGCGCTAGTTTCCTGGCGCAAAGAAAACGTTATTCGTGTCCGCTCCCTGACGGTCGCGGTTCTGTGCTGAACACTGGCACCTTTCAAGAAGACTAGCACCGAACCCCGACTGTAAAGGAGGGGACATAGTGATGATCTCAACGCGACAGTCTACTCGTTGGTCGCGCGAAGGAGCGCTGTTGTAACATTAGGGTTCGCATCGTAATGCAGCGCCACTATTACCCATGGAAACCGATTTCGTCGTCGTAGGGGCTGGTGTCGCCGGACTCCGTGCCGCGCTGGAGCTCGCCCCGGCAGGCCGGGTCCTGGTCATCACAAAAGATAGCCTTCGCGAATCGTCCTCTGAATACGCGCAGGGCGGCATCGCCGCGGCGATGAATGACGACGATGAAGTAAGTCTGCATGAATCCGACACCGTGGTTGCGGGCGACGGATTGTGCGATTCCGCCGCCGTTCGCACGCTTGTGGAGGAAGCTCCGGCGGCGATTGAACAGCTCATCGAATGGGGGGCTGGTTTCGATCGCGAAGGCACCAAGCTGATGTTCGCCCGCGAAGGAGCGCACAGCCGCAACCGCGTGTTGCACGCCAATGGCGATTCCACGGGCCGCGAGCTTGTTCGTGCCATGCGCGCTCGCGCCGCTGCGTTCGACAATATCCGCTTTCAAAGTTTCGAAGCGGTCACAGATCTTTTGATGAAAGACGGTGCGGTGGGCGGCGTGCTGGTGCACGATGAATCATCGCATTCCACGGTGGCGATCCGCGCGCGCGCCGTGCTGCTTGCCACCGGCGGCCTGGGGCGTGTGTTCGAGAACACCACGAATCCGGACGTGGCCACCGGCGACGGTGTGGCGATTGCGTATCGCAACGGCGCGGAGATCGCCGATATCGAATTCGTCCAGTTTCATCCGACGGCGCTATTCGTGGAAAAAGCTCCACGCTTTCTGTTGAGCGAGGCTCTGCGCGGCGAGGGAGCGTATCTGCGGAACGCGGCGGGCGAGCGTTTCATGGATCGTTATCACACGCTGGCGGAGTTGGCCCCGCGCGACGTGGTGTCGCGCTCCATCGTACAGGAATGCCGCGCCACAGGAGCTCCCTGCGTCTATCTGGATATGACGCATTTCGCGCCGGGCGTCTTGAAGAAGGAATTTCCGCGCATCTACGAAACGTGCCTGCACTATGGCATCGATCTGGAGAAAGTTCCGGCGCCGGTGCGTCCGGCGGCGCACTATTCCATGGGCGGAATTCGCACGGATGCCGATGGCCGCGCGAGTTTGCCGCGCTTGTTCGCAGCGGGGGAGGCGGCATGCACGGGCGTCCACGGGGCGAATCGGCTGGCGAGCAATTCGCTGCTCGAAGGAATCGTGTTCGGAGCTCGGGCGGCCCGGGCGATGTTGGAGGCCGATCAGAAACCGCTGGTGGGAGAGATCCCCGCGCCTCCGCCTCCGCGCTTTCCTTTGATTCGGGAGGCCGATATCCGCGCTATCGCCTGGAATTCCTGCGGGATCCTGCGCAGCGGCCCGGAGCTTTCGGCAGCACTCAAGCTATTGCGTTCCTGCGAGCGACGCTACATGCCGGAAGCCACGCGCAAGGATTTCGAACAGCGCAATATTCACCTCGTTGCACTGCTGATCGCCTTCGCCGCATTGGCGCGCACGGAAAGCCGCGGCGGACATTTCCGGACGGACTATCCCGCAAAGTGGCCTGATCCGGCGAAGCACTCCGTGATCCAGCGTTCGGCGGAGACGGGCGAACTCGAAGTCTCGTTTGTTCCGGGGAAGTAAGTGCCGTTCGACAGCGCGCGCGGCGCATCACTTCATAAAAAAACGGCTCATAGAAAAAGGCCCGGAAAGCAGAACTCATCTGCCATCCGGGCCTTGTGGATTTACCGTTGAACTGGTCCGCGCTTAGCGAACGCCGAGTTCCTTCTTCATGACCGCGACGTTGTTGCTGGCTTGTGTCTGCATGGGTCCGGCAATCGCAGCGGATTGTTCGCTGTACTTCAACGCCGTCTGCAGTCTGCTCTTGTCTTGCAGCACCTTGGCCAGATTGTAGTTGGCAAGTCCCTGGTAGAACAAGGACGTTCCCTGCATGGAAGGTTGGCCCTTGAAATAAGGATCCCCAGCCTTGAAGGCGGCGTCACATTCCTTCCAGCGCTGTCCGGCGCAGGGCGCCATCGCGGAAAAATAGTAGCCATCGGCCAGCATCGCTTCCTTCTTCTTGGCCCAATCGGCGTCGGCGATCCCTTCGGGCTTGGCTTTCTTCTGCATCACCGCTACAAGCCTGGAGCCAAAAGCGGCGCCACCGCCGCCAGCGGTGCGGGCTGCCATGTCCAGCGCGTCTTCATTTTCGGGACGACCGGCCAGGATCTTCTGCGCCCCGGCCAACTGCTTTGCCGCTCCTTCTTTCGCCAGCGCAGCCAGATAATAGGTGGCCGCGGTGTCGACGTGCTTGCTCTTATTGTTCTGAGCCAGCAGCAACTCGGTGAATTCGATGGTGGTCTTCGCGTCCGCACCCTTGGCGGCGGCGATGGAGAGCGCATATTCGGAATATTCGTCGGCACCCTTGGCGAACTCGATCACCTCAGCCGTTTCGTCGCCCTTGGTGATGATCGCGCGCGAACCCTTGGACACCTGCGCGGCCATCTCCTTAATCTTGGGGGCATCGTTGCCCGCCACGGCTTCCTTCAAAACAGCAAAATCTTCATTCAGATCAGGCGCGGCCCACGCCATGGCGCTCAGCGCCACCAAGCCAATCACCGCAATTCGCATCGTTTTCCTCGCTTTCCGCAATATAAATTATACATGTTGCGTGACGTCAACGCATTCCGGAACGCCTGTCGGGTCGTTCTGTTTTCGCGACAACCGTGCGACATTTATAAAGAGCCGCGATAAAGAGCCACCCTTTTTTGTAGAAGCTCAGCAGATCCCATGCCAGCAGATTCCACGTCCGCTTCCGGTTTCTTCGATGCCGGACGGGCTATCCCGGATGCAGGTGATTCATCCTCAGAGGCCAGCTACGCGTACTGCGACGTCAGCCTGCCCGTGCCGCTGGATCATCCGTTCACGTATTCCCTGCCCGATACGCTGCGCCACCGCGTGCAAGCCGGATGCCGGGTGCTGGCGCCTTTCGGAAATCGAAAGCTCAGCGGCGTCGTCATGCGCGTACACAACGACCGGCCGGAGGGCGCTCTCAAAGACGTCCTCAAACTGCTGGACGAAGAGCCAGTGCTGGACCCGGACCTCTTGAAGCTCGGCCAGTGGGTTGCCGACTACTATTGCGCGCCTTTGGGCGATACCCTTCGCGCCATGACGCCGCTGGGGGGCGAAATGCGCCGCGGCAAGATTTATTCGCTCACACCGACGGGGGCCGACGTCGCGCGGCAACTGCATTTGGGGGACGCGGCGGAGGATGAGAAATCGCAGATCCTGCGTTTACTGGACGCCCGCTCACTGACCGCGACATCGCTGACCCGCAAATTCCCGAAAGCAGTGGCGATCCTGCGGTCGCTGGAAAAAAGCGGCTTCGTGCATGCCGAGGATGTTGCCGCCGAGCGCGATCCCTTGCGAGCGTCCGCCGCCCGCCTGCGCGTGGAGTTTTTAGCACGCGCGGAAAAGCTCCCGAAACCGCAGCGAGAACTGCTGTCTTATTTGGAACTGCATCCGGGATCGCATAATCTGGCTGAAGTCGAAAAGCTGGTGCCCAAGGCCAGCGTCGCGGCGCGGGCGCTGGCGCGCAACACTCTCGTTCGATTGACGGTGGAGTCCGTGCATGCGGCGAGCGGCCCGATTCGCGCGCCTCACGCGCTCAACACGTTTCAACAAACCGCTTTCGGGCAGATTCAGGAAGCCTTGCAGGCGCATCGCTTCCAAACATTTTTGCTGGAGGGCGTGACGGGCTCCGGCAAGACCGAAGTTTACCTGCGCGCGATTGAAGCGACGCTGGCGCTGGGCCGCGGCGCGTTGATGCTGGTTCCTGAAATCGGATTGACTCCGGCCGTGGCCGGGCAATTTCATCAGCGCTTCCCGAATAAGGTGGCGATGTTGCATTCGGCGTTTCACGATTCCGAACGCGCGCAGGAATGGCGGAGGATCCGCTCCGGCGAAGCGACTGTCGTTGTCGCGACGCGCTCCGGCGTGTTTTCGCCCGTGCGCAATCTTGGCCTGATTTTAGTGGACGAAGAGCACGACCAGAGCTACAAGCAGCAGGAATCGCCGCGCTATCACGGGCGCGACGTCGCGGTCATGCGCGCAAAAGAAGCTGGGGCTGTCATCGTGCTGGGTTCGGCGACGCCAAGCCTGGAAACGCGCTACAACGCGACACCCGGGAAAAATGCGCCCGGGAAATATACGCGGCTCGCGCTGCCGGAGCGCATCGAGAAGCGTCCCATGCCGAAGGTCACGCTGATCGACATGCGCCAGGAGTTTCTAGAGACGCGCAAGCAGGCGACGTTTTCGCGCGCCTTGGTGGAAGCGGTAGATGAACGCCTGAAAAATGGCGAGCAGACAATGCTGCTGCTGAATCGCCGTGGATTTTCGAGCTTTGTGGCATGCCGAGCGTGCGGCGAACGCGTGCAGTGCGCGAATTGTTCGGTCACGCTGACGTTCCATCGGAGAGATCGGCGCATGTTGTGCCACTACTGCAACTACTCTGAACGCGTGCCGGAGAATTGCCCGAAGTGCGGCAGCGACCACATTCAATTTCTGGGCTTGGGCTCAGAGCGCCTGGAGGGCGAGTTGCACGGGATGTTTCCGAAGGCTCGCATCGCGCGCCTGGATCGCGACGCGGTGCGCGGTAAGCATGACTATGAGACCATCCTTTCGGCGTTTCGCGAAGGCGACTACGATATTTTGGTGGGCACGCAGATGATCGCCAAAGGGCACGACATTCCGAACGTCACGCTGGTCGGCATCGTGAATGCGGATATCGGATTGGGGCTGCCGGATTTTCGCGCAGCGGAACGGACGTTTCAATTACTGACGCAAGCCGCAGGGCGCGCGGGACGCGGCGAGACGCCGGGGATTGTGTTGATCCAGACGATTAATCCGGATCACTACGCGGTGCGCTGCGCGGCGGCGCAGGATTACGAGGCCTTTTACACGAAGGAAATCGATTTCCGGCAATCCATGTCTTATCCGCCGTTGTCGTCGATCGCCAATGTGATTGTCCGCGCCACGAAAGAAGAGGACGCGCTCGCGCGCAGCTCGGCTCTTGGACGATTGCTGCAGCCCGCTCCAGTGGGCGTTCGCGTCCTGGGACCGGCGGCGGCATCGGTCGCGCGCCTCAAGAACGAGTATCGTTATCAGATGCTGATCAAGGCGTCGACACGCAGGCTACTGGCCCAGGTGCTGGCGGAATTGCGGCATTACGCGCAAGCGGAAAAGTGGAATCCGGCATCGCTGGTGATCGATGTGGATCCAATGAGTTTGATGTAAAGCAGCATGGAAAAGATGAAACCGAGCCCGCAGGATTATCTCATCGTCGACGAAAATCTCCGCCGCGCCATGCGCTTCTTCGGCGGCGCCACGGGCAAGGGCGAGATCGCCGATCTGCCGGGGGGCGTGGCCATGTGGTCCGGGCTGGACTACGGCGTTTTCAACATCGCGATGATGGATTCGCCTGCACCGCCCGAGCGCGGACTCACGGAAAGAGTGGCAGCCGCCGCGCACTATTTCAAATCGCGCACGCCGCGCTGGTCCTTCTGGCTGTGCGAGGATTTGCTGGACGCACACGATCTGCGCCGCTCGCGCGCCACGCTTTCCGATTTCGGATTGCGGCCCATCTCACATCCGCCAGGGATGCTCGCAACCGCGCTCACGCCTCCGCGTGCGGGGTTGCCCGAGATGCTGGTGGAACCAGTAGGCTGCGCGTCACACATGCGTTCCTTTGCCGAAGTCACGGCGCTGGCATTCGAAATCCCGTATCCCACGGCCCACGCCGTGTACGCGGAGCCGCGCGCGTGGCTGGGCGATTACAAGGGCTTCGTAGGCATTGTGGAAGGGCGCGTGGTCTCGATCGTTGCCGTGGTCGAAACCGAGGCCGCGATTGGCATCTATTCGCTGGCGACGCATCCGTGGCATCGAAGAAAGGGATATGGAGAGGCGCTATTGCGGAAGGTGATCGCGCGGACCCAAGAACGGACGGTCCCGCGAAAGATTATTCTGCAATCGAGCGAAGACGGATACTCGATGTACCGGCGCCTGGGCTTTCGCGATGTCACGCGCTTCACGGTCTACTTAACCAAGTAAAATCGGAACCAAGTAAAATCGGATTAGCTATGTGGCTGCTGTGGCTCACGCTGTTGGCGCAATCCCCCGACCTGCTCACGCAGGGCGATCAGGCACTGGACGCAAAACAATACGAACGGGCCATCGAACTGTACACGCAAGCCGCGCACGAAGATCCCAAAGACTATGCGGCGGAATTTCAATTGGGATTGGCGTACAGCCTGCTGGGCAAAGACGGCGAGGCCGTTCCTCACTACAAAGCATCGCTCACGTTGAAGCCGGATTTGACGGAAGCGCAACTCAACTTGGGATTGTCACTATTGCGCGTGAAAGATCCGGCGGCGGCGCAGCCTTACTTAGAATCGGCGCTGGCGGCAAAGCCCACGGCCACGGCGGAATCCGCACTTGCGAAAGCGGTGGCCCGGCAAGGGAATCCCGCTGCGGCCGAGCCGCATTTTCGCAAAGCGGTGGCGATGGATTCCACGCGTCGCGACGATCTGCTGGAACTGGCGTCCTTGTATGAAGCGGCGCACGACACGGAGCACGCGATGGCGATCTATCGCGAGTTTCCGGATCGTCCACAAGCACAGGAACGTTTGAGCGTGCTGCTGGCGGAGGCTGGACACACGGACGAAGCGATTACGGCGCTGGAAGCGGCCGTGGCGAAATCGCCGACCGAAGAGAATCGGCTGGCTCTGGCGCAAGCCTACGTGCGCGCGAATCAATTGGCGAAGGCGGAGCCCATCGCGGCGATGCTGGTGAGCCTGGAGCCTCGCGATCGGGAAACGCGCTTGTTCTACGGCAAGATTTTGCGCGACGAACATAAGCTGCAGCAGGCGGCCATGCAGTTCGCGCTGCTCACCGAGAGCCATCCCGAGACCGTGGAGAATTGGACGGAGCTGGGAAATGTTCTGATGGCGCTGGAAGACTATCCCCAAGCGCTGGTAGCGCTGGATCACATTCGCGCGCTGGGCGCGGATAACGCCGGAGCAGTGTTCTATCGCGCGATCGCGCAGGACCATCTCAAGCAAAGGAAAGAAGCGCTGGAAAGCTATCGCCGGTTTCTGACCCTGAGCCAGGGGAAATTGCCGAACCAGGAATTCCAAGCCCGGCAGAGAGCGCGCATTCTGGAAGACGATTTAAAGAAGCACTAATTTTAAAGAAGCCCTATGCATTTGTTGATTCTCACACTGCTGGCTTTTGATCTGACCACGGTGCGGCAGGAGCCGAATCTGGAGCGCCGCAGCGATCTCGCGCTGGATAATGCCGCACTCGCGGTGGCCGCGTGCGGTCAGGCGTATAAATCCGGCGATATGGAAAAGGCCAAGACGGAGGCCGTGGAGATTGAAGATTCGGTGACACTCTCCTACGATGCCTTGCGCGACTCCGGCAAGGACGCGCGCCGGAACCCCAAGTTTTTCAAACACGCCGAAGTCAGTACGCGCCAGTTGCTGCGTCGCCTGGACGATTTAATCGGCGCCATGAACTCCTCCGACCGCGCGATCTTAGAGGTGGTGCGCGATCGTGTCTCCGATATCCACGAAGAGTTGCTCAACGGCATCATGAAGAAGAAGAACTAGGAGCCAGCATGCGATACGCTTTTCTACTCTGTGCCCTGGCGTTGCCCGCGCTTGCGCAGCAGCGTGATTTTCTTTCGGCCGACGAAGTGAATCAACTGCGCCAGGTGCAGGAGCCGAACGAGCGCCTGAAGCTCTACAATCTTTTCGCGCGCCAGCGCATGGCTCAAATCCGCAAGCTGATGGAGACCGAAAAGCCGGGGCGTAGCGCATTGATCCACGATCTACTGGACGACTACACCAAGATCATTGAGGCCACCGACGCCGTGGCCGACGACGCGTTGGCGCACAAAAAGCCGATCGATGTCGGGATCACGGCAGTTGCGGCAACCGAGAAAGAAACGCTCGATCAACTCAACAAGATGAGCGAGGCCAAGCCCAGGGATATTGCGCGTTACGACTTCGTTCTGAAAGAAGCCATCGAGACGACGGAAGACAGCCTGGAACTGAATGAGCAGGACATGGGACATCGCGCCTCCGATGTGAAGGCCAAAGTGACCAAGGAAAAGGAAACGCGCGAAGAGGCGATGAAGCCGGAAGAGCCACTGCCCGAAGGCGAAAAGAAGCCGGGATCGGCAACCGCTTCGTCGCAACCGAACACCCCGGGCAAGCCTGCGCGGAAGCCGCCGACGCTGCTGCGTCCCGGCGAAAAGATCAACGACGGAAATTAGGCTAGATGCGGACCTTCGTCACGGGCACGCCTTTGACGCATTGCTCGCAAGAAGCACCGCTCGGCGAGAACTTGGAGTTCAGGGTCGCCAACTGATAAAAGGGCAGATCCCCGAACGTCAGCACGTCGGGCAAGGGCTGGTGAACCACAACGGCGATTGCGATCACGTCGCCGCCATGATCTTCCACTAACTTCTTGAGTTCGGTGAGACGCTTGCCGGAACGATGAAGATCGTCGACCAGAACAACCTTTTCGCCGCGCTTCAGTTCCATGAACTCGCGAAAGGCCAGCGGCTCGCTATCGTTCGCGCGCTCGGCCCAATACACCTGATTCGCGCGCAGAGCTTCGCACACGCCGTAGGCCACAGGCATGCCTCCGCTGGCCGCGGTCACGATGGAAAGCTCGGGGATCACGGCGCGAATATCGGCGTGAGCGCGCAGCAGGCGGCTCAGCCCGACGCTGAGAATCTTCGCCGTCTCGAAATGCCGCATGCTCAGAGGCACCTGCAGATATTCCCGCGTGTGCAGGCCGCTGGGATATTCGAAGTGACCTTCGCGCAAACCGCCGGTGCGGCGCAGAAGATCCAATACTTCGTCTTGGGTCGGAACTAAATGCATCGCTAGTGCGCTCCTCTGCCGCTCAATACTTGCGGAATGGTCTGCAAGATGATCTTCCAGTCGAGGCCGAGAGACCAGTTGTCAATGTACTGCATGTCGAGCCTCATCCAGGTTTCGAAATCCAACTCATCGCGACCCTTCACCACCCACAGGCACGTCAAGCCGGGACGCATGCGCAAACGGCGGCGCTGCCAGCGTTGATAGTTTTCCACCTCACCGGGCAACGGCGGACGAGGACCCACGAGCGACATATCGCCCTTCAGCACGTTCCACAACTGGGGCCATTCGTCGATGGAAAATTTGCGCAGGAAGCGACCAACGGACGTAAGACGCGGATCGTTGGCAATCTTGAATACAGTTTCACGTTCGTTCAAATGCTCGACGGCGGCGCGTTTCGCCTCGGCGTCCTCACACATGGAACGAAACTTAAAGAATACGAATTTGCGCCCATTTAATCCGCATCGCGTCTGCCGGAAAATCACGGGACCCGGCGACGTCAGCCGGATGAGCACGGCGATCAAAAGCATAAAAGGGCACAAAAGCAAGAGGGCCGCGCTTGCCAGGACGACGTCGGTGAGGCGTTTCATAAGCAGCCGAATTTCATCGTGCGGCGTAGCGGAGAACGTCAGCAGTGGCGATGTGCCCAGGCGATCAAGATAAACCTTGCTATTCACGTGCGGGAAGAAATCGATCGCGACACGCGTGCGCACGCCTTCGTCATCGCACAGCAAGAACATTTCTTCCAGCGCCGCGAGACGTCCGCTCTCTACCGCGAAGATGATTTCATCGATCACATGCTGACGCAGGAGCTCCGGCAAGTCGGAAAGAGGGCGCACGGAGTGATGAGCGGCGAGTTCTGTCGGGACACTTTCGCCGGCGTCGTGCAGAAAGCCGCTCAGGCGCACGCCGAATTCACTGGCCTCTTCAATCTGCTGCCCAATGCGCTGCGCGGCCTCGCCCACGCCCACCACCATGACGAAGTGCGGAGCCATAAATCCACGGCGGAAGATTCCCAGAATGCGCCCGGCATTGAGACGAACCAGACACAAAAATACCCACGAATAGAGGGAGAGCAGGATCAGGAAGGCACGGCTGAGATCCAACCGCAACAGGAACTCGAGCAACACAACGGAGGCGGAACCGAGCAGGCACTGGCGAAAGGCGTCGCGCAGGATTACGCGGGGATGAGCAGCGTCGATGCGTTCGTAGATATCCCACCAACTGGCCAGCGCGACCCACACCACCATCGAGAATCCCAGCAAAAGAACGATGACCGGAGTGGTGAGAAAAAACTTCGGCTCAAAGCTGGGAAAGCGCCCGGTGAGTACGACGCGAGTCTGATAGGCGGCGGCGAAGGCCAGCGCCGTCAACAGGACATCGAAGATCCCGAACAGCAGCCGGATTTTACGATGGTGGCCACGAAACACGTTTGCGATGTCAGCATAACATCACATCGGGTGGCGATGCAGCCTATTTTGCGCGCATGCGATTGTTCTTCGGATTGTGTTCCAACTCGCACAAACCCAGGGCTTCCAGAAGCGGCGGCACATACACGCCAAAGCGTCCGCGCAAACCTTTCTTCAAACCGTACCAGCCCTTCACGGGATTCTTGGGCGAGCGGCCCCAGGCTTCCACGGTGCCTTCCTTGGCGGACTTCTGTTCGTCGGCGCCGCCGAGGTCCACCCAATCGCCGGCAGCCTTTAGCATGGCGTGTAGATCGTCAATGCAACGCGCGTCGTAGAGCAACACCGTCTTGCCGACCGTACAGACGATGACGCGTACTCCGTCCTTTTCATCCGCGTGCATGGTGTACTCCGACGTACCGGGAGGCGTCTTGAGTGTCCAAGGGTGGCCTTTACTCTTTTCAAACTGTGCGCGAGTGAGCTTGGCCATGCGCCCTATTTTACGCGACAACGCCTTTTTTACGCGACAACGATGGCGCGGAAGTAGGAAGATATTTCAATTACATTGCACGCCTGAGATCCCTTTTTTGAATCGAAAGAGGAACCCCATGCATCCAAAGTCGCAATGGACATCTTTACACCAATCACTATGGGCGATTTTGCGCTCCGCAACCGAATTGTCATGGCTCCGATGACGAGATCGAGAGCCGATGCGCAAGGCGTCCCTTCGCCGCTCACGGCAGAGTATTACGGATCGCGCGCGGATGGCGGACTCCTGATCTCGGAAGGCACAGCACCGAGCGCGGCCGGCTTGGGCTACGCGCGAACGCCCGGGATCTATTCGCCCGAGCAGATTGCCGCCTGGAAAGTGGTGGCGGACGCGGTCCACGCCAAGGGCGGAAAGATTTTCATGCAGATGATGCACGTGGGACGCATCGCGCACGCAGCGAATCGCACGATTGCAGATGCGCCGGTGGCTCCCTCTGCGGTTCGCGCCGAAGGCCAGATGTGGACCGACGCGCAGGGCATGCAGCCGTTGCCGACGCCGCGCGCGTTGGAGTTGAGCGAGATCCCCGGAGTGATCGGCGAGTTTGCGCAAGCCACGCGCAACGCTCTGGCGGCGGGATTCGACGGCGTGGAGTTTCACGCGGCGTCGGGATATTTGCCCAATCAGTTTTTGGCGCCGAACTCGAATCAGCGCACGGATAAATACGGCGGCTCGATAGAGAATCGCATCCGCTTCGCGGTGGAAGCGCTGGAGGCAATGGTCGTGGCAGCGGGATCGCCCGGCAAGGTCGGTATCAAAATCGCGCCCGGCATGAAGTTCAATGACATCGTGGATGACAATCCGGTGCCGACGTACCTGGCTCTGGCGAAGGCGATCGAACCGCTGAAGCTGGCCTACTTGCATGTGTTGCGAACGGGGATCGGCGCGGAGACCGTCTTACGAGAGGCCTATAAAGGAACATTCTTCGTGGGCGGCGGATTCCAGAAAGCGGACGCGAATCAGGCCTTGGAAAAAGGGGCGGCGGACGCGGTTGTCTTCGGCAAATTGTACCTGGCAAATCCGGATCTGGTGAAGCGTTTCCTGATTGACGCGGCGCTGAACGCAGCGGATCCAGCGACGTTCTATAC
>CAITIX010000238.1 GCA_903892565.1 uncultured Acidobacteriia bacterium
CTCAGCCGCAACGGCCTCGCGAGCCTCTCCGTGATGAGCGCGCATATCATCCCCACGGATCCCATTCGCATCCCTGCCGTGGAACCCGTGCAGCCCTTCCAGGATCTGGTCTCCGCCGCGCTCGATAACCGCCCCGATCTGGCGCAAAGCCGCGTGCAAGTCGAAAACAACAAGGTCTTCTTGTCCAGTCTGAAGAATCAGCTCCTGCCGACGCTCAGCGCCGTGGGCGATTTCCGCAGCAACGCACTTGTCGGACTACAAAATGGCGTCATCGGCCCGGTCAGCACCACTACGGGCCTGGTCCAGAACCCGCCCGTCGCCGATCCCTTCTTCGTCGGCGGCTACGGCGACGTTCTCGGCCAGTTGTTCGCGCGCAACTTCCCGACGTATTCCGTCGGCTTCAATCTCACCGTGCCCATCGGTAACCGCGCCGCGCAGGCCAACATCGCCACGCAGTCGATCAACCTCCGCATGAACGAACTCCAAGTCCAACGGCAGATCAACCAGATTCGTGTCGACGTCCAGAATGCACTGACCGCCGTGCAACTCGCCCGTGCGCAATATCAAGCCGCCGTCAAAGCTCGCGTTTTGCAGGAACAAACCCTCGACGCGGATCAGAAGAAGCTGGATCTCGGCGCCACCACCGTCTACCAGCTCATTCAGGATCAGCGCGATCTCACCACCGCCGCCGGAGCCGAAGTCACGGCCGAGAATAACTACATGGCCGCGCGCAATCTCCTCGATCTCGCCGTCGGTGCCACCCTCAGCAACAACAACGTCGAGTTCAGCGAAGCCAAAACGGGCCGCGTTTCACAGGCTCCGAGCCCTCTGCCCGCCGAGGGCGCCGTCCGGCCCGCCGTCCCCGTGAATCGCGATAGCCGCACGAATCCGCTGCCCATGCCCAGCGCAGCTCGTTAGAGCAAGGGCCTTCGAGCAAACGCCGTTCGAACAAACCCGTTACGGCAAGCAGCACCGAACCGCGAATGTCAATAAGCGGACCTCGCCTCGCAGCCGGCCACGGCGGATCGCTAGCGACGCAGCGCCGACTCCGTCGAGCACCGAACCGCGAATGTCAATAAGCGGATCAGCATCCCAACACCGCCCAGTGGTTCTTCTCGACCACTGGCGGTCAACTTCGGCCACCGCCCGGTAACTCTTTCCGACGCCGATCTTCCCGCGAAATCCACAAACACTTCAACAATCCTCTTATTTTTCCGCGATTTTCGCAAATCCACGCACATGGCACACAGATTGCTTCATACAAGGCGTGACGCAAGCAGTCGTGACACAGGAAGCAAAGAACGGAAAGGCTCAAGAGATCGCCGCAACCTTCGACATATTGCCCCGTGATTGACCCCGAACAACCCTCCTTTACCCCTTCCAAGTAGTACTCCTCATGCGGCGGTTTCTTGAGCCTATCGCTTCCGTAGTACCGATTTACAACAAATCCCTATTGCTCCCCCCACCACTGGACGATAAGTGAATTATGAACCGGAACACCTTCCCCGCCGACCCATACAATACCGAAGAAGTGCGTTTCCAAATGAGCCTGCTCCACCTGCTCTTCCCCGAAACCGCCTCCTCGCCCCAAGTGCGCGAACTCGAAGGATTGCTCAACCACCCGGTCACCATTTCCCCCGGGCGTTAAATCGAACAGCCCCGCGATAGCCCGAACGCCAGCCGCGGCCTCCGCTTTCGTGGGGCAAGCTTTAGCCCCGGGCGCCGAGTCTCTAATCGAACGGATGCTTGTGGCTTACAAAAACGCCCACAGCAAGGAGTTCATTCTGACTTCTGACTTCTGACTCCTGACTCCTGACTTCTGACTTCTGACTCCTGACTCCTGTCTCCACTCCCGCCCGCAGCGCCACGCCCCCCCTTCCGATCGGTTAAACTGATCTGCGCGACCCATGCCGCTCCCTCTTGGTACGAAACTAGGGCCCTATCAAATCCTTTCTGAACTCGGTGCCGGAGGCATGGGCGAGGTCTATCGCGGACGCGACACCAAGCTCGATCGCGAGGTCGCCGTCAAGGTTCTGCCCGCATCCGTCGCGCGCGATCCCGAACGCCTCGCACGCTTCGAACGCGAAGCGAAAGTGCTCGCGTCGCTGAATCATCCCAACATCGCGCAGATCTACGGCGTGCAGGAGGCCGAGGGATACCAAGCGCTCGTCATGGAGCTCGTCCCCGGACAAACGCTCGGGGCCCGAATCAAAGCTGGCGCCATTCCCTTGGATGAAACGCTGCGTCTCGCCGCGCAAATGGTCGACGCCCTCAGCGCCGCGCACGACAAAGGCATCACCCATCGCGATTTCAAACCCGCCAATGTGATGATCACGCCCGACGGCGTCGTCAAAGTTTTGGATTTCGGATTAGCCGCCGTGTCGCAACCGAGCAGTGATGTGCCCACAGGAAGTAATGTCGCGACGCTGACCATGTCGCCCACCAGCGCCGGGATGATTATGGGGACCGCTCCCTACATGAGTCCCGAACAAGCGCGCGGCAATCAGGCCGACCGCCGCTCCGATATTTTTTCCTTCGGCGTCGTGCTCTACGAAATGCTGACGGCGAAGCAACTCTTCCACGGCGAAACGGTGTCCGATATTTTGGCCAGCGTGTTGAAGGACAACCCGAGCCTCGACGTCGTCCCCGAGCAAGTGCGTCCGCTGTTGCAGCGCTGCTTGCAGAAAGATCCGAAGAAGCGCCTTCAATCCATCGGTGATTGGGATTTACTGTTGGATCGTGGAACGCCTGGTGGGGCGGCCTTTCAGGCGGCAGCCGGGCTTTTGCCCGGCCAAACGCCCGCTCATTTACATTCGCGGTTCGGTGCTGTGAGCATCGCAGCCGCCGTGTTCGCCATCGCCGCCATCGCCCTCGGCATCGGTTACTACCGCGCGACGCAACCCGCGCCACTCAAACCGCTCACGATGTTCGAAGTCGACCTCGGCACGGGTTCCCAGCAGTCCCTTTGGGGAGCAAGCGCAATCCTTTCACCCGACGGGAGAAGACTCGTCTATGTCTCAAATCGGAAGCTCTATACACGCGAATTGGACGAACTGACCGCTAGAGAGATCCCCGGTACGGACGGAGGCTTTGCTCCGTTCTTTTCGCCGGATGGCAAGTGGGTTGGCTTTTTCACCGCTACGAAGCTGAAAAAGATCGAAGTAGACGGCGGCGCGGCAATTGATTTGTGCGACGCCCGCAGCGGCCGCGGGGGAGCTTGGGGCGATAATGGACTAATTGCCGCAACCCTGGAAGCCTCAGGTCCGCTCATGCAGATTCCCGAGAACGGAGGCGCCCCGGTCGCGCTTACGCGGTTGGAGGAAGGGGAAACCACGCAACGTTACCCTCAGATGCTACCCGGCGGCAAAGCGGTGCTATATACCGGATTCGTGAGCAACACTGATCTGGATGGGGCCGATATCGCGGTAACGACGCTTTCAGGTCCAGGCCATCGACGGAAGGTCCTGCATCGCGGTGGTTCTTACGCCAGGTATGTGCCGACGTACGGCAGCACCGGGCACCTGACGTTCTTGAGTAAAGGAGCCCTCTACGCCGTTCCTTTTGATCCGCAAACCTTGGAAACACTTGGCACTCCCGTCAGGGTTTTGGATGGGGTGGCCTATTCGCAAGGTGGAACCGCAGAGGTGAGCTTCGCGGACGGGCCAACTGGTCCCGGGACCCTTGTATACCGAAGGGGCGGAGGATCGGTAGAACACCAAAGAACGATTCAGTGGCTGGATTCGTCCGGGAAAGCGGAAACGCTGCCGGCGAAACCGGATGTGTCTATGTATCTGAAGCTCTCGCCGGGCAGCGACCGTGTGGCTTATTCGATTACCGACACGTGGGCCTACGATATGCGACGGGATACGACGACGCGGCTCAGTTTCGATGGTGGCCAGTACCCCTTGTGGACGCCGGACGGCCAATTCGTCGTCTATCGCAGAGTAGGCGAGGGCCTCTTGTGGACTCGGGCAGATGGTGGAGGGAAGCCGCAGCTTTTGGTTCAAAGCAACAGCCAAATAGGCCCGACGTCTTTTACGCCGGACGGAAAAACTCTGGCTTACTACGAGCTCATTTCTGGCGTGGGTTATGATCTCTGGACCGTGCCTGTCGAAATCGGCGCAGCCGGCCTTAAGGCCGGGAAGCCGGCGCCGCTCCTCCGTACAAAGTTCAACGAGCGTTGGGCAGCCTTCTCGCCCGATGGGCACTGGGTGGCCTACGCCTCCGATGAATCCGGCAGCTACCAGATCTATGTGCGATCTTTTCCGGACAACGGCAGCAAATGGCAGGTTTCGAACGACGGCGGCGTCTACCCAAGATTCTCCGGCACGGGACACGAACTGTTCTATCGAAACGAAGACAGCAGCAGGATTTTCGTGGTCAACTACGCGGCCAAAGGCGATTCCTTTGTGGCGGACAAACCGAAAATGTGGCTGGAAAAACAACTACTGGACTCGCAGCTAAGCTACTCCAACTACGACGTCGCACCGGACGGCAAGCGCATCATCGCTCTGATGCCCGTAGAAACGCCGGAGTCGCAGAAGGACCAGAACCACGTCATCTTTGTCGAAAAC
>CAITIX010000239.1 GCA_903892565.1 uncultured Acidobacteriia bacterium
GTGGGTCAGTTTCCAGTAGCGGAGGCTAGGGCCAACTTCCGGATGCCCGACAATACGGGAGCTATCCGGCCGCACGGCCTCCAACTCGATCGTCAAACCGAGGAAAAGCCCAAGGCTTATTTTACGAGTGCCGGCAGCGTGGTAAACGTCAACGCCGGAGGACTGCGAATGCCCAGCACGCTGATGGGCACGCCGAGTGGCGCGACGAACTCCAACGTCCCGCGGATGCCCGCCGTCGCCGGAAATCCGTGCGTGGGATCCAGCGTAAAT
The DNA here is from genome assembly GCA_903892565.1 of uncultured Acidobacteriia bacterium. Classification (GTDB taxonomy): domain Bacteria; phylum Acidobacteriota; class Terriglobia; order Bryobacterales; family Bryobacteraceae; genus Palsa-187. The sequence goes on from CAITIX010000239.1 coordinate 271, forward strand.
GACGCATGTCCGTTGGCGTTCAGTGGGATCGAAGTCGTGCCGCCAATCTGCGCACCCGTATCATCGCGAACGATCACCGGAACATTCGCGTTTTGCGTGGAGCTCGAGCTTAGTGCAACGCCCGTCACCGTGCCTGCCGTATTATCGAACGCCAGCACGTAAGAACTCGCGTTGCGCGATTCAAGCGGCACCACCGCTTCCTGGCCGTTCGGATTGTAGCGGAAAATCACAAAGCCGCCGACATTGCCAGTGGCAGTGAGTTGCGCCGATCCCGTCAGCAACGCACTCGCAATCGGACCCGAGCTCTGTATCCAATACGACGCGCCTGCCGAGAGAATCGGCGTGTTGTACGTGGACGTGGTCGTCGCCGCCCCACCTTGCGGAAATGTCAGCGGCAACCCGAGCGCCGCGCCCGTATCGCCGAAAAACTTCAACGTCGCGCTGGCCGATGCCGCGCCGGTATTCACCAGTACAAACGTCGTCTGCCATCCCGCGCCGGACGCGAGGTGCGCCATAAGGCCGCCGCCATTACCCACATTTGCCAACACTGGAATCGTCGTTACCGTTCCGCCCGTGTAACGAATCCCCAGGACACTAATTTGTCCGCTCGCTGGGGTGTCGAACTCAATCGTGCCACGCTTACTCGTCGTTTGCGGAAATTGTGTGGATAGGACGAACGACGTGTGCCCCGCGCCGTTTAACGTAATCGTGCTGTTCAACAACACCTTGCCCGTGTCGTCTCGAATGACCACGGGAATCACCGCGCCGTTCGCCGAAACGTTCTCCAAAGCCACGCCCGTCAGCACGCCATTGGTGTTATCGAACGGCAACACATACGACGCCGCATTGCGCGTCTCCATCGGCACCACCGCTTCTTGATTGTTCGGATTGTAGTGGAAGATCGCGAAGCCATCCACATTACTCGTCGCCGCTAACTGTGCCGATCCCTCTAAATACGCCACGTTCGCAGGACCCGTCGCCTGCATCACGAACTGTGCGTTCGGCGCGATCGTTTGATCGAGTGACGACGCCAGCACATCGCCATTGATCGCGCTCTGCTGCGGCAATGCGATCGGAAGCTGCAGCGCCGAGCCCGTTGGGGCGAATAGATTGGTCCGCGTCGTGGCCGTGCTCGAACTCTTATTGACGAACGTGAACGTCGTCAACCATCCACCTTCCGCCGCCAAATGCGGCATCGATCCAATGAAATTGAGTCCGCTGATGCGCGACGCTTGCTGCTCGACGAGGAACGCAGCTCCGCCAATCGTAATGGACGCCGATTGATCCACGCCCGCATTCGGTGCGACGCTCAGCGTCACGCTTCCCGGTCCCGTGCCTGACGATGCTCCCGTGACCGTGATCCACGAAGGCAACTGGCCAACGCTCCACGGACAATTCGCGGGAGCGGTGACGCTGACCGTTACGCTACCTCCCGTAGCCGGGAATGATTGGCCGCCGGCGTTGAACGAATACACACAAGTCTGCGACGTCGTGATCATGAATATGCGCGACGAGTACTGACGCGGTGGAGCAGTTCCGGTACCGGCGCCCGTTTCGCAACCCCACAAATAAAACACATACCCGGTGGTAGAAAGATGACCCACTTTGCTCCCCAGCGACATCATCGTGGGATACCATCCCTTGTAGGATTCGCAGCCCCCGGACCCGTCAATCGTGCTCCACGATCCCACGACTTCCTGCGGCGCGCTCCAACCCGCCGGGTTAGAGATGTCGGTACTCGTGGAATAAAACCACGCAGCGCCCACTTTTCCGCTGCCGGGACCGTTGGCCGGATCACTGCCTGACCGGCACGTGAACAACAAAAGATATTGTTGCGTCGTCTCTACGTATTCGATCGAACCACCAGTTCTCGCTTGCGACGCCACTCCGCAGTTTTGGTAAGCGCCGCTCGGCAGGAGCGATGCTTCGGCGCCTCCGATGCCTTGTGTGTTGAAAGCTTGTCCGTTGAAAGCTTGCCCATTCCACTTGCTAAAGCTCAGTGGAGCCGTGCCTCCGTTGAGCTGAGCTCGCGCGATGCCTAAATCGTTGCCGCCGCTGCCAGGAAGATAGTTGTGCACGATGTATACGTAAGGAGAGGGAGCTCCGCTCACATCGTCGACAAACGCGGAAACTTGTGAATCGCCGATGTTGGACGTCAAGATTTGTCCGGTCGCCATTAATGTTGCGAGCGACGTCGGCGGCGTGAGCACGGGATAGCGACCGTACGCGGCAGGCGGCGTTGTCGTGCAGTCATTGCCAATGCAGACTGCACTGCCAACTGCGCCAGAAGGAGAATTGGGACCCTGCGTCTTATTATTAGACGGCATCTGAACGAACGAGAACGTCGGTGTGCCGCGATACGTGGGCCACGTTTTGCCGTAATCGAGCGACGTTGCAACGGCCGTGACTTCGTAGGCTCCGGTGCCGGGCCTGCTGCCTCCGTTATCGCCAACGCACGTATTCGTACCTTCGTAAATCATGAGAAGGCTACCCGCGGGACCAGTAGGATCTCGCACCACAGATCCTGCGGCAGCGTAATTGAGATCGAACGTCTGGTCTTGATGCGCTGGATTGCCATCGGCCACCGTAGGGCATTGGCTTTCCGCAAACGGCTGCCGAAATACCGGACCGAACCCACTTGGGTACGCGCCGTACGCGTCCGCTCTGGGAACATCGAAGGTCCACTGGCCGTTCTTGCCGGGTCCGGTGCCGCCGGACAGGACAGACACTGCAATTCCGGGATTCGAATTCGTCCCAGCCCCAACAAAGAATAGATAATCGCTATTGTTCCCCAGCCCACCCGGCGAAAACACGGAAGAATGCTCATCAGAAGTCCCGGCGGCTTCATAGGCATTGATGGCCTGACCGCTGCCATCCGGCGCGAGAACAAGCAGGTGCGTGTCGAAACTACCGCCAGGACAACTGCCTTGTCCGCCCGCACCCGTGGGGCTGCACACCGAAATCGAAGTGATCGTCGGAGGCCGCGTGGCTTGCGCGAAAACCGATGGGGCTATCGCCGCAAACGAAATCGCAACGGCTCCACTAAAGTTTACGATTCGGTTCATGGATCCTCCCTCGCGGCAGACCGCGAAAAAACTCAGTTTATCAATTAAGTTCGCGCACGACGATGCCTCAACTCCGCCGTGCAACATGTGAAAATGGTCCCATGCTCATTTCTCCGGAACTCCTCCGCACACACATCGATTACTCGGGCTGGGCCAGCGCACGATTGGTCGAAGCCGCCGGCACCTTGACCGCCGACGAGCTCACGCGCGATTTCGCCACTGCCGATAAAAGCGTTCTTGGAACGCTCGTGCACGTCTACGCCGCCGACCGCGTCTGGATGGGACGCATCACGGGCGATCCTCCGGCAAAATTCATCGATCCGGAAAAGGACA
>CAITIX010000240.1 GCA_903892565.1 uncultured Acidobacteriia bacterium
CTTGGGTGCGACGCTACTTGCTTGCGACAGCCCGTTTGGAAAGAACTTCGCGCGCGACGGCATTGACGTCAATGGATTCCGTCTCCGTCTTCACGCGTTTGTATTCGTCCGGATTGGCGAAGGGACCGACGAGCACGCGATAGAGCTTTTCGCTCGCACCTGGTGCCACGAAGGATTTATAGCCGCGCTCGCGCAAACCCTCGGCGACGATCGCGGACATATTTTTGTCGAGCGCTCCCATCTGGAGATACAACGCGCCTTGTTGCGGATTGACAAAGAGCGGCAATGTGCCGGTTACCGGAAACTCGGCTAGGCCAGCTGGAGAATCGGTGGCGGAACTCGTGTCCGGCATGCCGACGCTACTCGCTGCTGCGGTTGCCACGAAAGGAAATCCATTTTGCTTCACCGATGCCGCAGTTTCCTGCGCGTTTGTGGTCTTCTCGATTATCGATGAATCCTGGCTCGAAGCAATAGGGATAGGGACGTTCGTCGGCAATGATGCAGCCGCCGCACAACTCGGTGTGGACATCTTGCCCGCGAAATAAGAACCCGCTGCGAAAATCGCAACCAACACCGTGCCTGCGAAGAGACAGCTGGCGATTTGGCGGCGTCCCAAGACCACTTCAAATTCGTTGCGCGACGTGGCCTTGAACTCTAGAACGTTGACTGGATCCGCACCGGCAGCCGCGGCGAACGCCTTCGGAGCTGCATCTTTTGCGTTGTCATTCTGCACGTCGTTGCGCGTATTTTTCAACGCCTCGCTGAAACGAACCAGATCGCTGGGCGCCTGTGCCGATGTTTCCGCTTGTTGCGTAGTGTTGCGTGTTTCTTCAGCCTTGGGTGCTTCTGCGCCCATTCTGGGGACGACGCGGAATGGCTTGGAGGACGTAGCCGACATAAATGTGGCTGGCTCCACACTCCGCTGTTGCGGGGCAACGCCCGGATCAACTGGCGCCGCAATCGACGCCGAGAGCAGGGCTTTGCGTCTCCCTGCGGAGGGGCTCCACTGTGACTTCGTCTTGCGCACCGGTGTAGGGTTCGGATCTGATATGGACAACATCACTGGTGCTATCGACCAGTTCAGGCTTTTACATTAGGGACACGGCAAACCCCTTAGGCGGGATCACAAATTGCGCTTCAGGTAACTGCAGATGTGATAGCCATCCAAGAACTTAAAAGGACTTTGGCCCACCGTATAGTGGCCGCAGGGCAGGGCAACCGCCTTGTGATCCATGCCGAGCTCTTTTGCCCGTTCCACGACCTGTTCCGAGAAGCGTAACGGGAACGTTGAATCATACTTTGCGTAGATAAACAAAGACTTCTTGTTGTGTGCCGCGTAGCGCTCCAAATAGAACGGAGGGCTGATCACGCTCCACGCCTCGCGCAGTTGTTCCAGCGTGATGTTGCCTTCCAGACTTTGCCGGATGTGGCGGGAGGATAATCCTTCCCACACCACATCGGCGAAATACGTGGAGCAGTGATTGAAGACGTTCACTTTTAATCGCGCGTCGTGCGCGCTCGCCAGAAAGGCGTAACACGATCCCAGGCTGGTTCCGCAAATCCCGATGCTTTCGAAGCCCTCCAGCTGCAACCAATCCACGACGGATCGCGTATCGATCACGGCTTGGCGCGTGGCGTCGATGGTGCGTGCGACGTTCGACGATACGGCATAGTCCGCGCGGTTCAGTTCCGCCGGCATTCGGTAGTCGTGATAGGGAAGGCTCAGGCGCAGCGCCGAAATCCCCAGTTTGGCCAAACCGACGCAAAGAGCGTTGTGTTGCGTGACGGAGGCGTTCCAGTGCGGCAGTACGATGGCTGCCACTCGTCTTGCACCCCGCTTGTGTTTGGCCGGGAACCACTGGCCATGCACGCAATTATTTTCGTGATGTGGCGACTCCACAGCGCTGGTGAAGCGCAGCAGCTTGTCCGTTAACTGGAAATCGGTGGGCGGCGTGTACGCGAAAAATTCATCGCTCGAGGCCATCGCCTTCTGGTTGAGCAGGTGCAGATAGCTGGGGGCATCGTGACCGTTGCGCGGGTTCTGCTCCGTCACCGGCCACTTCTCGGTCCACTCCAGGCCCCATTCGAACGGGCGCACGACACGATCGGTCGAGACCATGCATAACCGGGTCTCCCAATCGTTCATCCACTTTGCGTATATCTTTCCCATATGTATCGTTTGCAGGTGTGGGCCTAGCGCCTAGTGACGCGTCACAAATAAATCGGTATCATTTTGTCCGCTCCCTGACGGTCGCGGTTCGGTGCCGAAGGCTGGCCTTTTCGCAAAGCCAGCACCGAACCCTGACTGTAAAGGAGGGGACGTAATAACGATCTCGTCACAACATGCCATCAGTTGGGGTCCGAACTACCAAGTTAGCGGTTTGCCTTAGGCCGGGTCAACGAGCGAAGGGGTGAATGGCGTAAAACCGGCCCGGAAGGGCGCAAGAGAAGGCGGAGATGCCGCTTCATAGAAAAAGGCGCGTCAGAAACGTTCCGACGCGCCAAAGGGAGGTACAGGAGAGAAATTACAACTCGAAAACAAAACTCGTTGGATCTGAACTGGATCAATTCACGAATTGCGGTCCGCTTGGGGTGCCTGCCGGGGCTGCGGTTGCCAAACTGGCCGACGCGGTGCGGAACTCGTACTGTTGAATCTCTATGGCGGCGCGGCCCTTTTCGAATCGCACGACGCGACCGCGGGCCACCAGCTTCAGCGCGCACTTGTTATTCAGTTGCGCTGGCCAGCTGATCGACAATTCCAGACGGCGGCCCGGAAGAAGCATGTGATCCGTCGTAAACAGCACCCCGGAACTGGAAATATTCAGGGTCTTGCCGTCTCCGGCCTCATCGCCGCCGCGCTTATTCATGACGCGGTAGCGTACTTCTCTTTCAATCGGAAATCGATCCGAATGCCTGCGGTCTGATTGAACTGTGTCGTTGGTGCTCACTCCACGCTCCTCGATGAACGAGTTTCGCGCGTAGGAGCTTGTTGAACAATGGGTTACCAGGCCTATTTGATAACAGTACTGATGTGACTCGGAACTGGACCCAGGGTCTAGGACTTCTTGCGCGCCGCCCGGATCTCTTTTAAACGCAAGGAGATGCGTTCCTCGATGCCGCGACCCGTCGGCTCGTAGAACACGGTGCCGCGGAGCCTCTCCGGCAAACATTCCATCGAATTGAGCGCATTTTCGAACTGATGAGCGTGCTGATAGCCTTCGCCATAGCCCCATTCCTTCATCGGCCGGGTCGCCGCATTGCGCAATTGCATCGGCACGGGATCGGCCGGAGACTTGGCGATCGTCTCCCGCACCGTGTTCAGTGCGCGATACGCGGCATCGGATTTAGGAGCCACCGCCAGATAGATCGTGATCTGGGCCAACGCTTGGTCGCCTTCCGGAATTCCCAGAAAATGCACTGCCTGTTGCGCGGCCATGGCCTGCTCCAGCGCTCTTGGATCCGCCAGCCCAATGTCTTCGACGGCCATGCGCACTAAGCGTCGCGCCAGGTACATGCGATCTTCTCCGCCTTCCATCATGCGGGCCAGCCAGTACAACGCGGCATCGGGGTCCGAAGATCGCACGCTTTTGTGCAACGCGGACACCAGATTGAAGTGCTCCTCGCCCGATTTATCGTAGAGCAGCGTCTTGCGACCCATGGCGGATTCCACCGCCTCGCGCTCTATGGCTCCATCTCTTGCCACCGACGCCGCCAGTTCCAGAATGTTGTACGCCGTGCGTGCGTCGCCATTGGAATACACGGCAATTTGGTCCAGTAACTCGCGTTCGGCGGTGAGCTGGAGCGCACGCAGTGCGCGTTCCAGAAGTATGACGATTTCCTCGGGCTCCAGCGCGCGCAGCGCGTACACTTTTGCCCGCGAGAGCAGCGCTGAGACCACTTCGAACGATGGATTCTCCGTGGTGGCGCCGATCAGTACAATGTCGCCGCGCTCCACGTAAGGCAAAAACGCGTCCTGCTGTGCGCGATTAAAGCGATGAATCTCGTCGACAAACAGAACGGTCTTGTGTCCCAGCCGCCGCGCACGTTCGGCATCGGCCATCACGGCCTTGATTTCCTTAATGCCGCTCAGCACCGCGCTAAAGGGCACAAAATCGCACTTCGTGAGACGGGCGATCAGCCGCGCGAGCGTCGTCTTGCCCACACCCGGAGGTCCCCACAGGATCAGCGATTGCAGTTCGTCACGGTCAATCTGCGCGCGGAGCGGCTTGCCCGGACCAAGGATGTGCTGCTGGCCGACGTATTCTTCCATCTTCTCTGGCCGCATGCGTTCGGCTAGAGGGCGGCGCTGACCGGCTTCGCCGTCGCGGCCTTCGTGTTCCGGAGGAGTTGCATCGAACAGGCTCATTGCGCACCAGCTTGCGTCTCGTCTCTTTGCCGTCGAGCCTCGTAAAAGAGAATGCCCGCCGCCACCGCTGCGTTCAGCGATTCCACCTTGCGCGTCGGGATGTGCACCGCAACGGCGCGCTCCGCCAGCCGCTTGCCAATCCCTCGTCCCTCGCTCCCAATCGCGATGGCACAAGCGCCAATGAAATCCGCGCTGCGGACTTCCAGCGACGCCGATGCCTGCGGCATAGCCGCGTAAATCCGCAAGTCCTGCAGCGAATCGAGATCGATGCCGCGAACAATCGGCAGGCGGAACGAAGACCCCGCCGCTCCGCGCAGCGCTCGCGGATGAAACGGATCCACGGTGCCCTTTAGAAAGATTGCGCCGGTCGCTCCGAACGCTTCGGCCACACGAATAATCGCGCCCGCGTTGCCTGGATCTTGCACACCGTCGAGAATCGCGATCAGCGCAACACCTGTCAGCATCGTCGCCAAGTCCGCCGCCGGAGGCTTCACTAGAGCGAGCACGCCCTGCGGCGTCTCCGTCGAACACAGTGTGCGAAACGTTTTCTCGCTGACTTCGCGCAGTTCAGGGAGACGCGATAATTCGGCTGCCACTTCGGGCTTCGCGCTCTCGGAAACAATCACGGCGCGGATTTCACAGCGGGCCTTGCGTGCCTCTTCCAGTAAGTGCGGACCTTCGGCGACGGCGTATCCGTCTTCCGTGAGAGTCCCGTGCGCCACAGCGCGACGGATTTGCTTTACCAGCGGGTTGTGATCGCCCAGGGAATCCACGTATACAATGAGTCAAAGCCCAGATTGGAGGAAAGGCCGGGTGGCCGGCAAGGCAGTTCCTCACCACCCGCGGCGAGAAGACCGATTTCTCGCCAAGCCCAGCATAACGCAGATGACTCGGCCCTGGATCCCGATGACAGCCGGAGCGCTCCTGATCGCCGCGATATTCGCGGTGAATGCTCTGTCTGTTGCCTCCGATATCCGCCGCCAATCGGAGACCGATGAGGTGCGCCACGCCGACGTCATTATGGTTCTGGGCGCGGCCGAATATCGCGGTCGTCCTTCTCCTGTACTGCAAGCCCGGCTGAATCATGCGCTGTTTCTGTATCTACAGAAAATGGCCCCGCGCATTCTGACGACGGGTGGCGCGGGCGGAGATCCATCGTTCACGGAAGGCGCCGTGGGCCGCGCGTATCTCAGCCAGCACGGCGTCCCTTCGGAGGACATTCTTGTGGAAGACCAAGGCGCCACCACTGTAGAAGAAACTGCGGCCGCAGCGGAAATCATGGACCGCATGAACCTGAAATCCTGCATCGTGGTGAGCGACGGCTATCATATTTATCGCGTAAAGAAGATGATGGAATCGCGTGGCGTTCAGGTCTACGGATCGCCCCGTCCTTCGCAGCCCAATCCGGGATGGCGCGGGCAATGGTTGTACGTGCGCCAAGCCATCGCGTATCAGTTGTGGCGTGTGGGCATTGCGGTTTAACGAGTGGCCTGTCGCAAAGAAAACGTTCTCATCTGGTCCGCTCCCTGACGGTCGCGGTTCGGTGCTGAACACGTCGAGAAAACCGGCACTCTCAACAAAACTAGCACTGAACCCCGACTCTGAAGGAGGGGGCGTAGTAAGGGACTCGACCCGAAAGTGTACGAGTGATCACTCGACTTCGTCGGCAAGCTCGCGCAACGCACACACCGTTCGCCAATTGCGCGCTGTAGCCGGTACACCTAAATAACGCTCCATCTTCGTCGCGAGTTTCGAATTGCCGAATCCTTCGGGCGTGTGCAGATAAAAGACGGAGCCGATCCTCTGCCATCGCTCGCTCGGAGTTTTCACGGAGTCCAAACCCGCCGCGTCCATATCCAGCTTGCCCGCTTTTCCCGCCGATTCCCCCAGAAAAAACAGGTGCAACGTTTTTCTGTCCTGTTCTTGCTCCGCTTCGCGAAACGGATTCGCCTCGGCTGCCCTTGCGAAGTCTTCTTTGCTGATCGCGATCACCGCTGGACGAAAATCGAAGGTGTCTTCGATCGCTGCAGCGATGGTCGTCGCGAGTTTCGAGGCCGGACCCTTGGGGCCGCGAAAGACGACGTTGCCACTCTGGATGTAAGTCTTGATGTCGCTCAATTCGAGGGATTCGAGCAGCGCGGAGAGGTCTTTCATGGGCAGCTTGTTGTTGCCGCCCACATTGACGCCGCGCAGCAGGACGATCCAGGTTTGGAGCTTCATGTCATCAACGCCGGCTATAACGCTGCAAACAGATCGATCTGATTCCCGTCCGGGTCAGAGACAGACGCATAGCGCTGCCCCCAGAATGCGTCCCACGGAGCCATGACGCCCTGAAAGCCTGCAGCCAGCACCTTGGCATACAACTCGTCCACGCCCTGCGGCGACTTCTGGACAAAACAAAGAATCACGCCGCATCCTGTCGGCTCTTGCCAACCTGGGTGCAGTTGCTTCATTAAGCCGACGGAATCCAGCATGATCCGCACGCCGCTCGGTGTGGAACCTTCCAGGTGATCGGGGCCGCCCTTCTGTTCCAGTTCTATGCCGAGGATTTTATAAAACGCGACGGATCGCGCCAGATCGCGGCTGACAATTCCAAGGGCATCCAAGCTCATTTACTATTTCTCCGAACTAGCGTTTCGTTTTCTTGCGCGCTGCTTTGTCTTCGTTCGCGGCCACCCGCGCACGCACCAACTTCTTCACGAGCGCCGCGGATGGAGGCTTATTCACGGGGAATCGGATGGTCCCGGCCTTTGTTTCAAACGCGGTCAATTCGTCCGCGAACGCGGCAAACGCAGAGAGATGCCCGGGAAACAGACTGCAATGTTGCGCGAAGGCGGCAAATCCGATCACCATGCCTTTGTACTTAAACATCGGCATCCGATAACAGATGGTCTCGGTTGCCTCTTTCGGGACAGCGGACCGAATCGCGGTCCGAACTTTCTGCAAGCTGCTGCGCGCCGGTTCCGGGACCTGGGCCAGATACTCGTCTACCGTTTTCGGAAGCACGCGCTTGGCAGTCGTTTTCATCCGGGTTTTTTAGTACCGGCGATGCACTGCAACCAGCTTCCCCTGGATCTGCAACCGCTCGCGCTCTACCAAAATCGGCTGCATCGCGGCATTCGCAGGC
>CAITIX010000241.1 GCA_903892565.1 uncultured Acidobacteriia bacterium
GGCGTGGTGCATCCGCTGGTGTTGCTCGCGAGCTACATCTTCATCTTCCAGGTCTGCCTGAAAGTGAAGCTGCCGCCGGGCGCCGTGACGCAGAATTACACAATGCACTTGTTCTGCGGCGTCCTGCCGTGGCTGCTCTTCAGTGAAACGGTCACGCGCTCGGCTTCGAGCATGGTGGAGAATTCCATGCTGATTACAAAGACGGTGTTCCCGGCCGAAGTGGTTCCGGTGTCGATATTTCTATCGTCGTTGATCCAGCACATGATCGCGCTGGTGCTGTTGGTCGTGGCCACGGCGTTCACAGTGAAGGCCGTGAGCCCGATGATTTTGTTGCTGCCGATTTACATGCTGTTTATCGGACTGCTGGCGGTCGGCGTGGGATGGATCGCCGCGAGCTTGCACGTGTATTTGCGCGATACGGCGCAGATCCTGGCCGTCGTAATGACCTTGTGGTTCTGGATTACGCCCATCATGATCAACGAGCAACAGGTGCCGGAGCGGTTCCGCCCGCTGATTACGTGGAACCCGATGTCCTGGGTGGTGCGCGCGTATCGCGAACGCTTATTCCTGACGACGTGGCCGGATTGGCAGGAGATGGCCGTGCTGGCGGCCTATTCGATGGCCGTGTTCATCGTCGGTGGATTATTCTTCCGACACTTGAAGCGCGGCTTCGCGGACGTTCTTTAGACGCGGTCTAGCGGCCGACAATCTTCAAGAAGTCGTCGTTGCTACCAACGCGTCCGTGAACCGGCACGTGCTGGGCGACGTCCAGCTTCTGCTTCTTCATGTTTTGATACAGCGTCCGCATGGCGGGAGTGGCCGCGGGAGCAGCAGCGCCTGCTGCCGGTGGCGTGTAGAGATCGGCATTGAACAGGATCTTTTCTTTCGGAAGATAGACCATCAACATGTCGGCGGCGTGATTGCCCTGCGCGATGGATGGCGTCTCTAACTCGTACGCCATGTCCTGGACATGGAAGATCTGCAGGATGCGTTCGCCATCGGTGATGTTGTACTGCGCGGCGCCTCCGCCAGGCCCGCCGGCGAAGCTCGCGACGGTCTCTATAGGAGCGGGACGACGACTGATCATGTACATGGGGCTGTAAAAAGACATGCGATCCGGCTGCAGTTCGCGCCCGGCGGGATAGAACATGATGTCCATGTAATACTGCCTGTTCGATTCATGCGTGACCACCGTGGTGCCTTGCGAAAGATACGTACGCAGACCGCCCGCGTGATCGAAATGATGGTGCGTGTTGACCACGTACTTGATGAGTTTATTGGGAACCAGGCGCGTGGCTTCTTCGATCACGGCAAGCGAGCGGGCCTCATTGTTTGGCGCTTCCACAACCGTGACGAAGTCTTTGAACTCCACCAGCATGCTGTTGTGACTGCCTCCGCCGAGCAGCCACACGCCATCGGCGAGTTTCTGGCTCTCCACTTTCACCGGGGCGATGGTCGCGCTGCGCACGGCATCGGGGACGGGGATCGTCACCACGGGGGCGTTCACCTTTACGTCCGTCACGAAGTACTCGTAATAGTTGTGCGCAGGGTTCAGACGAGGATCGCCCTGGTGCACGTGCAGCAACGTAGGAAATTGCACGCCGTCGAAGCTCTTGTACTTCGTGTAGCGGAATTCGAAATCCATGTCGCCGTAAACGGGATTCGGAAACCATGTGTCGGTGAGTTCCACCAGGTTCTGATCGTTGATGGTGCCGTTGATGCGGTACTTGCCCATCGTGAACGCGACAATTGTCACTTTGCGTCCAAACGCCGACAGGCCCGCGTCTGAGGCTCCCACGATCGGCAGCGTGATGGCCGTGGCATCCTTCGCCGCGAGCGCCGCTTTCAAGAATCCGTGAGGCGTGATGGCGAGTTCCAGCTTGCGCAGGTCCGAGTAGGTCACGCCATCGAGATAAAGACTCGTGAGCGGCACGGGTTTGTCGCCCTGCATATCCCAGGCGAAGTTGCCGCTAACAATGGACGTGATTTTTTCGTCGAGCATGGGAGGACGTCCCAGCAAGGGATACTTGCCTTGGCGGCGCGTGTAGTCCTCGCGCGACCACTGGGCGTCGTAGTCGATCGCGCGCGTGTAATCGGCGACTTCGTAGTGCGGCCAATCTTCCGCGAGCCCGTAAGTCTGGCCGATGCGCGAGGACCAACCGTTGGCCGAGTAACGAATCGTTTTCAGATTCGCACCGCCCATGGCCTTCATGGACGCTTCCAATACGGCGCGGACATCCTTCACGGCTTGTGCCGGGGCGTTTCCAGCGGCCAGCGCGACTGCCACACAACAGATGACGATTTTATTTTTCATAGGAGATCTTCTTGGATCTTGGTCGTTGCCTGGTCCTGATGTATTGTCCTGAAAACGCAGTCGGCGAGTTAGGCCTTCGCCGTCTGCAACGCGGCCAGCACGCGCGGAGCACGGAACGGCACGCGACGCAGGCGAACGCCGGTGGCATCGTAAATGGCGTTGGCGACAGCAGCGAGCAACGGCTTGCAGGCCGTCTCACCGCCGCCATAAGGAGCTAGATCCGGACGATTCGGATTCGGATCGCCGTTCACCAGCACGACGTCGATCTTTTCCGGCGTATCGGCGTGGGTCAGCGTGGGATGCGTGATCCAATCCACGCCCGTAGTCTTCGCGCCATCGAACTGGCACTCTTCATGCAACGTGCGGCTGAGCGAGTGCAGCATGGCGCATTCAATCGTATGGCGCAGAGATTCGGGATTGACCACCAATCCGCAATCGTGCGCACACGCGAGCCGTTTCACCCACACGTGTCCCGTGCGGCGATTCACTTCCACTTCGGCTACTTGCGCCACCACCGTGTTATTGCGGAACGTATAAGCAAGTCCGCGTCCGGTGGCAATGTCGCCCGTGGCGCGCGCCTTCGGTGAAGGACGGCGATCCCATCCATACAGATCGGCCACGGCCTTCAGGCATGCAATGGAGCGTGCGCGTCGAAACGTCGCGTCTTCCGTCGTACTGGCCGTCAACATCTTCATGCGGAACTCGTAGGGATCCGCGTTGGCCGCGGCTGCGAGTTCATCGATGAACGATTCCGCAGCGAACGTGGACTGCGGACCATTGGGATCGCGCAGATTGCCCGTTCGCACCGGCGTTTCCCAAATCAGCGGCAAGCTGACGACGGAGGCGGCCATACGGCGGTGCGGAATCGCGTACATTTCCGAGGGCGTCGCCGAACTGCCCGCAGGCACGGGATTTCGCCGTACGCCCATCAGCTGCGCGATCAACACGCTATCCGGCTCGTTATAGCCGAGGTGATTGTAGTCCGCGGAAATCGCGTGATAGTCGAGCGCCAATAGATTGCCTGCGGCATCGAGGCCTCCGCGCACCTTCACCGCAAACGCCGGAGCTTTCGAATCCCACGCGGTTTCTTCGTCGCGCATCCACTGCATGCGCACGGGCCGTCCAATCTCTTTGGCGATGTAGGCCGCTTCGCATCCGGCATCGTCCGCCGCGGTGCGTCCGTAGCCTTGCGGACCTTCCATCCACACCACGCGCACCTGCTCCTGCGGGATGCCGAGGAACGTCGCAACCCCGCGGCGCATGCCGTAGGACTTCATGTCGTTCGAATAGATCGTCATCTGGCCATTCGACGGATCCGCCGTGGCATGGGCTCCACTGATCGCAGTGTGGCCCTGGAATGGGATATCGTAGTCGGCTTCGATGACTTTCGCCGCGCCGGCAAAAGCGGTGTCGGGATTGCCGACGAGAATCGGCTTCGCAGTGGACGTCGGCGTGGCCGCGCGCATGAAGGTGAACAAATCGTCGGACTTGGGGAAGGGAGCCGTCGCAGGCTTTTCCCAATTCGCCTTTAACGCCTTGGCCGCTTTGATGGCTTGCTCTTCGCGCTCGCACACGACGGCAACATAGTTTCCCTTGCTCACGACCTTCACGAAGCCCGGCAGCTTATTGACGGACGATTCATCGATGCTCACCAGCTTGGCCCCCGCGACCGGAGGCTTCACGTTCCGCGCATGCACCATGCCGGGCAGCTTCACATCGACGGCCCACTTGAGAGATCCGTCAACCTTCGCGGGAATATCGTAACGCTGCGGCGACTTGCCGACGATCTTGTGCTCCTGCACGGGCTTCACCGGCGCAGCACCTGTGGCCGCGTTGATGTCTTTGCCCGTGAGCGTGACGTTGAATTTCTTGCCGCCGATCAGCTGCCCGTAAGTCACCTTGCGCGCCGGATCGGCCTTCACGCTAATGACGCCGTCGCTCACGGCCACTTGATTGACGGTCACGCCGAGCTCGTTCGCGCCCATATCCAGCAGTACGCGGCGCGCTTCGGCCGCGGCGCGGCGCATGGGCCAGGCGTCTCTTTCCATGGCCGTCGATCCGCCGGAACCGCCCTGATCCACGGTGATGTCCGTGCTGCCCATGATGCAGGTGGTCTTGTCATAGGCGATGTCGAGTTCATCGGACATCAACTGCCGGAAGGACGTTCCCGTTCCCTGCCCGCAATCGGTTTTGCCGACGTAGAAGGTCGCGGTTCCGTCCTGATGGATCACGACCCACGAATCGAGCTGGTGATAATCGGGATCAATATAAGGTCCCGATCGCGCTTGCGCGCTCGCCGACGGGACGATCTCATCCGCGTTCGATGCCGCGATACCGACGGCCAGGAATCCAGCGGTCTTCAGAAAATTGCGGCGCGAAGGCGTCAGCGCGGACTTCTGCAGTTCATTTTCAATCTGAACGTTCGTTATGGATTTCACGCCACCACCTCTTTCTCCGCCGTCCCGGCATCGGCGATCATCTTCGCCCCGCGCTTGATGGCCGCTTGCACGCGGTAGTACGTCATGCAGCGGCACAGCGTGCGATTCATGCCCTCGCGAATTTGTGCGTCCGTCGGATGCGGATTCTTATCGAGCATCGCTTTCGCGGTCATGATCTGCCCGTTTTGGCAGAAGCCGCATTGCGGAACCTGCTCGTCGATCCACGCCTGTTGTAGGGGATGCAGCTTGCCACTCTTGGCGATGCCTTCGAGCGTGGTGACCTCGCTCTTTACCGCGGAACACGGCGTGACGCAGGAGCGGGTCGCGTTGCCGTTGATGATCACGGTGCAAGCGCCGCATTGGCCGAGTCCACAGCCAAAGCGCGGACCTTGCAATCCAATGTCATTTCGCAGGACGTAGAGCAGCGGCGTCGATGGGTCGACATCCACCGTATGCGTGCTACCGTTCACCTTCAAGGTAATGCTCATGGACGAATCTCCTTCGGAACGAAGCGATGTACGCGATTTTAACAGATACTCTTATGCCGCATCGTACTGGCATTTCAGCGTTTGCCTGGCCCCGCGACGCTTAACGGAATCTTCATACTGCCAGAATAGAATGTGGCAGTTCGTTTCTCGCGCCCGGATCATAGCCCAAAGGGGGGTCTATTGATGTCCGCCAAGAAGATCAGCTCGTCTATGCTGCAGTCCATTGCTGCCGCAGTCATATTGTTTGTTGCGGCAGGGTCACTCGTCGCACAGACCAGCACTTCCATCATTTCCGGAACCGTAACCGATAGCTCCGGCGCCATCGTCACGGGGGCCAAGGTTGACGTGAAGAACGTGGGTACAGGCATTGTCGTTTCCTTGACCAGTGACGCCCAGGGCCGCTACCGTGCTTCGGAACTCGTCATCGGTGAATACGAAGTGCAGGCGGGCCAGGCGGGTTTCCAGACGGTGATTAAGAAAGGCATCGAAACGGCAGTCGGCGGCGAAGCCATTGTCGACGTGGTGCTCACCGTCGGCCAATCGCAACAGGTGGTGACGGTGGACGCGCAAGTATCGCAAGTGGATACGACGACGTCGGCGATCACCAACACCGTGACGCGTACGCAGATCGAAGAGCTGCCGATGGGCAATCGCAATCAGACGGACCTACTGCTGCTCGCTCCCGGCGTTGCGGCCGTTGCCTCGGTGGGCGGCGCGAACTACGGACGTCAGGAAAACTACTCGATTTCCGGATCGCGCGCGAACGGCATTTCGTTCCTGATCGACAACACAAACTTGGCGACCTACAACGGCCATTCCACGGGATCGGCCGCCACGGGGGCAACACTCGGGCTGGAAGCACTGGGCGATTATCAGACGCTGACTAACACGTATAGCGCGCAATTCGGCGGCAACGGCGGCGTCGTGAATGCGGCCAGCAAATCCGGCACGAACAGCTTCCACGGATCGCTGTATTTCTATCTGACCAACAGCGCGATGCTTTCGGCGCGCAATACGTTCGACACGTTTGTTCGTCCGGGCGATAGCATCGCGATTGCTCCGCCGTCGCACAAAGGACAATTCGGCACCAGCCTCGGCGGTCCCGTGAAAAAGAATAAGGCATTCTTCTTCGTGAATTACGAGGGCATCCGTCAGGGTGCCGAGGCGGAAGGCATTCTGCAGGGCGTACCCGACGCCAACGCGCACGTGGGCTTGCTTCCGTGTGCCGTGGCGAATCCGAAGGGGGCGACGATCACCTACGCTTGTAACTCGGTTTCCGTGGATGGAACGCCCGGCAGCTACGCCAATGTCGGAGTGCCTTCGTCCATTGCTCCGATCATGGCGCTGTTCCCGGTGGGCCAGTCGACATCGGCAGGCATCGGAAACTTTGTGAGCGTCAGCCCCAAGTCGAACCGCGACGACTATTTGCTAACGCGCTTCGACTACACGCTATCCCCGAAAGACTCCTTGTTCGTCCGCTACGTGCGCGATACGGCACTGGCGCTGACCAGCCAGCCGAATGGATCAACCGTCGCCAATTACTGGGGCGAGTCCGATACCACGCACAACCACTTCGTCACCATCGAAGAAGATCACGTGATCTCGCCGACTCTGATCAACCTGGCGCGCGTCAGCTTCCTGCGTCCTTACGAGAATGCGGAAACAACGACGCCTCCCGTTCCCGCCCTCGACAAAGTGAACACGCCTGGAGCCTCGCAGGAGACTTTGGCTCTGGGAGCGAAGCTAACGCTGGGACCCACTAATCTGGTCCCCTATCGTATGGTGGAGCAAACCTATCAAGCGATGGACGACGTGATCTGGACGCACGGCGCGCATAGCATCAAGTTTGGAGCACTGTACGCCGTGGTTGCCGATTTCACCAACCAGGGCAACACGGGTGCCCAGTGGACCTTCAACAATATCCTGAATTTCCTGCAGGCATTGCCGAGCCAACTTGCGGCCAGCGTCCCGGGACACCTGGACAACTACCGCGATGCGGTGTCCACGCAATTCATGCCATATATCAACGACGAATGGAAGATTACGCGCAAGCTGACCTTGAACCTGGGTGTGCGCTATGAATGGCTCAGCAATCCTGGCGAGCGTCACAACAATCTGACCAACGTCACCGATTTGAAATCCAATACCAATTTCGTGCCCGTTCCGACGGTGATGCCAAACAACCCCAGCACGAAGAATTTCGCGCCGCGCATTGGCTTTGCCTACGATCCGTTCCCGGATCACAAGACGTCCATACGCGGCGGTTTCGGCATGTTCTATAACGAGCTCACGGCGCACATCTGGTTGAACTCCTATTGGAACAATGCGCCGTATCAGAGTGTGACCGTGACGCCCATCAGTGCGACGGATAACCTCGGCTGGCCGGTACCGCTCTCGGGTGGCGCAATCAGCGCCGGCGTGCCGACCACGGGACAATTCGGCCTGGACTACTTCGACCAGCTCCGCACACCGTACATGATGCAGTACAACCTCAGCATCCAGCGCGAAATCGCACGGGGAACCGTTTTCAGCGTCGCCTACGTCGGCTCCAAGGGGACCCACTTGATCAGCACCCGCGATTACAATTTTCCCGTGCTCAATGCGAGCGGAATCGTGATTCCCAACGTGAGGCCGAATCCGAACTTCGGCATTCTGGAAATGCGCACCACAAACGCGAACTCCAATTACAACTCGCTGCAGGCCAGCTTGAATCGGCGCTTCGCGAACCACTTCCAGACGCAGGTGTCCTACACGTTCTCGAAGTCGATGGACACGGGCTCGGGCGATCAGGGTCCGGATAGCGCCGGCCCCACGGGCGGCAATCAATATTCCAACCCGTTCAACATGGCCCTGGATCATGCGCGTTCCAACTTCGATCACACGCACGTTCTCAAAATCAACGGCATTTACGAGTTGCCCTTCGCGCAAAACCAGTTCGTGAAAGGATGGAGACTGAGCGGCGTCTTTACCGCCCAGACCGGCAATCCGTTTACCATCTTCGATGGCTTTGACCAAACCGGCTCGGGCGTCGTGGGCAAAAATGCTCCGGGTCATCCGAACCTGATCCCCGGAGGAAACCAGAATCCGATTCTGGGCGACGTGAATGGCTGGTTCGACGTCAACCAGTTCGCACTGAATCCGGTGGGGACGTTCGGAAATCTGGGCCGTAATACGGCCATTGCTCCGGGCCTCACAAACGTCAACGCCGCTCTACTCAAGCGTACGGCCATCAGCAAGATTTCCGAACAGTTTGTGTTGGAGTTCCGCGCCGAAGCGAGCAATCTCTTGAACCACGCCAATTACGGCCTGCCGACGAATCTTCTATGGAACAGCGCCAGCACGCGGAATCCGCAGGCTGGTGTCATCACGTCTACCAACGGAGGAGCCCGCAGCGTACAATTCGCGCTGAAGGCTACCTTCTAAATCCAGCGAGCGTCGTCGCCGGGCGTTTTTAGAGACCGAGCTCCGGTAGAGATCCATTACGGATCTTTGCCGGGGCTTTTCTCGTTGGCAGATCGCTGGATGCCGACCAAACCTTTGCATCGCCCGATGGCAGTAGGAAAAGAGGGGCACATTTTAGGCGCGATGTCAGGTCTGCGCCTTAGCTCCGTCAACCATACAATCGCGGTTCGTAGATTTTTCATAATGGTTTAGGATTTAAAGCACTTTTCGTATCCTGCCGAAAGTTCAGATATACGGCACGAATCCGTGGCCTGGGTGACGTACCCAGCACACGCGTTGTCCGTGCGCTGATTACGCTTGCCTCCATCGCGCTTCCCTGCTCTGCCGCGAATTTTGACCTCGGCGTGTTGATTAACGCCCAGATGAGTTCCGCGGGCGGGACAATCGTGGTGAAAGAAGGGGACGCCAGCACCGCTACGAGCGTCTCGAACACCACCACTTGGAATGGGCAAGGTCAAAGTGACGCCTTCACAATCACGTACGCTGGAGGCACGAATACGCTGACAACGGCCATTGCCGTAGGCGCTAGCATGATCCAATCGAGTCACAATCCCACAGGAGGCGTTGGAGTCGCGAACGCCACTTGGACAACCAACCCGAGTTCCTTCTTTGCGTCCGCTACGTCGCCGGCGAACGGCCAATCCGCCAACTTCACCGTGAATAACCTTGCTCTTACAGGCGTTTCCGGAGCAATCACGATTTTGAACCCACTCGGACAAACCAGCCTTTCGGCAAGCAATTCCGCGGGCGGCACCACGACGACAAATCAGAGACAAGCGCTCGTATTTAGAGCTGATTCCATCGGCCGTTGGATCTTGAGCGGGACGTTTATCCCGTCTGGGGTCACGCTGCCCGCTACCGGAACCACGACTTTGACGTTTGGTTTCTCCGCACAAGGAACCGGCACCCCTGCGTCACCAACTCCGGAAGCATCCTCTCTCTCCATGATTGGCGGAGGAATGCTCGCCCTCGGACTGCTGGGCCGTCGCCAACGGACGGAACAAAACCGTTTAAATGCGGAGATCACCAAGATCCGAAAACAATTCGCCGTGGGACCGGAAGTGGAACACGCGCGCCTGCAATTGATGCGTGAATATGACGCCGCCAAAACGCAGTATGCCGAGTTGCTCATCGCCAGCAGGAATCGCATTTGTCGTCCGACGTGGAACGCCACGGCCATGGAGAAACCGCAGAGTTGGTAGAACCTCCCACGCTGCCGCTGCGTCCGGAAACGCCCACGGAAATGTTCCTTCTGGCCATCGGCTCCGTATGCGGGGCGATTTTGGGCAATGCTCTTGCCTTCCTGAGCTTCGTGTCTGCGCCGAAGATCCGGACCACCAGCCATATTGGGCTCTTGGGGAACATCCCGATTCTGGTCAGTCTGCCCGGAAACACTCCGTTATTCAGCCCGTCGAAACTTTCGACGCGCACGATCAACCACTCGCTTATGGCGCTGGTCGCGGTGACCATCGTGTCCGCGACAGGATGCGGAATCGTTGGGGGGAACCGATTCGCCGCGGAACTGGCCGCGGGCAACTCGGCACTGAAAACCGCAGACTATCGAGTGGCGGAGCTGCGCTATCGCAAGGCAATCAACATCGACGCGCGCAGCGGAGAAGCGCATGAGGGATTATCTCGCGTGTATCTCGCCACTGGAAATTCGATGCGCGCCGATGAAGAGCTAATCCGCGCGGCTGAGCTATTGCCGGATCGCGCCGAGATCGCCGAACATCTCGCGGACCTTACGTATCAAATCTATTTCGCCGATCCTGGACGTCCCGTCACCCGCTTGCGCGAGCTGGAGATCCGAACGAAGAACCTGCTGAAAAGCTGGCCTGATCGGCCCACGGGATTCCGACTCGCCGGACTCGTTTTAGTCGAACGGCACCGCAACACCGAGGCCATAGACGTCATGGAAAGCGGACTCGCACGCATCGAAGACGGCGATCTACGCACGCAGCTTGCGGCCATTTACTTCGAGAATGGCGATCAAGCGAAGGCGGAAGCGCATCTTCGTGCGGCGATCCGGGTCAATCCCCGTTACGTGCCTGCCTTCGACCTGCTCTACTTGCAACTGATGGAGCGCGCGAAGGTGGCGGCGGCGCGTGAGGTCTTGGACGATAAGCTCCGGCAAAACCATAATCTGGAAACCGCCCTGCAGTTGGCTCCGCACGATGATGCCGCTGGCCAGCGCGCCCTCGCCGAAGAATTGCGGGCAACGGCGGCGCAAGAGTTCGCAAAGGGGCCGGAGACGAACGCCCGCATCGGAGACTTTTGGCTCAATCGCGCCGAACTCGCTCGCCGCCTGACCGATTCGAACGCGCTATAACTTCTATTTCACAGGCTTTGGCGCAGCCTTCGGTTCGTCTTTCACCTCGTCGCCGAAGGTGATCTTTACGTCGGATTTGAACTGCTTGTAATCTTCGTATCGAATCGTCTGGCGCATGCGCTGATCGCCGGTCTGAAAGTGCAGAGTCGAGTTCGCCACCGTGTAGGTGGGAAACCAATACTTGCCATCGATCTGCTCGCGATAGGTTTCAAACTTCGGAAATTGGTTATCGCCCTTCTTGCTGGTGGTGCCCAGGCCCCGCCCGTAGGACTTCACGATTTGCAGGTCGCGATCATCCACCCAGACTTCTCCCGCAAAGTAGCGTTGCCCCGCGTCCAGTTTTTTGGGTCTGACAGCAAACAGATAGCATCCGATCTCGTCGACATTCTGATGCCCCAGATAGCGGATCTTGTACTTGGGCAGCTCGGACGAAGTCAATACAAAGGGCTGGACGCTCTGCATGTCCTGCATATCTTCGGGAGTCAGCAGGATGTTGTGCAGCGTCGGCACAGGCGAACGTACCACTTTTTCCGTTCGTTTTCCGTCGCCCGCGAACACGATGTCGGAGACAGTTTCCCAGCGACCCGTGATGTTGCCGGAATCGTCGAGCTCCTGAATGCGCGCAGTCTGGCGATACGTGTAGTTTTCGCGCGCCTTCGAGAAGTCGGATTCCTTGGCCGCGAACTTTTGGATGATGTCGTCGATCTGCGAAGCGGAGGGCTCCTGCACACCAGCCGCGAGCAGAGGTACGGCGGCGAACAGAACTGGGCCGAGAATGCGTAGTACGGGAACGCGCATACTTCCACGTTAGTCATTCCTGGGGCGGCGGTCAAACGGGCACGACTCAAAACAAAAACGCCTCCCGAAGCGGAGGGGGCTTCGAGAGGCGCAAGGGAGCAACAGAACAACTTACTTGAACATCTTTGCGAGCGGATCGAAGAACACATCGACCACGCGTTCCTTCAGTGGAATGATCGCGTTATCGGTGATCTTGATTTCTTCCGGGCAGACCTTGGTGCAGCACTTGGTGATGTTGCAATAGCCGATACCGAAGTCTTCCTTCAGAGCGGGCACTCGGTCGCCGGTGTCGATCGGATTCATCTCCATTTGCGCCGTGTAGATCAGGAAGCGCGGACCGATGAACTCGTCGTGCAAATGGTGATCGCGCAGAACGTGGCACACGTCCTGGCACAGGAAACATTCAATACACTTGCGGAATTCCTGCGGACGATCCACGTCGGCCTGCTGGACGCGCCATGAACCATCGGCGGCATCCGGTTTGCGCGGCTTGAACTTCGCGATCTTTTTCTTGACTTCGTAGTTCCACGAAACGTCCGTCACCAGATCTTTCACATGGGGGAACGTCTGCATGGGCTCGATCGTCACAGGCTGCGTGAGATCGAGCTGATTGAGCCGCGTCATGCACATCAAACGCGGCTTGCCGTTGATTTCCGCCGAGCACGAACCGCACTTGCCGGCCTTGCAATTCCAGCGCACGGCCATGTCGTTGGCCACTGTGGCCTGCACGCGATGCACGGCATCGAGCACCACCATACCGGAGGAGATTTCGGTTTTATAGTCGACGAACTTGCCAGTGCCGCGTTCGCCGCGCCAAATGCGAAATGTTGCTGTGTCCGCCATTTACTTACCCTCCTCGATCGCAGCCTTCAAGTCATCCGTGAGCGGCACAACCGGGATCTTTTCGATCTTGGGGCGCCCATCCGGACCCTTGGTGACGCGCAGGTTCCACTTCGCCCACTCGTCGGATTTCGCTTGATAATCTTCGCGGAAGTGACCGCCGCGCGATTCCTTACGTTCAATACCCGCGAGCGTGATGATCTCCGAAATCGAGAGCATGTTTTCGAGATCCAGAGCCGTATGCCAGCCCGTGTTGTACTCGATATTGCCAGAGACACCGGCACGCACCGCACGTTCGCGAAGCTTCGCGATCTTGCCGAGCGCTTGCTCCATCTCGCCTTCCACGCGCACGATGCCGACCAGGTCCTGCATGAAATCCTGCAGTTCGGCCTGGATGGTAAACGGATTTTCTCCCGACGCTCCACGTTCGAACGGCGCAAGAGCTTCCTTCGCGGAAGCCTCCAGCTCGGTTTTGCTGATCTTTCCGGCTCCGTTTTCCTTGGCGAACTTCGCAGCGTACTCGCCCGCGCGCTTGCCAAAGACGAGCAGATCGGACAGCGAGTTGCCACCCAACCGATTCGCTCCGTGCAATCCGGCAGCGCATTCACCGGCGGCGAACAAGCCGTTGACGCCGGACATCTGCGTATCGGCATCCACCTGGATGCCACCCATGATGTAGTGCGTGGTCGGGCCGACTTCCATCGGCTCCTTGGTGATGTCGAGATCCGCCAGCTGCTTGAACTGGTGATACATGCTCGGCAGCTTTTTCTTGATGTGCTCCGCGGCATTCGGGAGCTTTTCCTTGATCCACGCGATGTCGAGGAACACGCCGCCGTGCGGACTTCCCCGCCCGGCTTTCACTTCGCGGTTGATGCAACGCGCCACGTGATCGCGCGTCAGCAGTTCTGGTGGACGCCGCGCGCTCTTATCGCCCTGCGTATAGCGCCAGCCTTCTTCCGGATTGTCGGCCGTCTGGTTCTTGTAGTTGTCCGGGATATCGTCGAACATGAACCGCTTGCCGTCCTTGTTGCGAAGCACGCCGCCTTCGCCACGAACGCCTTCGGTCACCAGGATGCCTTTGACCGACGGAGGCCACACCATGCCCGTGGGATGGAACTGTACAAATTCCATGTCGAGCAGCGCGGCTCCTGCCTGATACGCCAGAGCTTGGCCGTCAGCCGTATATTCCCAGCTGTTGCTGGTGACTTTGAACGAACGTCCCACGCCGCCGGTGGCCAAGACAACAGCCTTGGCGTTGAACGTGATGAAGCGGCCTTTTTCGCGATCGTACGCAAACGCGCCGACGCAACGGTTGCCATCCATCATCAATTTGATGACGGTGTGCTCCGCGAAAACGTCCATGCCCTGGTGGATGCCATGATCCTGCAGAGTGCGGATCATTTCCAGACCAGTGCGATCGCCGACGTGCGCCAAGCGCGGATAACGGTGGCCGCCGAAGTTACGCTGCAGAATGCGGCCGTCTTGCGTGCGATCGAAAATCGCGCCCCATTCTTCCAGTTCATGCACACGCGCCGGAGCTTCCTTGGCGTGCAGTTCCGCCATGCGGCAATTGTTCAGATATTGCCCGCCACGCATGGTGTCGGCAAAGTGAACGCGCCAGTTATCGCGATCGTCCACGTGGCCCATGGCCGCAGCCATTCCGCCTTCCGCCATGACCGTGTGGGCCTTGCCCAACAGCGACTTCGTGACAACCGCAGTCTTGCAACCTGCATTCGACGCTTCAATGGCCGCGCGCAATCCGGCACCGCCTGCGCCAATCACCAACACATCGTAATCGTGAATCGGATAGTCCGCCATGGTTAAAAAATGCTCCAATCCGTCCAGGTTCCAGAGGCACACATGCGGACGTAGAAATCGACGAAGCCGACGTAGAACATGCTGATCCACGCCCACTTCATGTGGTTTTTATTCAAGCCGGAGACGCAGTCGTAGCACTTCTTGCGCGCAGGCGAATCGGAAAGAACGTCCTTCTTGCCGCCGATCAAGTGGCGCAGCGAGTGGCATCCGAACGTGTACATCCCGAGCAAAATCGGATTCAGAATCAGCACCAGCGATCCCACGTGAACACCAAAATGCTTGTTGCCTTCGGGACCGAACCACAGCGCTTTCCAGCCGTCGTAGGCCAGCAAGAAGATGAACACGATGGCGGCGTAGAGCGCGTAGCGATGGACGTTTTGGAAGATCAACGGAAAATACTTTTCGCCCAGATACTTGTTGCGCGGCTCGCCGACGGCGCACGATGGTGGATCCATCCACCATCCCTTGTAATACGCACCTCGGTAGTAATAGCAGGTGAAGCGGAACGCCAGCGGAAAGATCAGAATCAGCATGGCGGGCGAGAACGCGATCGGCATGAAACTCGGCCACCAGGACGGCGTGGGGCCGGGATCGGTGGTGAGGCCGCTGGCCGAGACGGGGCCTTCTTGCGTGAGCAAAGGCGAATACATCGGAGAGATGTAATCGGCTCCACCGCCCACGAAGTGGAAATGGGTGGGCGTCAGTAGCGACCAGTTGGCGTAGATGATGAACGCCAAATAGCCCAGGAAAATATACAGTGGTTCGACCCACCAGTTATCGGTGCGGCGCGTTTCGCCAAAGCCCCTTTTAGTAAGGGGGACGTCAATGGAGGACATTCAAAGCTCCCTGAGAGTTGTGGAATACGAGGTAATCGATAAGGATAGCGTTTCTTGCTCTAGTTTATCAAGCCGCCGCGACAAGAGGAGGCTCGCTTTTCCCAGCCGCAATCGGAATGGCAGATCGTGAACTGAGAGTTTTCGCGCCAGTTTATACTATTAGTTGATGAACATTGACGAAAGATTGGAAGCCATAGCGCAAAGCGTCGAACTCATCGCGCACATGCAGATGAAGAACGAAGAGGCGCATCAAAAGAACGAGGTTCTCCTCGGTCAAGTGATGGAAAGCGTCAACAGCCTCGCGCGCATTGCGCATGCCCACGAACGTCGCATCTCTGATCTTGAGGATCGCCAGAACTAGTTCGGATTCCGCGCGCTACTTCAACCCTTGCACGAAATCCCATTCCTCGGCGCCGCGCTTGACCAGCTCCGGGACATCTTTCGGCATCAGGAATCGATCCTTCACGAGCGCTTCCGCGGCAGTCTCGAACTTTTTGAGGTAATCGTCCTTGCCCGCGTAGCGTTCTTCGATGGAGGGGCGCGGATCGCCCGTCGCCATGCGTTCGGCTCTGGTCCGCGCGAACGGAATCATCGAACCCGCCTGGGTGAACAAATGCTCCGACCCGCCGATTTCTTTTGAGCGCAAGTTCCAGCCCGTGTAGGTCGCGAGCGGCACCTGGATCTCGGGCATCTTCGCGCCCGCGAGATCGATGCCATCGGCATTCACCTGCGGTACCAGCACCGGATACGGCTTGCCGAGCTGCGGAGGCTCAATCGTGGCGATGCCTTTGGTGAAGAACTCGGGGCCGTAATTCGACGGATACGCCAAGTGGATCAGCGTTGGGAATTCCACGCCCGGAATTTTCGGAAACTTCACTTCATTGACCGGCACCAGTTCCCCGGCGGAGATGAGCGGATAGCGCGAGGGCGGGGGCGCTTTATCGTTCTTGATCCACTCGTTCATATCGACGAGCAGTGCGCGGAACATCCACTGGTAAGGATTCGGGCTCGGCAGATTCCGTGCGCCTGTCGGTTTCGGAGGAAACGCGGCCGGTCCGTGCTGGCCGCCGGTGAACATATAAATGCGCGTGCTGGAGATGGGTTTCACGTCGCTCTTGCCATCCAGACTGATGTGAATCAGCGACGCCGCGCGTCCATAATATTCGTGCGACGAATTCATGTAGAAAATGCGTGGCCAGAATTGCCCGCGCATGGCGTGCGTGAGCAGTCCGTCTTTCCGGCCTGTCTCCGGATCGGTTTCCTCGGCGTCCGTGAACGGGAAAAGATCGACCGGCGTCAGCGTGTTGAAGAACGGATTACTATCGCGCGAAGGCTGCGCGAAGCGCATGTTGAAGCCTCCGCGGCCCCCGCCCGAAACATCGGCCATGATTCCGTCGAACACCTTGCGGCCTTCCTCATCACGATTGAAGCCGTTGTAGAGGAACGTGCGCAGCAGGCGTCCGCTTTGCGAAATGCCGAAGCCGATGGCGCGCGCATAACGATCCTCGGGAGCGTTGGCCACGCGGCCGCCGTATTTCAGCCACGAGATGGTATCGCGAATCGCGGCGAGGCCCACGCCCGATACCGGCGAGTCCTGCGCCGTGTAAACCAGTTCGTACAAGCGTCCGGGATCGAAGCCGCCCTTGAGCACGACAACCGAGTTGTCCTCAACGTGCCAGTCGTCGCGAGGAACCGTTTTCCGCGGACCTTCCACTTGATCGCGAACCGTCAACTGCAGCGCCTTGTCGTCGGGATTCAGGACGGGATACGGCTGGTGCCCGCGATCCGCCACGCTCTGGCGATCCGTGCGCTTGTCCACAATAAACTCGGCGCGCACAATACCCTGGATTCCTTCGACCACCGGCGGATACAGGCGCACCAGGCCCGGAGTTTTCGGCATATCGCCCTGCCAGCCCAGCCAGACGAGCGTATAGCCCTGCTCCAGCAAAAACGCATCGCCGAAATCTTCCGGCTTGCGCGGGTCAAGATTTCCGGCGCGATGAAACGCCGCCAGCATCCCCTTCGCTCCGCGATTCGACGCTTCGTAGAGCACCGTGCCGTTGCCCCTCTTGGCCTCGCGCGGCTTCAGGATATAAATGTCCGCGGCGAACTCCACCAACCCGGCTTTTGTATGGGGAGCCAGGCCGATGTCGGCGATCGGCAGATTGACCCCCGCCGTCGGATCAATCGAAAAATGTGCCAAACCAACGATGCGTTCGTACGATCCGACTGGTCCAAAAACCTTCGAATTGAGAACCGTGCTGCGGTCCGTGATGTCGATGCTCACAATGGCGCCCTGGCTGCAGGCGGCCGCGAGCATCCCGATGCAAATAAGCTTTTTCCAGAGTTGGAGCATGATTTCGTCCCAGTTTAGCAGCCGGAGTTGCCGGGAACAGGCCGACGCACGGTCTTCCACGTCCAGGCATAGCCGGTAGCTGCGAGGCATCGCGGTAAAACCCCGCGGCGTGAGCCCGGGGATACATCCATGCTTTATCACGCCTGCAAGTGTATCCCCGCACTCACGTGCGGGGTTTTACCATTGCCGGACCCAAGCGTTAGCGGCTCCCAGCAACTCTGAAAATGGTCTAGAAGGTAATGCGAGCCACAAGCTGCCCGTAGCGCGAGTTGCTCGGGAAGAACTGCTGATACTGCCCGAACGCGGGGTTATTGGGAATCAGAAAGTTGCGATTGGTGTTCTTGCTCTGCGCGACGTCGTTCGTGGATCCGCCTGTGAATTGCGGATGATTCAAAAGATTGAAAAACTCCGCGCCCAGCTCGATCTTCACGCGCTCGGTGATCGACAGGCGCTTGCGCAGAGAAATGTCGAAGTTGTTGATCGGATCCAACGGAAACGTATTGCGGCCGCCGTTGGCCAGCGCCCCAACCGCCGCCAGAATATAGCGAGCATTGGGATTGTTCGCAACATAGGCCACGATCGTGTTCGACGACGCAACCTGCGCGATTCCCGCGGCATTGTAGCCCGTCACGCCGCTGCCCAAATTTGCGGCTCCCGCCGGATTCACAATGGATCGGTCTCCTATCGTATCGGTATTCAAATTCGAATCCACGTTACTGCCGACCGTCGCGTATTCGGGAGATTCATAGGTATAGGTCAACCCGAGCGTCCAATTCCCCACCAGGTTTCGCATCGCCCAACCGCGGCTCGAAAACGCGGTGACGTCATACACCGGCGAAAACGTGAAGCGATGCCGGCGATCCAGCAAAGAAGACGACCAGTCGGCCGCGATATTGTTGAAATCCTGCGGACGGCGCGGCGTGAGCAGCGTGCTGTTGACCGTAGCCGTGGAATCGTCCATCGTGTGGCTCCACGTGTAGGCCGCGATAAACGAAAGATTGCGGGAGTAGCGGCGCGTCAACTGCAGCGCCAGGCCGTTGTATTCGGAGTTGCCACGAGGTGCGTAGTCCGTAATCGCGTTGAGGATTCCATACTGCGCCAACGGATTACTGGCGATGCTCTTCAACTGGCCTGTGGTCAAACTGAGCGCAGCAAGTTGATCCGTCGATGGCATGCTCAGAAACGTCGGAATATATTGCGTCGGGGTCACCACGGCATTGCGATTGATCTGCGTCTGAATCAGCAAATGCACGCCGCGCGAGTACAGGTAGCGGGCCTCAAGCAAATATCCCTGGCCGATGCGCCGCTCGACGGAAAGCGTCCCGTTCAAAGCGTAAGGGCGCTTCTGATCTTCGGTGTATGCAGAAATCGCGGACCGCGCGGATGCCGCGGAAGAGAGCAGCCCGGAGGTTCCCGTGATGCCGCCACTGCCCAGGAACGAGGGGGTCGACTGATTGGGATTCACGCTGACGCTCGATCCATAAAACTCCGGTGCGGTATTAGCGGCGATATTGGCGAACGGCATGTCGAAGGCCACCACCGCGGATCGACCACGCGCCCGACGTACCCGGCGAATACGCAAAACCGAGACGCGGCGACCAGTCGTTCTTGGTGGGCTGCGGTTCATTGAACGAAATGACGCCGGGCACGTTGGCCAGTGCGCTAAATTGCTGCATCCGTGAAAGCACCGGCACGGTGACGTATTCATAGCGGACGCCCAGATTCAGAGTCAAATTCGGCCGCACACGATAATCGTCGTTCACATACGCCGCATTTTGCAGGAATCCGGCGGGCATTCCTGCCACCACGGATCCGGTGGTTCCCAAAAACCTGGACCCGGAGACGTCAGGACTCAGATCCTGAAGATATGTGCCCAGGGTCGAGTAAACGTAGCTGCCTCGCGGATTAGAAACGAACGACGTCGTCAGAATAATATCGTGGAAATCGTAGCCCACCTTGAGCGCATGCTTTCCCATGGTGCGGGTGAGCATATCGGACGCATTGAAATCGCCCTGGACGGTACCGCTCGGCACACTGGGATTCGGGCCCAAGGTCAGCTTGACGTCTACAAACGCAAGCGTCGGGAAAGCATCGAGGCCCGGATACTTCAAGTTACTGGCATCTTCGCGCGCATTCACCCGGCTGTACGTCACGCGGAAATCGTTCAGCATCGCCGGGGAAAACGCATGGTATTCGGACAAGGAAATCAGATTCGTATCGCTCGGCTGCGCCACGAAGAAAGCCGGAAGCCCTCCGGTCGTATCCAGACCGCGGAAGCCGCTAAATAAGTAGCGTCCACGCAAGCGATCCTGGGAGCTTGCGTCCCAATCGATACTGGCCACGGCACGCTTCTGGTTGGCGTAACTCGGAGCGATGATGGAAATCGGGCCAACCGGGATTGCCGTGCCCGCCACTGTGATCGTACTCGTCGGCAGCGAAGCGGGCTGCACGTATTGCTGCAAAACACCGAGATTCGTTTTGCTCAGCCCCGGCAGGCTGCCGAGGATCTGATATCCGGACGCGGTCGGCGCATTGACCACCTGAGGCGCCACGGACGCGAAGCCAACCGGGCTGTACTCGTAATTCCCGAAGAAGAAAAGCTTGTTCTTCAGGATCGGCCCACCCACGGTGCCGCCGAAGCGGTTGTTGTCGTAACGCGGGGCCGTCGTAATCCCCTGCCGCGCGACTGAGGCATCGATCGCCGTAAGCATGCGGTTCTGGTTGTACTCGTAAAGGGAGCCGTGGAACTGATTGCCGCCCGTTTTTACGACCGTGTTAAAAATGCCCCCGGGCCCTCCACCGAATTCCGGACCAAAATTATTCTGGAGCAGCGTAAACTCGGCAACGGCCTCATTCGGAACGCAAGCCAAAGGAGAAGGCGAGAAGTAGCTATTGTTATCCGCGCCTTCCACGAAGAAACGATTGCCCGTGGGGCGCTGGCCGCCTACGGCTGGTCCAATGCCTACACCCAGCCCCCCAGAGGAACCGACACCGGCTCCCAGGAGGCTCAAATTGATGACTCCGTTCCCGCTCGCGGCCGTCGGGATGTTGACCAGCTGAATGGATTCATAATTCGATTGCAGCTGCGACGTCGCTTCGTCGAGCGACGTCCCGGCTTCCACCGTAACCGTGCTGGTGGTTGCGCTGGCAAGCGCGAGCCCCAGGTTCTGCGTAACGACTCGATTCAAATCGACAACCACTTTGGAAACCGGTAACGCAGCGAAGCCTGTTTTGTCGGCCTTCACTTCGTAGACGCCAATGGCCACGTGATCCAGCCGATATTCGCCCGCAGCGGTGGTGGTGGTCGTATACCGGGCACCAGTCGCCTCACTGGTCGCGGTTACCGTGGCCGAAGCCACAACGGCACCGCTCGGGTCGTTCACTCGCCCCGTGACCGTGCCGTCCACGGACTGGGCAAGAACGATCGCCGTCGCGAAACAAAATAGGGCTATCGCAGCCAGGATCGACCTGGTCGCAGAAGCGAAATTCATGGTACTGGTACTCCTACACACATCTTTCGAGAGAATTATCGATCAACTGTAGGGCTGCGACGTGGCGGTGGGGCCCTAGAAGCGTTTTTTTTGCATCGGAAGTTACTGAAACGGTATTGACTTACGCTAATACCCACAACACTACTACCAGATAAGACGGCGTCTTATAACTTACATTCATGATAGTACTAATGCATACCCGGATTTGGGGGCCTTCTGAGGATTTTCAAAGCCTGGGGTAGGCCGGGCTCTTTGCAAATCGAGGATTGCGAATGCCGCTTACTTCGCCGCTGGGCTCACGGTTTTCGCGGGAGGAGTGGCCCGACCAGCCTCTGCTCGAATCTGATCAAAATAGCGCTGGACGAAAGGTTCGTATTCCAGAGGCACTTGATCCCGGTGGATTTCGCCGCCGGATTCCGCGTGCGAGGCATTGCGCTGCGCGAGCGGCGTCTTTAATTGCTGGCGTGTGGAGCCCACTTCAATCATCATGTCGCCCTTGACGTTCTCGGCGCGCTTGCCAAACAGCTCGGAAATCTTGCCCATGGCCTTGGCGGCCTCGGCCTGGCGGGCGGATTTATCGCCTTCCTGCGATCCTACGCCGCTGTGCTCGTTATCGTCCTTCTGGCCTTCGGCGCTGCTGCCGCTGGCGTCCATTTCATTACCCTTGTTGTGATTTTCGGAATCCGCGTTGTCCCCGGGATTCTTGTCGTCGGCGTCCGATTTTTCCTGATCGTCGCCCTTCTGCTGATCGCCCTTCTTGCCCTTTTGCGCCGTCTTTTGCTGCTGCTTTCCGTTGGGCTTCGATTTGCCCATCATGTCGGAGACCGCGTCTTTTAACTTATCGAGCAGAGACTCCTGTTGCTGGCCATCCTGATCCTTGCCCTGGTCGGAGGCATCCTGCGAATTCGGAGGATTCTGCGCGTCGGGCGCGTCGGCCTTCGATGTATCGCCCTTGCTGTCGCCTTTTTGCTGGCTGCCCTTTTGCTCGTCGGCAGTCTCCGGATTCTCGGGCGACTCCGCAGCCTGCACCTCAGGCTCGCCCGCGTAATCGCGATTTTTGTCGAGATCCTTGGTGGTCTCATCGCCGTTTGCAGGCTCGTCTCCTTCCCCCGGCTTCTTCCCGCCGCGCAATTGCTTTTCGGAAGACTTCAGGAGCGATTGCAGCGGACCTTCCACCAGCGACGCCCGGGTATCGAACGAACCGGTCGCGGTGACGCGCAGCAGCAGCACGCCCAGCACTACCAGCGCCATCATCGCCGCAGGGTAGAGCGTCACGGGACGCCGCAAGGGCATTGCCTGCTGCAAGTCCACCCCACGCGCGGCTTGTTCGGCACGTGCGCGCTGCAACTCGCGCAAGGCCGCATCCACATGCGCACTGGCCTCGGGCTCCGCGAAATAGGCGGCGGTAGAAAGCGTGTCCGCGAGTTTCATCCGCGCGTCCATCTTCTGGGCCAGCACATAGGCCGACGGACGCCTGCGGTGTTCAACGAATAACCGCACGGCGAGCGTCACCAGCGCTACAACGGGAATCCAGTAGAGCCCGATATGCGCGGTTCCTGCCAGCAGAGCCACTGCGGCGACGCCCAACCCAACGGAGGCAGCCAACAAGGCTTCGCGGATCGCGACGTGCCCGAACGCGCGATTTCGCGCGGCGGCAAGGAGCACGGTGAGTGAGTCGTGAAGCGGCAAAATCCTGCATCCGATTATGGCATGTCCCTCTGCCCGAGGCGATACGGGCCCAATTTCGGCCAAATGACCGAAATTTGCCGGGTCGCGCTATGATGGTTACAGGAGATCCCCTCATCACGAACTTTGAACCACCGCATAAGTTGGCGAGCGAGCAGCCCGAAGGCAGCCGACACTCGTGCGGGTTCAGATTTCAGCCTGCGGGATCCGTACTTCCCCGTTGCAGGTATGCTGTCAGCGGGATGGCGCAACGCCACCTTCAGCCGGGACTTTGAACCAAAAGAACTGCGCGACGAAACGGCGTGTGTAGAGAGGAGTTTTTATGGCAGGTCGTGGAGCACCGACGTTCCAAAAGCGTCAAAAAGAACAGAAGCGCAAAGAGAAGCAGCAGAGCAAAGACGAGCGCCGCGAAGCGCGCAAAAAGGGCGAGGGCGAAAGCGAGACCCACGCCGAGCTCGAACTCCTCACCGGACCCGTGGTTCACAATGAGCCGGATCCGCTCGATCGCAATTCTCCCGTTTAGCGTCTGTGTGACATAGAGTATGCGTGAAAACGCAAGGGGACGATTGGACTGCGGGAACCCTTCCCGCAGTCGATCCCCGAACCGGCGCTATTCTTAAGCGAAAGTCAGCCGGCCTCACCCCAGGAAGCCGAGCAAGCGTCAGCCCAAGAATCCAAGATTGTTGGACCCGAAGTTCCCAATGTTCGGGAACACGGTCGGCAGATTTGCCGCTGGGACGCCAAACCACTGCGCCAGCGTCGCTCCGTATTGATCGAGCGCCGTCGTCGGCAGCAGCACACCGCGCGTGCCCGCATCGTTTGGACCGCCCGGCGCCAGCAAAGGGAAATTCCCATAGAATTTTCCGCCACTCACGTTCGATCCAATAATGAAGTGATGATTGCCCCAGGCGTGATCGCTGCCATCCGTCCCGCTCGGCGTCAGCGTCCGTCCAAATTCGGAGGCAGTGAACGTGGTCACTGCGCCATCGATCCCCAGCTCCAGCGTGGCCTGATAGAACGCAGAAACCGCCTGGCTAAGCTGCTGTAGCAGCGGCGTCTGTGTCGCCATCTGCGCGGAATGCGTATCGAACCCATCCAGCACGCAGAAGAAAATCTGACGATTCAATCCCAGCTGACCGCGTACCGACATCACATTCGCCACCGTGCGCAACTGTGCGGCCAGAGGATTGTTCGCGGGAAACACAGTATTCAGAGCCGGAGCGCTGGCCAGCAATTTCGTGAGCGTATTCGCATAGTTATTGCCATTGGTCAGCACGGTGTTGGCCGATTGCACCAGTTGCACGCCATTGCTGAATTGCAGCAACTGCTGCAGTCCGCTGGCCGTGTTCGGAGCAAGGCTCCCGAGCGTCGCCATCCCCGTGGGCGATGAAGATCCGTTATAGGGCGGCGGCACCGTGGCGGGCGACGTATTCACGCCGGTGCAGAATAATTCGCAACCGGAGGTCGCCGTAACCGCCGGGAAAATGCCCGCCGAATTCTGCACTTGCACCAGATCCGTGATGCGTCCTCCCCAGCCCGAACTCCCCGTGCCCGCTGGAATTCCGGTTTGCCACTGCGCGCTTTGATCGGAGTGCGAAAACAGCGCGGACGGAACGAGCGCACTATTGTGATTGGCCAAATATGCCGCGCGCGACATCGGCTGCACCATCATGCCGACATTCGCCAGCACCGCAGCCTTGCCCTGATTGTAGAGCCCCTGGATCTCCACCAGGCTGGGATGCAGCCCGTAAGCGTCGCCGCCATTGGCGATGGGCAGTAGAGCGTTTTGCGGAATCACCAAACCTCCGCGATTCTGCTGGTAGGCGCTATAGTTCTGCTGCGCGGTGCTGATCGGGATCACGGTATTGTGCCCGTCGTTGCCTCCGAGCAGGAACACGCACACCAGCGCCTGATAGTTGCCGCCGGGGGCAGCCAAGGCGTTCATCTCGCCGAACTTTGCCATGCTCCCCACGGCCCCCAGTGCCGTCACCGAGCGCAGCGTATCTTTCAAAAAATCACGTCTGGAACGAATCAACATGACAAGTCTCTCCTTGATTTGTAGTGGCTGCCGATCTGGACTTGCTTTAGTGCCAGACGTTGTAATAGCTGGACGTCAGAATGAGATAACACGCCGTTTGCACGCGATGCAGCGCGCCCGCGGCGTCATTGGTTACGGTATTGACGATGATGGATTTCATGGTCGCGGGCATCGCGCCATGCGTCAGCGTGAGGTCCAGCGCGCTCACCAGCGTTGCGGGCGTTGCCGCCAGCGAAAGGAACGGCGTCAGGTCCACCGTCGTTCCTGGTCCATACGATTGCACCGGATTCGAATACTGGCTGAACAGACTCTGGACCACGTTGTCGCGATAGATTGCATTGTTCGGCGTGTGGATTTCAAACTCGGGCCCCAGCAATCCGGTACCGGGGATGGCATAGGTGGGCGAATAGTAATTGAAGACGCTCGGCGAAGAGAAAATATCCTGCCCCATGTTGGCCAAGTCGGATGCGTAATAATTCCCGCTGGTCATTTGGCCGCCGAAGGCGCGGACCATCCCTGCGATGAACAGGGCAGGCTCTTGCAGATGCCCGTCTGTGATGACATCATTGCCACCGGCATCGTTGGCGCGCGCTTCGGGATCCAGCAGAATCGCCGTGATCACGGCCTTCATATCGCCCCGCACGCCTTGGCCGTTGTTATTGAACGCTGCCGCGACGCGCGAAATATACGCAGGGCTCGGATTGCTCTTCACCAGATGCTGGATGAGCAACTTGCCGAGGAAAGGCCCCACATTCGGATGATTGAAAATATTCGCGAACGCGTTGTTCAGATCCTGCTGCGGAGTAAGGCCGGCGGGCGAAATCGTGAGCAGCGCTCCCGGATACGTCAGCAGCTGCTTCTGTCCAGCATCGTGTTCCGCAGCATAGGGCACCATCGGGCCGTTGCTCGTGATGTAGGCACCCCAGGAAACCGGTTGTCCCGGGGCAGGCGCGTACGTCCAGCCGGTATAGATGCGCGCGAATTCGGTAATATCGGTCTGCGAATAAGTGGGGATCGGCAAATTGCTGCTGTCCAGTTGGGGAGATCCATCCACATTCAGCATCTGTGTGCCGATCGTGAACAGCTGCATCAACTCGCGTGCGTAGTTCTCGTTCGCCACCGCGCCCGTCGCCGGATTTCCTTTCCCGTTGTTAGCCATGTCGAGATACTGCCCCATGGCGGGGCTGAGCGTAACGTCCGACATGATTTGGCTGAAGTTGGAAAACGCGTCATTAAGAAGCATGTCCTGGAATAGAATCATGTTCTGATTCCAGATCAGCTTTTGGATCGACGTGACAAAAATCTGACTCAGCGCAAACGCCACCCTCTGGCGCAATTGATCCGCATTCGTCACCGCGTTCGCCAGGAACAGCGCCGGCAAGCCGCTTTGATCGGAAACAATGGAGTCATAGTTCGAAACCGGCGCCATCGCGAATTGTTGATTCAACCAGCCTTGGAAGCCTAGCGCCTGCACGCTCGCCGCGTCGCTCGGCGTGGGCCCGAACGCCGCTTGTTCCAGGAAACGTCGCGCCGCGGCCGAAGACACCTGCGCGTTCGCAACGCCAATCTGCACAGGAAACGGTTGGGAGGTTACCGCGCCATTGCTCACCGTGATGCTGCCCGCGCCGGACAAACTCGCATATCCGTTCACCGTAAGATTGACCGCGCTAAACGTGGTTCCGAGCGGCGTGCCATTCAACTTGGCGATCGACGCCGAGGTGAAGCCCGTGCCCGCAATCGTGGCATTGAAGAGCCCCAGCGGCAATTGGCCGTTCGCTCCCACGCTGGTAATCACCGGCGTCGGCGGTAACAGCGTAACGGTTGCTAGCGCGCTGCCGTTCGGTCCGGTGGCCGTCACCGTGTCCGAACTGCTGGCCGGATAAACAGCAGGAGCCGTATAGAATCCGGCGGAGGTCACGGTGCCGTAGGTCGCGGTCCACGTGGTTGCTCCCGCCGAGGTGAACTGCTGCGTGGCGCCCAGGTTCAAGGAAACGGTCGTGGGCGAAATCGTCTGTGGATTTGCCACTTGCAGGGTGACCGTGGCCGCGGCCGATCCGCCCGGCCCAATGGCCGTCACCGTAGCGGTGCTTGACGCCGGCATCGCTGCCGGAGCCGTATACAGCCCGCTGGCGCTCACAGTGCCCGCGCTGGCCGTCCACGACGTCGCACCCGACGACGTGAACTGCTGCGTTGTACCGAGCTTGAGGGTCACAGATGTCGGAGCGATGGTCTGCGGAGGAACGGGCCCCGTCGAAGCAAACGTCGCACTGAACGGAGCGCCCCACAGCGTCAACGGATTCATCACCTGAAACGCCACCGCGCCTGCGGATCCTTGATATCCGGCCACCTTCAGCGTGGTGGAATTCACAAACGTCGTGGGCAGGTTCACGCCCGGCGTTCTCGCCGTCGCACCGCTGACAAAACCGGTGCCGGTGATGGTGGCCGTGTAGTTGCCGACAGGAATAGGGTTGGGAGAAATCGACGTGATCGAAGGCCCGGCTGGCTCCACCGCCACATACACGATGCCGGTAGTCTTCTTATCCGAGCCCAGCGCGCTCACCGTGATTCCGGCGGCGGGAATGGTCGCGGGAGCCGTATACAAGCCGCCGGTCGTAATCGTCCCATAGGTGGCGTTGCCGCCCTTCACTCCGCTCACCGACCAAGTCACGGCTGTATTCGCAAGCCCCATAACCGTGGCGCTATATTGAACGGTTCCATTTACTCCCACGGTTGTATATCCGGGACTGATGGTGATCGACTGGGCCATCAGTACCGTTGGCATCAACATCGCTGCGATCCAGAGCGAACGAGAGATCGACTTGGGACTCAAGTGCATAATGTGTGGGGTCTCCGATCCAGCGATCTAGACCTCGGCTCGGGTCCCATCGCCAGTGCTGAATCTGATCGTCCAAGCAGCGTGTTTCGGATAGGCGGAAATTGCAGTTTCATCGCATTTCGCCCAATAAAAACGCACTTATGTCCCCTACTTACGACTTCTGGAAAAGTGCTTAGTATGCGGGGGCACTCATTGCGCTCTTTCTGGCCGAACGTCAGGGCAGCACACCGGGGCGTTATATTGAACGGGGAGAGTTACAGCACGCATCATGCTTCGTAGATCCAGAAACTGCACACTGTTCGCCGGAATGTTCGTCGCCCTTTGCGGCGCCCGCCTGGTCGTTGCTCAAGGGACAGCCGCCCAAGGGACAAATGAAGCGGGGGCAAATCCAGCCATGCTCCAGAACGATCGCAGCTTCGTTCAAGCCGTGACGAAAGCCGATACATCCGCGCTCGCCAAGCTTCTAGACGCAGAGTTCACCTGGACCGATTTCGAAGGCCGGCAGCGCACCCGCGCACAGGTTCTACAGGCCGTTCCGAAACTGGCTATTGCAGACGAAACCGGCGTGGACCAAACAAGGACCGAGCGCAAGTCATTTGCGTACGGCTCTCTGGGCGATGTCCAAATCAACCAGGGTCGCGCGCATGTCGTACGCGTCTGGGCCAAGCGCGCGGACGGATGGAAGCTAGTGGTCTATCAGGAACTCATGACGCTCGAAGCCGCGCCGACGTTTGCGCCCGGCGCGGGCAAGGATTGCGAGAATCCGTGCAAGGGCATTCCCTTCCAGCCGAAAACCGAAACCGAGCGGCAAGTGTCCACCGCGTATTCGAAACTCGAGACCGCCGCGATGGCCAAAAACTCGGCGGTGTTCAGTACTATGGTCGCGGACGAATTTGTCGCCGCCAGCTCCAATAGCAACAAACTCGCAGGCAAGCGCGAGCGCATGGACGATTTCGATCATTCGAAGAACGCCGGCGTCGCGCCCACTCCTCTGAAAACCGTGCGTATGTTCGATTTCGGCGATGCAGTGCTCATGACGTCGGACCACGTGCCGGATCGCGGCCGTCCGCTGCGCGTCACACGCATCTGGGTCAAGCGCAACGGCGGCTGGGTGGAAACTATCAGCTACCAGACGTCCGTGAAATAGATCCCAGCAAAATAGATCCTCCCGAGCACGTCGACCAGACGCATGTACCTATATCTCTATGCAGCCCGTCTAACCTCGTGGAGGGTTTTATGAAAAAATTTGCACTTCTGGTCGGCATACTCTCGATCGGGTTTCTAGCCGCGGAAGCACAGCAGCGAGGAGGCGGCGGAGGCAGTCCGCGCGGCAACGGTGGACACATTCCTTCGCGCGGCCCCGCGCCGTCCCGGCCGCAGCAGTCGCAACGTCCCCCGCAGGCGCGCCCGCAGGCTTCCGGACCAGATCGGCCCGGTCATCCCACGGCTCCTCACGTGGATAACAACAAGTGGGTGGGCCATGATATGGGTCGCAATGACGACCGCTTCCACGTTGATCGCCCCTTTGAACACGGGCGATTTACCGGAGGCATCGGCAGAAGCCACATTTGGCGTTTGGGCGGCGGCGGTCCCGCGCGCTTCGGATTCGGCGGATTCTTCTTCGGCGTGGCGCCGTTTGAATTCGGGCTCTGCGATGGCTGGTTCTGGGATAGCGACGAAATCGTGATCTATGACGATCCGGACCACATTGGCTGGTATCTGGCCTACAACGTGCGCCTTGGGACGTACGTCCACGTGAATTATCTGGGAAACTAACCACGCCGGATTCCGTTCCCGCAAACGGACCGTCAAGCGGGCGTAAAAATGGGGAACCCGATCCCATCGCGAGACGGGAAGGGTTCCCCGAGTTTGAGAGTTGTCATTGGCGGAAGGATGCCGAATTCCAAGGATTTCCCCGGAGGTCTGCCACTCAGGATGGCTGAGTGGCAGACACCACTGGAGGATCTAAATCCCCTAACTCTGCAATCAAGAATGCGGCAAGTCGGTGCGCGAAGTCGTAATGGAATTGTGAACTTTTTGTGAATTGTGCAGTCGCTGGCGTTATTCCTGCGGAAAAGGGACGCAAGCGCGAATGGGCCGCTCACGGTCTGGCAGCAAAACCCGAAAAAAAATGGGGAGCCAGCCACACCGCGAGGTATGACCAGCTCCCCTAGGTTGGGAAGGTATCGCAAAGACTACTTGAAGTTCGCCTGCACGGAGGTGTCTTTTCCGATCACAACCGTGCACGTATTTGCCGTGCCGGTGCAGCCATTCGTCCAGCCGGTAAACTTCAGCCCTGGCGCGGGCGTCGCGATGAGTGTAACCGCCGTCCCAGCGGTGAACTTGGCCGAGCATGCGCCGCCGCAATTGAGTTGGCGATCATTGCCGTTCGGCGTGGCGACCACCGTTCCGCTGCCGCTGCGTCCGATCGAAACCGTATACTGCGCCGCGAAGTTGGCCGTAACGTTCTGTTCGGCGTTCACAACGAAGGTGCAGGTGAGGCTTGTGCCGCCGCAATCTCCGCTCCAGCCCGTGAATACACCGCCGCCGGCGTTGGCCGTGAGCGTCACGCTCGTCCCTTGATTGAACGTCGAGGAGCAGGATCCACCGCAATTGATCTTGCCGTTCGCGCCCGTGACCGTACCACTCCCGATCTTCGTCACCGTGACGGTGGGAACGCCGACGTTGGCGGCTGCGTTCTGAGCGCCAATGAAGTCGCCGAGTTCACCATCGAGCGGAGCGCTGCAGGTGCCATCGCCACCGCAGGTCGCGCTGTGGTCTAGCGGATCATACGTGCCGCTGTACTTGTAGAATTCGTAGCGGCGCACCACAGCCTTGGAGCCGCTGCCGATTCCACCCTGATTCCGCAACACGCCGCTGTTGCCATGCGTGTTCGGATTGAACTGCAGCAGCTTCCACGCGGTTTCCAGGTGTCCTGCATCCGCCGGAACCACAGGATTGTCCGCGAGGAGTTCATCCAAGCCCACCTGACGCTGCAGCTCGTTCTTGTAGACCTTGACCCATTTCGCGTCGCCAAACTGCGCGACCGGCTTGGGTACCTCCGGGGGAGGAGGCGGCGGCACTACGATTTCGAAAGCAACCTGCGGCGGATTTCCAACCTGCGCGGGCGGAATCACCGTCACCGTGGGGTGAGGAATCTGCACTTGGGAGCCAGCGAAACGGATGAGCGTTCCCGGATTATTGATGTCTTCCACCAGCCAGTAATACTTCGCAGTGTTGGCAGCCGGGGAATAATACAAAGTATAGATTCCGTAGTGATCGCAACCAACGATGGCCGTTAAAACACACGAATGGCCAAACGTCGGCTGGAAGGACGCGGGAGTGACCGTGGTTGCGCTCCAGCGTTGCGTTGCAGCGTCATAGGCAGCAGCCCAACGGACAATGACTCCTCCTGTGGGCGTCGCCTGGAACGTCGCGCCACCGTAACGCGTGGCGTTAAACGTGCCATAAGCCTGGGCCTGGGACGCTTGCACCTCAATCTCGAAGCCATGGGCATCCTGGCCGGTGTCATTCAAAACGTCGAAATTCGCGAGCGATCCGAACAATGTCACCGACTGGGCGGACAGCACTGCGGGCAGCGCCAAAGCCGCCGCCAGCACAATACTCGCCCGAA
The DNA here is from genome assembly GCA_903892565.1 of uncultured Acidobacteriia bacterium. Classification (GTDB taxonomy): domain Bacteria; phylum Acidobacteriota; class Terriglobia; order Bryobacterales; family Bryobacteraceae; genus Palsa-187. Next base: position 31,365 of record CAITIX010000241.1, read on the forward strand.
GTTCTCTTTTCCTGAACATCTTGATTTCTCCTCTTCCTCGTTAGAAGGGGTGTCCACCGAAATCGCTGATCTATCCCCGATTACGACTCCCGAGCTCCGCCACCCAGTTGGATGGCAGAACGCTCGCAGGACTTAAATCCCCCAGATCCGTGGACCCAGAATGCCGGAGGACACTACAAGAAGTCGCCAAGAAGTTGTGAACAAATTGTAAACAAGGGACATATGACGTTCGCCCCTGGTTCGGGCCCAGACACTTAGGAAGAAAGAACAAAGTAGAGGGCGAAATCCAAACGCATCAATAGCAGAAAAGCTCTACAGTTCGAGATTGCCGCGATACACCATGTCCCTGAGCGCGAACTTACACTTCAACTCCAGGGGACCGACCTTGGTGACGAACGTGACTTGCTTATCGTCGAGCACAATGGGGAAAACGCGCGAGAAGTAGAAGGCGGTTCCCGGCGGCGAAAACGGCGTGCGATGCGAGAACTCCACGCGCTTCAGTTCTAGCGGATCGTCCTTCCGCTCCAGGCGCGTGCGCTCTTGCAGGATTTCAAACTTGGTCTTGCGTTCCTCTTCCGAATCCTGATCGGAAGGCGCGGGGCTCGGGATGCTGCCAAACACGTTGATGATGTAATACTCCGACAACGCGACCGTCGTCGCCGTATCGCCCAGCGCGGCACGAACCGGGAGCGCCGATTCCCAGCGCACCGTAGCCTGCCACTTTCCTGCAAATTCCGGAATTTGCGCGTCGCCGTTGGGATTGCCGCGATTGCTTCCCCGGCGGTTCGACGTCACACGGGCCACCAGCGGTCCCGTTTGCGCTTTATTGTCGATGGAGGCGTCTTTCGCCCATGGCGATTTCGTCATCAGGCGAGTGAGTTCATCCTTGGACCAATCGCCCGGCTGCTTCTGCTCCCAGAATTCGGCACCGAAGCCGCGTTCGGCTGTCACCAGCGCCGCGCCGGACATGCCCAACATCATCATCGCCCTGCGTCTGGTCATCATTGGTCGTTTGTCGTGTGATCTATCACGTGCTTTGCCACTACATTATCCATTAAGTCTGTCCGCTACGATGGTTTGACGTCCTACCGGCTTGGCCCGTTACGTGCGCAAGGCTCCCGCGCGATAATAGGCGGATACCGCTCGGCTCGCCTCCATGGCCATAAATCGCTCACATCTCTATCTCCTGCTGCTTCTCTTTGCCGGCGCAATCTACATCGGCTGCATGGTTTCTCCTCCCTCTTTGATGGACGATGTGGACGCCGTGCAGGCGCAGATCGCCAGCAACATGCTGACCTCGCACGACTGGGTGACGGCGCGCCTGGCGGGCGTTGCCTACATGGAGAAGGCTCCGCTCATCTATTGGCTCATCGCGATCTGCTACAAACTGTTCGGTGTTTACGATTGGGTCGCGCGCATTCCCGTCGTGCTCTCCGTTCTGCTGCTGGCCTGCGTCACCATGGCTTTCGGGAACTGGGCTTTTAAAGGACGCGCGGGGTTCTATGCCGGATTATCGGTCTCCACCTGCGTGGGATTATTTCTCTTCACGCGCATTCAAATTCCAGACGTGATGCTCACCGCGAACATCACGCTCACGATGTGGGCCTTCCTCAGGACTATCGACGAGCCCACCATTGACGATGCCGATCGCAATCCGCGCTGGTGGGCCTTCGTGCTAGCCGCAAGCCTCGGCGTCAGCCTGCTGTGGAAGAGCCTGATCGGCGTCGTGTTCCCGGTTGCGTCGTGCCTGTTGTATCTTGCCATCACCGGCCAGCTTTTGCAGGCGAAAGTCTGGAAACGCATTCGTCCCTTTAGCGGATTCGCCATAGTCCTGCTGATCGCCGCGCCGTGGCACATTTTAGGCACTCTGCGAAATCCTCCGTATTTCGATTTCACGATGCGCAGCGCGCCCGGAGAATATCACGGCTTCCTGTGGTTCTATTTCATGAACGAGCAGGTGCTGCGCTTCCTGAACCTGCGCTATCCCCGCGATTACGATACCGTCCCGCGCTTGTGGTTCTGGTTGCTGCATCTGGTGTGGCTGTTCCCCTGGAGCGTGTACCTTCCGGCAATCTGCAAAGGTCCCTTCCGTCCTGTGGACCGCGCCGGAAAGACGCGCCTGCTGGCACTCTGCTGGGCCGGATTCATTCTGGTGTTCTTTACGTTTTCCACCACGCAAGAATATTATTCGATGCCCTGCTATCCGGCGCTGGCGTTGCTGCTGGGCTCGGCCATGGAAGAAGGCGGCGTGTGGATTCAGCGCGGAACACGCGTATTGTCGGGAATTCTCGCGCTCGCGGCGCTCGCGTGCTTCGGGCTCTGGTTCGCGGTGAAGAATCTCCCAACGCCCGGCGATATTTCCGTCGCGCTCAGCCAGCATCCCAGCGCGTACACGTTGTCGCTCGGGCATATGGGAGATCTCACGATTCCCGCCTTTGCCTACTTACGCGCGCCCTTGCTGCTCGCAGGCGTCGCCTGCCTGATCGGCGCCTTGGGGACCATGCGAGCCATCGGCCATCGGGCTTTCCTATCCGCAGCCTTGATGGCGGTGCTCTTTTTCCAGGCCGCCAGAATGGCTCTCGTGGTGTTCGATCCTTACATGTCCTCGCGGCCCCTGGCGGACGCGCTCCTGCATGCGCCCAAGGGCCGCTTGATTATCGACCATCACTACTACACGTTTTCTTCCGTCATCTTCTACGTAGATCCCGTGTATCCCGAACGGGACACGCTCTTGCTCAACGGCCGCATCGATAATCTGATCTACGGCTCCTATGCGCCCGACGCGCCGAAAGTATTCATCGACGACGCGCAGTGGAAAGATCGCTGGTACGGCGCGGATCGCTACTATCTGGTCGCGACCACCGAAGGGATGCTGCGCCTGCAACAACTGGGCGCAAGCGACCACTTAGTGACCGTCGCGGCAAGCGGGGGCAAAGTCCTGCTGACGAATCATCCGCTTCCGTAAGCTATTGGGCTTGTAGTCTGCGCAACAGCGCTTCGGCTTCACGCTTCGGAGGATCGTCGGGACTGACGTCGGCTTTCAAATATCCATCCAGCAAACGCCGAGCACGTTCCGGTTCCCGGTGATGCTCCACGTAAAACTTGCCGTGGTCGAAGGCCAGGCGGCGGTCGCCGGACCAGTGCGCTTCCGCCTGCACGAATGTCGCTTCACTTTCATCCAAGCGTCCGAGCTTCGCCTGATAACGCGCCACGTCGAGCGCGCGACCCAAGTCGCCGGGCGCGAGCTCCCAAGCCTTTTTCAGATGCGCCAGCGCCTCGGGAAATTGCTTCTTGTGATCGGCCAGCAGAGCCAGTTCGTGCTGATATTCGTCGGGACGATCGCGCTCGAAGCGCCGCGCGATGGCTTCGGCTTTGTCGATTCCGCCGCCGAGAAATCCCGGTGCGCCCAGGTAATAATCGAACAGATCGTTCACTGCGTCAATATCGTTGGGGGCAAGCGATACGGCTGCTTCCAATTCCTGGCGCGCTTTGCCTGCACGCCCAGGAGCGGCGAAAACATTCGCGTTTTCCGCACGACGTCCATAAGCGCGCCCGAGCCACAAGTGATACTCGGCCACATTGGGCGCAAGGTCGCGCGCCTTTTCGAGAAACTGCGTGGCCTTATCGAAGTTCTCCAGCATGAAGTAGTTCTTGCCGGTGAGCGCGAACGTGGCGGCGTCGGGCGCGGGATCTTTTTCCAATACGGAAAGCGCCGCGCGATAGTCCGTCTTCTGATAAAGGCGCTGCGCGCGTTCGACAAATTCCCGGGAAGCGTGGAGAGCGCGAATCGCAAACAGAAACACCAGCAGCGTGCGCATGCGGAAGAGGCCGAAAATGTTCCGGCGCCTTCAGTATAACGGCAGTGTGATCGAACCTCGGTTAAGCCTGCGGCTGCTGCGCCGGGCTCTGCGTAACTTGATCCATGGGAGGCAGGCCCACTGTGATGCAATCGCCGCTCGGAGGATTTCCAGCGACGCCGCAAGCTTGCTCCATCAGCCAGATGTAGCTGGTCAGATGGTGCATGCACGCAATGGTTGGCCGGATCGCGCCGCGCGGACTATTCAGTTCGTACTTGGTGTTCACGTGTTCATAAGGCAGCGGCAGCATCGGAGGCAAGTGCGTCACAAGATCCTGCCGATTCGCGATGCGATAGCTACGGGGAACCGCGGCATCCAAGGCCTCCGCGAACAAAGGATTGCCCACCCGCGGGCTGGCAAAGGTGTACAGCGAAGGATCCTTACAGGGCGTATGCAATGCCGTATCCAGCGCCACGAGCGTCGCCAATGCAGCTCCCAGGCTGTGGCCGCAAATGGTCACGGCCGTGACGCCGCCATCGGCCAAACGTTTTCCAATCGCCTCGCGCACCAGTGCCGACGTTACCGCTTTACCAACGCGCAAGCTTTTGTAGATCGACGTAAAACCATCTTCCGTGAGTCCCTTCGACCCGGGGATGGGCGACGGCACGAGCAGGCAGGCCCCGTCGTGGATCCATTCCAGGATGGTGGCCGTTCCACGGAGGCACGCCACCAGTTCGCCGGAGGCAGACAACGCCAGGAATCCGAAGGACCGCACGTCTCCCCGATGCGGATCCATCGCCGTCGCGAGCTCATTCGCATACATGGTTTCCAGGTATCGATATCCGACGCTCGCCAGCGCCGATGTAAGCTGCGCGTTATCGCAATTCGGGGGAGTACTTTCGGACAACTGCACCAGCTTCGCGTAGTGGATGGCGGAATTCCAATTGAGAGACGGCATCATGGCTACATTTGGATCTTTGGCGATAGATGCGCTGTATATCGAAGTTCAACTGCGGAACCCGTTTATAGGAGAGAAGTTGGCGTTGCCCTTCCGCGAGTGATTGGCGCATGCGACCATGCCCGAAATAAGATTGCCAGTCTGCGCTACTATGTTTCTGATGACAAATTGGCGACGAGTACAAATCGCGGTTTTGATTTCCCTGACTCTGACGGCGGGCAGTGCGTTCGCCCAACCGGCCCAGAAGAAAGGCCCTCCGGCCGCACCGAAAAACCTGAAACTACTGCCGGCGGCAAATCTCCGCGACGTGATGGAAGGCTTCAACAAGTCGCTCGGCGTGCAGTGCGTCTACTGCCACGTGCAGGGCGATATGGCGAGCGATGAGAATCCGAAAAAGGCCATCGCGCGTAACATGATCGCGCTGGTGCGCAAGGTGGAACCGTTCTTCCCGACCGGTGGCGCTACATTTCCGGGCGGCTATCACGAAGTGGATTGCCTCACTTGCCACCAGGGCAAGACAAAACCTGAGACGACGACCACGTACTACTTCATCAATAAGCGCGAGGCGACAACTCCTCCGACGGATAACGACAAAGGCGTAAATCTGAAGGTCCTGCCCGCCGATTGGCCGGTGCACGGCGCCCACTCCATCATGGAAGACTTCCGCGACGCCCTGCATGTGGACTGCGGATTCTGCCACGGCGGCCCCGGCGGCTTCGCCAACGATGCCAATCCGCGCAAGGACATCAGTCGCAAGATGATCGAGATGACCCGCCTGATCAACGCCGAATTCCCGGGCACGGGACGTTATCCGGAAGGCAATAAGGCCGTGACGTGTTTCACATGCCATGCGGGAAGTCCTCATCCGCAGGCCTTGGCCAATATTCGTTACGAAGGTCCGATTCCGCCGGTCCAGTAAGAGCGTCGACGGAAGACGAATCTTTTGGAACAAAGGGCCCCCTGCGAGAGCACGGGGCTTTTTTGCGTTCACAGTTCGATGCGCGGCAACGATGTCTAGTAACGATGTGTAGTAATAACGATGACGTGCTGGTTTAGGCCGTAATCCCCGCGCCTCCGCGGCCGTCTACGAATATGAGGTCCGCGAATATGCGGTCCACAAAGGAGCGCATGTGAAACCAGCCATCTCCGTGCTTGTATTAGGAGCCCTCGCCATCGCGACGCCGCTTTCGGCGCACCACTCCTTCGCCGCAGCCTACCTCGAAGACCAGAGCGTCAAACTAGACGGCAAGGTGACGGCGTTCCTCTACCGGAATCCTCATTCGTTCGTGGAGATGGAGACGGTGGACGCGCAGGGAATCGCCACAAAGTGGGTAGCGGAATGGTTCAGTTCCGGACGGCTTGCTCGCGTCAATATCGAGCCTGAAACGTTCCAGCCTGGAGATCGCGTGATCATCACCGGCGCTCCAGGCCGCGACGCTCACGATCACCGCGTTCACTTGAAGACCATCGACCGGCCTGCCGATGGATTGCACTTCGACAGGATGGCTCGTAACGGCGGAACGAACAGGGGCCGACGCTAGGGATCTATCGCAAAGAAACCGTTATCATTCGGTCCGCTCCCTGACGGTCGCCGTTCGGTGCTGAACACTGGCGCCCTTCACAAAACTAGCACCGAACCCCGACTGTAAAGGAGGGGACATAAGTAACAATCTCGTCGCGACACGCTACTAGGCGCTTGCGGGACTTTCGTTCACGCTAGTTCTTCCGCTGCCGTTAAACCATATGCCGTAGCATGGCTTGCATCACGGCCACGAACAGCCCGACCGCGGCTGCCAGAGAATGCCCCTTCAGGCGTTCCGGAATTTCCCTCGAACTCTTGACGGCAAACTGGGCGCCACAGGCTTCACAGTAGGAAACGCTCGCGTCGCGGCGGGAATGGCATTCTTGGCAATACGTCCACATGAGTAGACTATTCCAAAAACACGAAAGGGCGGGAAGGATCTCCAGTACCGATTTTAGTACTGGACCCTTCACCGCCCTATGGTTCTAAAACTTGCGAAACGGTGGTACTACTTGGCCGCCTTCAAGTCGTTGTAAATGGCCTCGACGAACAGGTTGGTCGTCCAAGGGCCGGTATTCTTGCCGAAACGCGTGTCATAGTCGGCCGTGGGACGGAACGCCTGCACTTCGGCGAGCGTCTTACCGCGCTTGATCATGTCCTGGATGCGATCGCGAATAATGACCATCATGTCGCGATATTCCAGCACTTCGTGTTCATTGCACACGTAGCCATGGCCCGGGATGATGATCGTGCCGCCGTCCTCTTCGTGCTCGTAAACCGTGCGGTTGAGGATATCGTTCAGCGCCTTGATCTCGCCCGCGACGCTGCCACCGTTCTTCAGATCGATGAACGGATATTGCGTCGTATTGAAGATGTCGCCGGTGGCGATCAGATCCGCGCGGCGCAGCTGCACGATCGCATCGGCATCGGTCACCGCGTTCGGCTCCCAGAACATTTCCATGGAATCGCCGTTGTGAAACTTGCGGCGGCGATCGTCCAGGAACGTGTCGGCGGGAATCGATTCCGCGGGCAGCTTCAGCTCCTGCATGTGAATTTGAACGTTATTCTGCGCGATCAACGTCGCATGATGCGTGGGATCCGTCTCCTGACCTGTGGCGCCGGCCGGGGATTGCAGACCGAAGAACGATCCGGGCAAGCTCAAGTCCGCACCCGCGGCTCCGAGTTTCAGGTTGCCGCCGGTGTGATCGGGGCGGTAGCCGGTATTGACGATGAACTGGATCTTGCGCATCGGGGAAAGCTTCTGAATCGCCGCGATCACCTTGTCGGACAACGCGCCCGTGCCCGTATCGATCACCAGCGCGCCTTCATCGCCCACTTGCACCGTGATGTTGCCGCCATCGCCCACCAGCAGGAATACGTTCTCGCGAAGCGGCAACACGTGGATTTCTCCATCGTGCGGTTCGGGATCCTGCGCCTTGCTGGTTTCCTGCGGCTTCGTGGTATCCGCCTGTAACTTCGATTTGAATTCCGCCTCCGTCACGTTGCCTTTCAGCTTCGCGGCGAATTCGGGATACATGGACTCCGCGCCGCCTAATCCCGCAATCGCCGGAAGCTTGTAGCGCTTGGCGTATTCATCGGCATAAGGCTGCTGGCCGATCAAATAATGCGGAACCTTATCCGGAGCGCGGCCCGTGATCTGTTCGCCGTCATCGCAGGCGTACAGCCACGAGTGGTGATCCACCGGCTGGCGGAAATAATCGTTGCTGCGAATTTCCGGCTCCGTGAGGAACACGGGATCGGTGATGATCGTCGTATCCGTCAAGTGATCGCCATGCAGCACGATGAATTCCTTCACCGTGGCCTGATCGCTCTCCGGCGTGCCGTTGCGGCGCAGCCAGCCCTGCTTCATGTGCGTGGTTTCAATGTAGAGCGCGTTGCCCAGAAAATATCCGGTGGAAAATCCACGGAACGTGTGCGGAGCCCAGGCCGGAGGATGCGGACGCCCGTCCATCCACACCACGCGATGGCCTTCCGTCGTCGCGCCCCATATGTGGATGGCCGTGAGCGTCATGTTGTGCGGATCGCGCTCTTCCCAAATGCGGAAGTTGCCGATCGCGCGCATCTGGTACGGAGCCACGTACGCATCGCACTGATGATGCTTCAACGTTACGCGCGATGGATCGTAGGACAGCGCCCACAGGCGGCCTGCTTCGCTGAGCGCGAAACCCGCGAAGTCACCGAGCTCGGATCCTCCGCCGCGCTCGAGCGCATCTTCGTGCATGGGAGGCGTCCAATAACCAGAAAGGTCCACGCCCGGCGACGGCCCCGCTTTTTCCGCAGCCTTCGGCGGCGGAGGCGGACCGAACTGAGCATGTAACATTGTGACGGCCATCGTGGCCGTCACGATCACCACAAAGGATCTTGCGAGCGTTCTATTTATACTCATGGCAGTATTCTTCATGTTCGATATCCTCGCGCCTACTTCACCGAGCACGGCGTTGGATTCCAACCCTTCGCGTCGGCCTGCTTCTTGTAATGGGTGCTGGTCCAGAACGGCGAGATCATGTACTGCGGATCGTCGACCTCGGCCGAAACCACCATGATCGTGTCGCCACCGGGAACATCGAAGCGGTCGTAGTATTCCGTGAGCACGGCATTCGCGCTATACGGCACGCCATTGCGGCGCAGATAGCCCGGCTTCATCTTCGTGGTCGTGACCTTCAAGCCCCCGCCCCAATCGCCCTGCGGCGCGAAGAATCCGACAGCCATGCGGCTCTTCGGACGATCCCAAATCGCTTGCGACACGCCCTGCCAGTCGCCGCCCGCGGCGTTATTCGGAGTGAACGGGAAAATGCGCGTTTGCGTGCCTGTGTCGATTTCCATCTTCAGCGTGTTGTCGTCCTGCCAGGTGATGTGCAGGCGTTCCGGCATTCTCATAATGGCAGCGGCTCCATACGCCCGGCACTGCAATCCCGCAGCTTCGTCCTTCGCGGGATCCCATGCATCGGCCGCGGCCTTGCCCGCTGCGTTGAGCGGCACACCATCGACGTCGCCCTTAGGAGCAACCGTCATCCGATAGCGCCAGTCTTCGTTCACAATGGAGACCCAGTATCCGGTGATGTCGACCGGTGTCGTGGCTTTCGCCGGGGGAGGCGGCCCTGCCGGAGCTCCTCCGCGCCCTTGCGCGAAGGCTGGAGCGGTCAGCGCCAACGCTGCTAGCCCTGTACAGGCTATGGATGTTAGGTGTTTCAATATCAGGTGATTCAATTTCAAGACGTCATACCTCCCGGCGATTTCGAATACTGCCCCTAGTCCAGCCATCATCTGGCGGACCATCTAGTATTCTAGCCCACAGCAATGCGAGCTGGAATATCAAACGTCGGTTTTCCGCAAGGGGCGGTGCTCCCCAAGGGTAGTCTTGCGCGAAACTTCTACTTTGCCAGTGCCGGCAAGGTCGTAAACGTAAGCGCCGGAGGAGAACGAATCCCCAGCACGCTGATCGCGGCACCCGCAGGCGTGGCGAATTCCAGAGTCCCTCGGATATTCGCCGTCGCAGGGAATCCTTTTGGAGGATCGTTCAGAGTAAACGACGTGTGGCCGTTGCCGTTGAGCGCAATGGAGCTCGTGCCGATCTGCGTGCCCGCGTCATTGCGGATGATCACGGGCACATTCGCATTCTGCGAAGAGCTCAGGCTCAGCGCGACACCCGTGACCGTGCCTCCGGTGTTATCGAACGGGATCACGTAGGAACTCGCGTTGCGCGATTCCAGCGGCACAACCGCCTCTTGACCGTTGGGATTGTAGCGGAAGATCGCATAGCCGCTGACGTTGCCCGTCGTAGTCAGTTGCGCCGATCCGGAGAGCAGCGCGCTCGTCGCGGCTCCAGAGGCCTGAATCCACACGGAGGCTCCCGGAATCATGTTCGAAAACGTTAAGAAAGGAGCTGTCAATGATCCATTGATCGCATCCACTACGGTCAGTGGAAGACGTAGGGGTAGGCCGCTATCGTCAAAGAAACTGAGCTTAAAAGTAGCGGCCGCCGTTCCCGTGTTGACCAACGCAAACGTCGTCTGCCATCCAGCGCCAACCGCGAGATGCGCCATCAGTCCGCCTACATTGTTGACGTTCGCTAAAACAGGAATCGTCGTCAGTGTTCCGCCCGTGTAACGAATGCCGAGCGCGCTGATTTGCCCTAATTGCGGCGTGTCAAACTCCACGGTGCCGCGAATATTGCCGGTCAAAGGATATTGCGTGGAAAGCACAAACGACGTATGTCCGAACGGCGGCAAGGTGATGGACGACGGCCCGAAAAACCCGCTGCCGCCAGACGGTGGGTTTACTACCGTACTGGGGATCATCTGCACTCCGGTACTGTCACGAAAAACGACCGGGATCGTGACGCTTTGCGCCGAGACGTTCTCCAGCGCCACGCCCGTCAGCACGCCGTTCGTGTTGTCGAACGCCAGCAAGTACGACGCGGCGGTGCGCGTTTCCATCGGAACAACGGCTTCCTGATTATTGGGATTGAAGTGAAAAATCGCAAAGCCGTCGACCGCCGCTCCCGCGCCCGTAGCGTTGAGTTGCGCGGAGCCTTCTAAATACGTCGGTGCTGGTCCCGAGGCCTGCATAACGAACTGGGCGTTGGGCGCGATGGTTTGATCGAGTGAAGCTGCAATCAGCGGCCCTGCGGTCGAAGGCTGTTGTAATAACGAGACCGGCAACTGCAACGGCGAGCCCGTGGGAGAAAACAAATTCGTCCGCGTGGTCGCCGCCGTCGAGCTCTTATTGACGAATGTGAACGTCGTCAGCCATCCACCCTCGGCCGCCAAATGCGGCATCGAGCCCACGTAGTTCAGTCCCGGAATTGTGGCCGATTGCAATTGCAGCGTAAACGTCGCATCGCCGATGGTGAACGTATTCGTGAGATCCGCACCCGTGTTCGGCGATACTTCAAACCTCACGGTGCCGCTTCCCACGCCCGACGGCGGACTATCCCACGTCACCCACGAAGGTTGCGGACCCGCGGTCCAAGAGCAACCCGGCTGCGTCGTGATCGTGATCGTACCGATGCCTCCCGCTGCGGTAAACGCTTGCCCGCCGGAACTCAGCGCATACGAACACAAGTTCATCGGAGCACCGCTGAAATACGGCAGCGTGTAAAATTCATTGCCTTGCAGGTCCGTTCCCTGGAATCCATTGCCGAAGGAAAAGCTCCACTCAAAGTTGGGAGCCGGACCCGCCGCATCGCACGGCGCGGCCACTTTCGTGCCGGAGCACGACCAATACAAATACGGCTGAATGTTATTGAAGGGCCCGACAGGAGTATTGGGCGCAGTGACCACCGGAGTCCCTTGGGTCAATCCCAGCTGTCCATAGTAAAGCTCCGTCAGCGGATCGTCATTCGCATTGCATCCGAATCCCGTGCAGTTTTGCCCGATGGTCGGCAGCTGCCATTTCGTCTGCCCCAGATAAGACGCCGAGTTCATGTTCGCGATGAACTGCATGGCGGCGGCCAACGTCATGGAGCCATCCACGTTCACGCACACGGCCGGCGTCGTCGGGCTCGTGCAATACGGCAGACCAAACGTATTGCTCGCCGCGAGATTCGCGTTCGCGAGCCACGTAACATTGGTCACGGGATCGTAAACCGTCGCGCCTCCCGGATTCGCTTGCAGCGCGGTGCCAGTGGCAACCGGAGTCCCCGCAAGTTTGCCGGGAATCATCGGCAATATATAAAGAAAGTTATAAACCGTGTTCGCGCCCTGGAATCCGCTATTGAAAGAAAGCGTCGCGTTGCCATCGGTCGCGGCCGCCCCTTGCGATCCGGTCCAGTAAAGATACGGCTGGAAATTCGTGAACGGACCAACCGCCGCCGAGGGAATCGCCACCGCAGTGTTCGGCGCAGTCAGCGCGAGCGTCTTGTAGTAGAGAGATCCCAGACCGCTCAGCGTGCATCCAAAGCCGAAGGAATTCCCTTGCGGCCCCGTCTTGCCGCAGCCGCTGTCAGAGATCGGTGTGGTGGGAAGCTGCCAGTTGTTGTGGCCCAAATAGTTCGCAGCATTCATCGCGGCGACCCAGGCGACGGCACCTTGATACTGCATCAGGCCGCTGGGATACACGCACGGCTGCGGACCCGCGCCTTTACAGGTAGCAAGGCCAAATCGATTCGTTGCCCCCAGATTGGCATTCGCAAGCCAGGTGACGTTGTTGGCGGTGTCGTAGACCAGCCCGCCATCCGTCGTGGGGATCAACGCGGCGTTCGTCAGCGGAGACAGCAAGAGCGAAACGACCGCCACGACGAACAACCATGTGGGCCTCGAGACGTTCATCGAATCTTCCTCCGAACTGACGGCTTGCGAATTTTGCTTCGCAAGAAATGATAGTGATACGATCCCCTTTGGATCGTCCACATCCAGACTGAGGTTACTCCTTTGCCCACCATGAAAGCCATCCTGGTCCGCTCCGCCGGAGCCGACTTTGAGCTGATCCACCGCGAGATCCCGGAGCCGCGCGAGCACGAAGTGCTCCTCAAAGTGGAAGCCTGCGGCATCTGCCACGGCGATGCGCTTTTGAAAGAAGGCCGTTTCCCCGGGCTCAGCTATCCGCGCGTCCCAGGGCATGAAGTGGTCGGCACCATCGCGAAGCTGGGATCATCCGTCACGACGTGGAAGCTCGGCGAACGCGTCGGCGTCGGCTGGCATGGAGGACACTGCTGCTATTGCAAGGCCTGCCGCAAGGGCGATCACGGCGCGTGTCCGGATCACGTCGTAACGGGGCTTTCGATGGACGGCGGCTACGCGGAATATATGATCGGCCGCGCCGAGGCGATGGTCGCGATCCCCGATGAGTTGAGTTCGGTGGAAGCCGCACCATTATTGTGCGCGGGATCCACGGTGCTGGGCGCGTTGCGCCATGCGGGCGCCGAAGCCGGAGATCTCGTGGCGATCCAGGGAATGGGCGGATTGGGGCACTTAGGCGTCCAGTTCGCCGATAAGCTCGGATGCAAAACTGTGGCGATCTCGCGCGGCAAGGAAAAAGAAGCGCTGGCGTTCAAGCTGGGCGCGGATGCCTATATCGACACCAACGAGACCGATGCCGCGAAGCAGTTGCAGGTGATGGGCGGCGCGCATACCATCATCTGCACGGCCCCGAGCGGCAAAGCGATGAGCTCGCTGATTGGCGGACTCGCGGCTGGCGGCAAGATGGTGATCGTCGCCGCGAGCCCCGAGCCCATGACCGTCATCCCGTTTGCGATCCTCGGCAAGAAATCCATCAGCGGATGGGTCGGCGGCAGCATGCAGCAATCGCTCGATTTCGCCGTTCATGGCAAGATACTGCCCATGATCGAGACGTTCCCCTTGGAGCGCGCCGCCGAGGCGTTCGAAAAGATGATGACGGCGAAGGTACACTTTAGGGCCGTGCTGAAGATGGAATCGTAGAGGCAGAGCTACCGCGCCTCACCAGCGCTGCAAGGGCTTATCGAATGCCTACCGATACGCGTCCTTACGATCTCGGATGCGCAGGACACGAATTTCATCTCCGTCCAATTGGAAGCGAACGCGCCAATCTCCGACGCGAAGTCTATATTCGGGTGGATCGAGGCCCTGAAGCTTCTTGATATCCGCAGCACCCGTTTCGGCGAAACGCACGATGGATTGTTTGATTCGAAGGGCGATGCTCTTATCGAGCGCCGCCAGATCGCGGAGCGCGGGCTCGGTCCATTCAATCGCTCGCACGTACAGCGTCCGTTATTCTAATCCGAGCCGACGCATGGCGTCAGCGTGCGGGATACCTTTGCCGCCGTTGCTTTTCAGCCACTCGCGAGCTTCGGAAACAGACTGCTTTTCCTGTTCGCTTTCCGGCTCGTCGTCGATCTCGGCGCTGCGCAGAGCCGCGGCAACGGGATCGACCATAGTTTCCAACAACCCGACGAGCGCCGAGACTTGCGCGTCCGGCAGGCGGTCGATTAACTGGCGGGCGTGGTCGCGTTCGCTCATCGAAGATCCTACGCTCAGTATGCCACGCGCGACAATAGCCGGGGAGCGCGCTCGAAATTACACAAATATGACAGTCGGGCCACCCGATTTTGTCGTTTAATAGAGTAGGCCTCCCCGCCGAGCGTCACTCCGAACCGGGGGAGCCGGTGGGAGGAAGCTTTGGCTACTCATTACGAAAGCCGCGCGCAACGCGACGGAACGAACTGGACCGCGGTCCTGGCATTCATCTTTTTTCATATCGGAGCCGTAGTGGCTCTGTTCCATTTCACCTGGCCTGCATTTTTCGCATTCCTTGTTCTTTACTACGTGTCCCTCAGCTTCGGCATCGGGATGGGCTATCACCGATTGCTGACGCACCAGGGCTATGTGCCGCCGAAGTGGGTCGAATATTTCCTGGCGATCTGCGGAACGCTGGCGCTCGAAGGCGGACCTCTGTCCTGGGTCACGACGCATCGCATTCATCACCGGTATTCGGATCTCGACGGCGATCCGCACTCGCCCAACGACGGCAAGTGGTGGAGCCACCTGCTCTGGATGACGGTGGGCAGCGCCACCAATTGCACTCCCGAAGAATACCGGAAGTACTCGCCCGATCTGATGCGCGATCGCTTCCTTGTTACGCTTTCGAAATACTTCTGGGTTCCGGTGGTGGTCGTCAGCCTCGTGCTGTTGGCCTTGGGCGGATTGCCGTGGCTGCTGTGGGGAACATTTTTCCGAGTCACTGTTGGGTGGCACGCCACCTGGCTGGTGAACTCCGGCACGCATCTGTGGGGACCGCGCAGGTTCGAGACCACCGATATGTCGCGCAATAACCGCCTCATCTCGATTCTCACGTTCGGCGAAGGCTGGCATAACAACCACCACGCGTTTCCCACCTCGGCGCGTCACGGCCTGGCGTGGCACGAGCTCGATATCAGCTGGCTGGGCATCCGCACGCTGAAGGCACTCGGCTTGGCGAAGCACGTGCGCGTGGCGAGCGTGGATGCGAAGTATCGTCCGCCGGTGATCCGTTCCGGCGTCATTATCGAGGATGAGCCCGATCAACAAGAAGTGGCCTAGTACAACCACTTGATTTCATCCCGGGTGATCCCGGCGCGCGTACGTGAGAAACTAGCGATAGCCGTATGCGCACTCTTCATCGAACTCACGCCCGTCTCGTGACGTTATTCGTGACGTTATCCGTCGCGTTTGGAATGCTTCTGCCCGCCGCGGGGTTCGCGCAGGGGGTCTCGGCTTCGTGGGACGTCACCGTTGCCGCGCAGAGTCTGGCAATGCAGGCGTCGCGATTGCAACCGCTGCTCGATCAAGTGAAGCCGCAACAGTGGGAATCCGGCGCAGCCACGGCCACCTATATCCTGCAACTGCGCGGCAGCCAGGATGAAGTGCGCTACCTATTGAGTGCCGCACAGACGCTCGGCAAACAGCCGGAGAAATTATCGGCGGCGCTCGAAACGTACTTCAGGCTGCAGTCCGTGGAAAAACAGGTGGGATCGCTGGCCGACGGCGTGCGACATTATCAGGACCAGTCGCTCGGCGATCAACTGAATACCGTCATGGCCGCCAACGGAGCGAATCGCGATCAATTGCGCGACTATATTTCGGATTTGGCGCAAACGCGCGAGCAGGAATATAAAGTCGCAGACAGCGAAGCGCAACGCTGCCGAGGAATGATCCTGCGGCAGCCGGCGGCGGCCCCTGCGAAGCCCGCGGCCAAACCCGCTGTTTCCGCAGTCGCCCCACCGGCAACACAAACCGCACAGCCCGCCGCGCAGCCTGCTACCCGACCTGCAGCCGTTACACCCGTCGTCGCACCTGCTGCCGTCCCCGGCGCCAATCCACAGAGCGCCAATCCACAGAAAGGATCGCGATAATCCATGAGCGAGATCGCCACTTTCGTTTGCAGCATCTGCAACGAGCCTTCCACCGAAATTTGCGTCTATTGCACCAAGGATTGCTGCCCCAATCACCGCTGCGAGCGATGCAAGTGCTGCAGCGATTGCTGCAAGTGCGAGATGCGGCGCAACCAGAATTAGCCAAGGCTCACGAGGTCGAAGGAAGCCGCGAATTTGACCTCCCGCTGCGCCCTAGGGCCGCTTGCGGCCCCGCGCGGGCCATTTTAAATGTCCGCACCCTAACCCCTTCCGGGGCTTTAAAAACGCCTTAAAATGCCCGCTATTGCGATGTTTTTGATTCCTGACGGCTTACAGGAAAACGCAAGAGCGATTCCGCACGCCTGCTTTTCGGAACGTCCCGGCAATGATTGGCGTGCTCGAAGCCTATCGCGAAGAGTTCGTCACTATATTCCCTCCTTTACAGTCGGGGTTCGGTGCTAGTTCTGCGAAAAAGCCAGTATTCAGCACCGAACCGCGACCGTCAGGGAGCGGCCAGGATGAAAACGTTTTCTTTGCGACAAGCTACTAGTGGACGCCACCGAGACTCATATGCGGCGAGTCTTTTTCGTTCTCGCAATAGGTCTCGATTAAATCGCTATCGGCCATGAGATGGGCGGGGACCTTCGCGGTCCACGGTTTCACGTAGGCCTTGGGATCGTCAATCGTGATGGCGATTTCCAGGTGCCCGTAGTCGCGGCGCGTGAAGCGTTCGATGACGCGGCCCTGATCGGATTGCGGGTGTCCCTTGACCGTATCGACCCAGGCTTCGCCGTTAAATCCGGTGGTTTCGACCACGAGCGTGTTGCCTTCCCAATGCCCGATCGAATAGCCGAGCCACGTGGGATTCGGATTTTTCGGGAAAGGGCGTCCATCCATAAAGACCTGGCGAAACGTGGAATTCGCGGAGGTTTCATAGAGCAGCATGACGAGCGAGGGAGCCTGCACAATCTTGAACGGATGCACCATGTCCCGGCTGGTCGACAGGTTCATGCGCGGAACGCCGGGCGGCATGCACTGGGTCATGCGGTCGGCATTGTGCTCGCTCGATTCGCGCTGCGTTTGCAGATCCTTGGCCCACTGCGTCATGACGATGTCGCCGGGTTTGAGGTCTTTGCCGAGATCGGCGAAGTAGCCGTATTCCGACTCCCATGTCCCGCCCAGATCCGGATGCCCGTCGAACGATTTCGGCACAGGAGCCGTGAGATTCACCTTGCCGTCGGGTGTGCGAGGAACCCCGGGTGCACGATAGCCTGTCCATTGAGCATCGGCGAATGGTGCCGAGAAACAGAACATCACTGCACTTGCGACGAACAACTTCGTGGCTGATATAAGCGTCATAGCGGCCTCCTTCATAAATGCGGAGAACCATCATATACGATTTGCTCGCAGCTAGTCGCCGATGATTTTCACCAGCACGCGCTTCTTCCGGCGGCCGTCAAACTCGCCATAGAAAATTTGCTCCCAGGGGCCGAAGTCGAGTTTCCCTTTGGTGATGGCGACCACCACTTCGCGGCCCATGATCTGGCGTTTCATGTGCGCGTCGGCGTTATCCTCGCCGGTGCGGTTGTGCTGATATTGCGAGGTCGGCTCGTGCGGAGCGAGCTTTTCCAGCCATTTTTCGTAGTCCTGGTGGAGCCCGTGCTCGTCGTCATTAATAAAGACGGACGCGGTGATATGCATGGCGTTCACCAGTACCAGACCTTCCTGGATGCCGCTTTCCTGCAGGCAGGCGTCCACCTGAAGGGTGATGTTGACGAGTCCGCGGCGCGCAGGCACTTCGAACCATAACTCTTTTCGATAACTCTTCATGATTCAATGCTCTCCAGGAGTTTTCATTCTAGTGAATCCCGCGCCCCATGGTCCGTCATCAGTTTGTTAAAGTAAAAGCTTACAACGATGCGAACCACCCCCCCCAAGGTTTGGTCGGCCAAAGCTTGCGCGTTTGGAGCGGCTGTCGTCCTTACAAGTTGCGCGATCACGAGTTGCGCTACTACGGCCCCATCGCCGAAGCAGTTCCAAAACTTTTACGTTCCCCCGCGGCACATCCCCACGGAAATTCAACCGATTGACCCCCCGGATGTAAACACAACCGGTTTAGTATCCGCCTTTTACGCGAACGAAGTTCCCAGCCTTGCCCCCGGCCTCCCCGCGATCCCCCGCCCTTCCGATGCTGAATTCCTGATCAAGCGCGCCGACGATTACTTTGCCTCTGGCAAACGGGCGTTTCAGGGCGGCAACATGGATATCGCGCGGCGGGATTTCGATCGTTCCATTGAGGTGCTGCTTTCGGCCCCTGAAAACGTCATCGATCGCCCCAAACTGGAGCGCCGCGTCGAGCAATTGGTGGAAGAGATTTACCGCTATGACGTCGACCAGGATTCGGCGCCCGATGCCGATACCGATGCCGCGGTGAACTACGACGAATCGCCCAAAGACGACATTTTGAACATGACGTTCCCCGTCGATCCCTCGCTGCGCAGCAAGGTGCAGGAGCAGATCCGGGCGACGAGTTCGCAGCTCCCGCTGCAGACCAACGACGCGGTCATTAGCTTCATCAATTACTTCTCGTCGCCCAAGGGCAAGCGCGTAATTGCATACGGCCTGCAGCACTCGGGCCGGTATCGCGCGATGATCCAGCGCATTTTGCGCGAGGAAGGCGTCCCCGAGGAACTGATTTATCTGGCGCAGGCCGAATCCGGATTCTCGCCACGCGCGATGTCCAAGGCGCTGTGTGTCGGCGTGTGGCAGTTCGCGACATTTCGCGGACGCGAGTATGGATTGAACCAGCGCCCAGGCACCGACGATCGCATGGATCCGGAACGTGCGACGCGCGCCGCCGCACGGCACCTGCACGATCTTTTCGATCACTTCGGCGATTGGTACCTGGCGATGGCGGCCTACAACTGTGGCCCCGGTTGCGTGGACAAAGCCGTGCAACGCACCGGCTACGCGGACTTCTGGGAATTGCGGCGGCTGAATGTTCTGCCGAAGGAAACCGCGAACTATGTTCCGGCGATTCTCGCGATGACGATTGTGGCCAAGAACGCCAAGGATTACGGACTCGAAGATCTGGAGTTTGAAAAGCCCGTGGAATATGAAACGGTGGAGCTGGAATCGGCAACGCACATGTCGCTGATTGCCGACGCGCTCGACCGTCCTCTTACGGAACTTCGCGAACTGAACCCCAGCGTACTGCGCAGCGTCGCGCCGTCCGGCCATCCGGTGCACGTTCCGGTAGGAACGTTGGCTCAGGTACAGGCGGCGCTGCAGGCCGTACCGGCAAGTCGTCGGGATTCCTGGCGCGTGCATCGCATGGAAAGCGGAGAAACGCTCGCCGACGTGGCGCGTCGGTTCAATGTCACAACGTCGGTGCTGGCCTCGGCCAACCGCGCGGCCGTCGACGAGCCGGAAGCAGGAAGCTTTATTGCGGTGCCGGTGGCTTATCCTGGCGACCGCACTCCTGTGCGATCCGCGAAAGTGGTTCGTAAGCCGGCCGGCAAAGTCGTCGCGACCAGCAAGACCAGTCCGAAACCTGCCGCAACAGCTCGTCCCGTGACCACGGCTTCCGCTACGCCTCTCGCACAACACAAGCCGGCGACCCAACCAGCAACCCGGCCCGCGAACAAGAACATCAGCAAGGCACCTGTCTCCAAGCCCGCCTCCCGTAGCTAGGCGCGCGCCGCTGTGTTCCAACGGCCTTAGTTTAAAACGGCAGCCGGAAGCGTCAGGCTTCGACGATGTACATGTGAGGATACGCACTTCGCTGCTCTTCGGCGATTTCCATGGCAGCGGCAATTTGAATCAGCGGCCCTTGTCCAATACCGGGACAATAGGTGGCAGCTTCGTTCCACTCCACTTCGCGCTCGAGAAGTTCCGGCCAAAACGGGAAGGTCCTGCACTGCGTGGGTTTCGCGGGATGAATACTACAGCCGGATGCCACCAGGAACGGACACTGCTTTTTGCGAGGCTTGCGAAAGCGCAGTTCGTGACTCGTGCGCACGACATGTTTTTTCTCGAACGCCTTGGGGGTCATCGAGACAAATTTCGCCGCACGCACCAAGTCGTCCTCGGTGATATAGATCCGCCCCTCCTGCGTGCAGCAATTGATACAGCCTCGCTGGCAGGTAAAACGGATGCTTTCCATCTCGGGACGCCGCGTTTTCGGCGCGCTCATTCGTACTCCAGGTAAGCCTTCTTCACCGACCCTGGCACGCCGAACCACATTTCCCAATCGGGATAATCGGCCTTGAGCTTTTCGGTGATTTGCTTCGCGGCATCGTCGGCGGGCATGCCCTGGTGCTTCAACACCAAGACCTGATCGGAGAGATCGGCCAGAAAACGCCGCTGCGATTGGATCATGGCTTCCGCTGGTCCCGGATCGCTGTGATCGGGAAGGATGGTTTTCGCGCGCAGGCCGCCGATTTGGTCCAGCATCCAGATCCAATTCTTCACGCTGCCTCGCTCGAATCCTGCCGCAGCCGCTTGCTTTTGCTGCACGATATCGCCGGAAACCAGAACGCTATCCGGATCCACCATGATCATTTCGTCCCCTGCGGTGTGCGCGGCGCCCATCCAGAACAGCCTGACTTTTACACCTCCGCCAAGGTCCAGATTGATCTGCTGGTCGTAAACGATATCCGCCGGACGCAGAGTGACACCCGCCCGGAGTTCTTTCATTTCGGGACGCTCCCCGAAACGTTTGATCATCTCCATGCCGGCTTGGTCCGCCTCGATCTGCTGCGCGACGTTGCGTACCAGGATGGCCGACTCGGGAAACGCAGCCGCGCCACCAAGGTGTTCGGGATGAAAATGCGTGGTGGTCAGGTAGAGCGTTGAGCCTTTCGCGAGTTTCTTCACGGCGCGCATGGCGATTTCGCCGTTGCGTGGGCCAAGGCCCGTATCGACGACCAAGGTCGCTTTATCGCCGACAATGATCGCGACATTCGGGAACCCTTTGAGCATGTAGACGTGATCGGAAACCTTGGTGGGCTCCTGGGACAGCATCAGGTTCCCGGAAAATTGCGCGAAGGCCGAGCAGGTAGAGATCAGAGCAATTGCAAGAAGACTAAAAAGACGCATCTCATTCGATGCTACAACAACCCACCGCGTACCTCTACGGCGCGATGTCCTCGAGCCGCCGATTGCGCGTTTCAATCATGCCAACCGCCAGAATGGCCCCCAGCATCGCCACGCCGGCAAACATCCAGAAAACGGGGCCTACGCCGTTTCGCCCCACCATAACGCCCACCATGGTGGGACCAATGGCCGAAGAAATACGCAACCACGACGTGCAGAGCCCCGTGCCAATCGCACGCATTCGCGTGGGGTAGATTTCCGGCGTGTATAGATATAGCACGGCGTTCGCGGAGCCGATGATTCCGTAGCTGAGCGTGACCAGGATCATCACGCGCGTCACACTGGGCTCGCCACCGAAGCCGAGGCTTGCGAGCAGGATCGCACTCAGGATGAAGCTGGCGATGGTCCACGTTCTACGTCCGACGCGATCGATGGCGAACGCACACACCAGCAACACGGCAACTTGCGCGACGTTCAACATCGACGCCGCGCGCAGCGATTGTTTTAATCCCAAATGAAACACGGTGTTGTACAAACTGGGCATCCAGTTATTTAGGCCGTTCGAGACGAAGTAGGCGCAGAACCACAGGGACCAGGCGATCAATGTGCGGCGTAAATAGACCGGGGAAAGCACCTCACGCCACTTCGCTCTGCTTTTTGGAAACGCCGCGTGCACGGTTGCCTCGGGCACCGGAACTCGCTTCGTGGTGGATGCTTCGGCTTGCTGCACCACTTTTTCGGCTTCCGCCAAGCGTCCGTGGGAGATCAGCCAGCGCGGCGATTCGGGCAGCCGGGTCAGGAGATACGCCACGATCAAGCCGGGAATTCCGCCGATGAGAAACATCGACTGCCAGCCGAGCCAGGGAACCAAAATCGTTCCGACCTGCCCGGTGGCCATGAGGCCGATGGGGAAAATTAATTCGTAGAGCAGGAAGAAGCGCCCACGGCCGCGCGTTTGCGAGAGTTCGCTGACGTAGGTTGCCGCGACGGGCATTTCGCCGCCAACGCCGATGCCCTGGATCAAGCGGCAGGTAAGTAACGCCGCGAAATTGCCGGTGAACGCACACGCGATGCTCATCACGGACATGATCGTGACGGCCCACGCGGCGCTTGGCACGCGGCCGGACTTTTCCGCGAGCCAACTAAAGAGCAGCGCACCGGCGAGCTGACCGATGTAAGCCGTCCCGATCAGCACACCGCTTTGCGCCGGGGTGATGTGCCAGAGCTTGACCAGAATCGGAAGCGCGAAGGCCAGCGAGAGCGCGTTGAAGGCGTCGAAAAATGTAGCGCTGCCCATGACGACGCGCGCTTTCGCGTGCCACAGAGTGAACGGAACGCTCTCCATGCGCGCCAGCAGCGCACCGGCGTGCGTGCGATCCGCGAGGTCCTTCGACAATGTCGCCGTGTCGCTCATGAATGAAATTGCTACGGGGTCACGCGGCGGCGCAACAATTCCTTGGCAATGAGAAGCGAATCCATGCGCTGGAACAAATCGCGCAGTTCGCGTGCAATGCGATCCGGGCTCTCAATCGGCGTCAGGTGTCGAGCCGCAGGCAGAACCGTGAGCGTCGCACCGGCGATAGCATCCTTCATTTGTTGGGCCATGGCGACGGGCGTCGCGTAGTCTTCTTCTCCGACGATAACCGCCACCGGCATCTTGAATCCGGCCAGCATATGGCGCACGTCGGCTGCGCCCAGCATCGCACACGTGGACGCGTAGGCTTCGATCTCATTCGCCATAAACACTTCGGCGGAAGCCTGCACAATGGCAGGATTTTCGGCGCGGAATTTATCACCGAACCAGCGTGTGGTTTGAAAATCGATGGCGCCGTCGAAACCTTTCTTGCGCACGTTTTCGGCGCGTTCGCGCCACTGCGCGGGAGCTTCGGCGCCATACCACGCGGTGGTATCGATCAAGCCAAGAGCCGTCGCGCGCGCCGGATGCAACCCGGCGAACGCTTGCGTAACGCACCCGCCCATGGAACATCCTGCGACTGCGGCCGAGGTCCATTCGATGTGGTGGAACAACTCGGCAAGATCGTCGGCGAATTGCTCCACCGTGTAAGGACCCGCGGGCTTGTCCGATTTTCCATGTCCGCGGCAATCGTAGGTGAGCACGTTTGCTTCATCGGCAAGCTCGCGGACAACGCCATCCCACATGGTGCCATCCATGGCCAGAGAGTGGATCAGCGCAAGGCACGGAACACTCTTCTCGGAGTTCGCTTGGCGCGCCGTGTGCAAGGTGTATTCAATCCGGCAGCCGTCTAACGTTTTGAAGTGAGCCATGAAGCGTTACACCGTCTGCGCTGCGGGAATCAAAGGCACGCCCCAGGCATCGTATCCGTACAACCAACTGGTATCTTCGTTGCCGCCTTTCATCCACGTATTCGCGCTGGAGATTGCTTGAATGCGCGAGACGCGTGGTTTGCGATTGGCTTCGTACAACTGGAACGCGCCCGGGATATCCTCGCCACGCGTTTCTTCAAAACAGCGCGCTAAAATCGCGGAATCTTCGATGGCAGCCGCCGCGCCCTGCGCCATGTACGGCGTCATGGGATGGCATGCGTCTCCCAACAGCGCGACGTTGCCATCGCTCCAGCGAGGGAGCGGTTCACGTTCGAGGATGGCCCACTTATGGCAATCCGGACAAGCTTCGAGCACGGCGCGAACGTCTTCGTGGAAGCCTTCATACTCGGCACGCAACTCGTGCACGTCTCCTTTGGCGGACCACGACTCTTTCGTGATCCAATCGGCGGGTTCCGGCACACTGGTGACGAAATAGATTTCGCTGCGGTCGGCTTTCGTGTAATAGATGACGATGTGGCGATCGATGCCCCACCACTTCGTACGCGACGGGCCGATATCGCGGCCTCTTAAATGAGAAGCCGAAAAGTTCGCGCGATAGGCAATGCGGCCTTTGTGAATGGGCGCATCCGGCCCCACGACAATGTCGCGCACCAGCGAATGGACGCCGTCGGCGCCGATAACGGCATTGGCCGTGACCTTCGTGCCGTCGGTGAACGACATCCGCACTTCGCCGCCTTTTTGATCGAGCCCGGCAAGCTTTTTGTTTAAGTGAATGATGTCGGAAGGCAGCACGGAGGCGAGCGCCGAGTGCAGATCCGCACGATGCATGCAGAGGTACGGGGCATTAAACAATGTCTCCGGCATCGGCAGCTCGCGGATTACTTCGCCCGTGTCCCACACGCGATTCAAGTGCGAGTACGGCATAAACGACAGCTTGCGGAGGCGCTCTTCAATGCCGAGCTTGCGCAGCACCTTCATGGAATTCGGCATCATCTGGATGCCCGCGCCGATGCGTTCGAAGTGCGGCGCCTGCTCGTACACCTGCACGCCAAAGCCGGCCATGCGGAGTGTGCCCGCGGCGGCTAATCCTCCCATGCCTGCGCCGATGATGGCAATGGATGGTTTTCCTGCGCCCATGAAGTCTCTGTCCCTTTCGTATTCGCGTTTTTGGTGGTGAACTCTTGAGTATAATCGGTTCCATATGATCTACGCCGCTATCTGCAAATACACGACGGACACAGACACGATCGCCCGCACGCGTCCGTCGCATCGCGAATATCTTACGGGCCTGCAGGCCGAAAACAAGCTGGTAATTTCGGGGCCCTTCGTGGGCGATGAAGGCGGGTTACTGGTGTACGAAGCCGAGAGTCCGGAAGAAGCGGAGAAGCTGGTGAGCGAGGATCCGTTTGCGGTCGAAGGCGTGTTCGTGTCCTGGGAGATTCGTCCTTGGAACGTGGTGTTTCGGAATAAGGATTTGTTGTGTAAGTAGATCGCGCGGCGTGAAGTTCGCGTAGATTCCCCGCTATGTGGCGCTCCAAGGATTGATCGTCTCCGCGCCGACGCCTTCGAAATCTTTCGTGTTCCGAGTGACGATGGTCAGGCCATGAGCAAGCGCGGTTGCGGCAATCAGCGAATCAACCGCAGGTAGAGTCCGCCCCATCCGTGAGCCCCGCGCGGTAAGGGATGCCCAGCACATGGCCACATGACGATCCACAAGCAGGATTCGGCCCGAGAACCAAGCTTCCAAGTCGTGCGTCAGCCATCGCTCCAATTGGGCGCGGCGTTTACCATCGGGAAGGAGTTCAATGCCTTTTTGAATTTCCGCAAGCGTGATGATGCTCACATACTGCGATTGACGGTCCGTAGTTTCGAGCCAACGTTTCACCCTGGGCGCGGGTCCGTCAAGCCGGTTGTATTCGGACAGAACGTTCGTGTCGATCAGAAAACCCGGCATGTGCTTGACGAAGGAATTTAGACAAGATCAACAGGGCGCGGGAGATCCTTGGATCGTTCAAGATCTAGGTTTGCGCCGGCGAACGGTGAATTGAGGAGAAAATCAGATAGATTATCGAACTGCTCCTGTACGGGGCGCGGTTCGTCGGGCGCGGCCAA
Source organism: uncultured Acidobacteriia bacterium (assembly GCA_903892565.1). Taxonomy (GTDB): domain Bacteria; phylum Acidobacteriota; class Terriglobia; order Bryobacterales; family Bryobacteraceae; genus Palsa-187. The sequence continues at coordinate 56,987 of CAITIX010000241.1, forward strand.
ATCCTGCTCCAGAATTTGCAGAGCGTACTGCTCGGCCGAGACGCCTCGCGCCGAGGCCTTCGCCTTTAGGGCGACTACATCCTCGTCCGGAAGATTAATAGTCAGGTTCACGAATTTCACCTTTCTCTATGTTACCCCGGCCCTAGGTCAATAGCACCGTTCTACATTTTGCTAGACATGCACCCTCCGCGAATCCTACAATCAACGTTTCAGCATGAATATATCCGTGAAGAGCGAGTACGCGCTGCAGGCGGTCTTCGACCTTGCTACGCAACCGCCCGGAGAACCGATCAAGATCGCCGAGATCGCCAAGCGCCAGAAGATTCCGCAAAAATTTCTGGAGCTGATTCTGGCGGATCTGAAGCAAGGCGGCTTCCTGGAATCACGGCGCGGCGCCGAGGGTGGATATCGCCTGGCGAAGCCCGCCGATCAAATCCTGGTGGGCGAGGTTCTGCGTCACATGGAAGAATCCAAGAACAAGCGCACGCCGGACAACCCCTTTTCGGACATGTGGTCGCGCGTGGATGGAGCGATTTCGGCGGTGGTCGATCACACGACGTTCGCGGAGCTGGTGCGCGACTACAACAAATCGCAATCGCGATACGTGGCAAACTGGGATATCTAATGAACTTCGCTGACATGATTGTTCCTGACACATCATTTTCCATATGATCTTTCCTGATAATTCGTTCTCGATTGGGCGAACGCCCCTGGTCCGGTTGAATCGCGTGACGGACGGCGCGAAGGCGACGGTTGTCGGCAAAGTGGAAGGGCGCAATCCGGCGTATTCGGTGAAGTGCCGCATTGGCGCGGCCATGATTTGGGACGCGGAGCGGCGCGGCATCTTGAAGCCGGGCAAGGAACTGATCGAGCCGACCAGCGGCAACACCGGCATTGCACTCGCATTCGTGGGCGCGGCGCGCGGTTATCCGGTGACACTGCTGATGCCGGAGACGATGTCGATGGAGCGCCGCAAGGTGCTCAAGATGCTGGGCGCGAAAATTATCCTGACGGATGGCGCGCTGGGGATGGGTGCATCGGTGGAGCGCGCCGAGCAGATCGTCGCGGGCGATCCGCAGCGCTGGGTGCTGCTGCAGCAGTTCCGCAATCCCGCGAATCCGGATATTCATTTCAAGACCACAGGCCCCGAGATTTGGGACGATACGGCGGGCAAGGTGGATGTGCTGGTTTCGGGCATCGGCACCGGCGGCACGATCACGGGCATTTCGCGCTACATCAAGGTCGAGAAGAAGAAGCCGATTTTATCGGTCGGCGTGGAGCCGGCGGGAAGCTCGGTGATTTCGCAAACGCTGGCGGGCCAGCTGATGCAACCGGGGCCACATGGAATTCAAGGCATCGGCGCGGGATTTATTCCGGAAACGCTCGACCTGAAGATGGTGGACCGGATGGAAAAGGTCGAGGACGACGAATCCATCGAGATGGCGCGTCGGCTGGCGAAAGAAGAAGGCCTGCTGTGCGGGATCTCCTGCGGTGCGGCGGTGGTGGCGGCAGTTCGCATCGCGAAAGAGCCGGCCATGGAAGGCAAGACGATTGTCGTGATCCTGCCGGATTCGGGTGAGCGGTATCTGACGTCGGTGCTGTTCGACGGTATTGGGGACTAGCGGCGCGATCGGAAGCCCTGTAAAGGAAGTGCCTGGGAAGAAGTGGCGGGCGCTTTCTTGGGTGAATCAGGGGTGAAAGTGCCCGCCATCGTAACGGGGATTTAGTTGCTTATAAAACGACGCCGGCACATCGAAGGTTACAGGGCTCCAAATGTTTTTCCATCTGAGCCAATAAATCGTTTGCGGGACTGGTCTGGGAATTGAGGAACTGCTGAGAGAGAAACAGTGGGCGCTTTTCTGGGTGATAGGGGTGAGAGCGCCCACTGTTTGTAACGGGGATTTAGTTGTATATAGAACGATGGCAACCTACGTTAAGGTTACAGGGGCACGAAAATATTTCCCATGCCTATCCGTCGCGTCCTGAAATCCCGATCTCACGGCCGGCTCGCGGACTGTGCAGCGTCCGTCCTTTCGCAAGAACCCGAAAAGATTCTAATAGTTCCGAGCGTTGAAGCGGGAAATCGTTTCGCGCACTCGCTGCCGGGCGGAACGCTAGGGCTGCACCGGATCTCACTGATTTCCTGGGCAGCACAGCTATCCCAGGAGCATTTGGCGGAAAACGATCTGACGCCTGTAGGCGGATTAGGGCTCCAGGCCGTCGTCGCCCGGGCGTTACATGAAGCGAACCAGGCAGGCGAGCTGCGGTACTTTGCCCCGGTTTCCGAGTTCCCCGGTTTTGCAAAAGCACTTGCCCGGACGATTCAGGAGCTACGCTTGGCGAGTGTTCTTCCGACGCAGCTCCGGGAAACCGGCGAGGCAGGGGCGGATCTCGCGAACCTGCTGGCACGCTACGAAGCCGAACTGCAGAGCGCTCGGCTTGCGGATCTGGCACAGATGCTGGCCTTCGGGGGCAGAGCCGCGAGAACAGGCAGCCGCCGCGCGCTCATGGGACTTCCGATCGTCGCACTGGATGCGCTCCTCGAAACGGCAGCGCATCAGGATTTTTTCCGCGCGGTCGCACAGCAATCGCCTTCTGTCGTGGCCGCCGTCAGCTGGGACGCCGAGACGTACGAAGAGATCCTGGGCGTCAGCGCAGAAGACCTGGACGATCCGTGGGACACCTCGACACTCACGCGTTTGCGCCGCGGATTATTTTCGCCAGAAACACTAACGGGGAAAAACGGCGGTAAACCGGAAGAGACAGGCGAGCCTACAGGCGACGCGTTCGAAATCTTCTCGGCACCCGGCGAAGGCTTGGAAGCCGTGGAGATCGCGCGGCGGATCAAGAAGCTGGCGAGCGAAGGCAAGCCGTTCGATCAACTGGCCGTGCTGCTGCGCTCGGTGGAGCGCTATCAGCCATTGCTCGAGGAGGCCTTCCGGCGCGCGCGCATCCCCGCATACTTCAGCCGCGGCTCGCTGCGGCCATCCCCGGCAGGCCGCGCGTTTCTGGCGCTGCTGGAGTGCGCAGCAGAAAAGTGTTCGGCGTCGCGATTCGCAGAGTACTTGTCTCTATCGCAAGTTCCTGCAAAGGATGCGGCGCCGCACGAGGAGTGGATCGGGCCACAGGACGAAGTGTTGGGGCAAGACCTAGGAGGACAGTCGTCGGGCGATGCGGCGGGCAGTGCGGATGCACAAGAGCACGGCGATGCCTTGCGGCTCCCTGCGCGGTGGGAAAAACTTCTGATGGATGCAGCGGTCATCGGAGGCAGCGATCGATGGGAGAGGCGTCTTCGAGGACTCCAGAAAGAGCTGGAACTCCGCATCGCCACGGCGGAACGCGAAGACCCGGCGCAACGAGCGAGCCTGGAACGGCAGTGCGAACAACTGCGTGAACTGGAATTGTTCGCGCTTCCCGTCATCGAGCAGCTCGCCGCTCTGCCGACTTCGGCAGTGTGGGGTGAGTGGTTGGAGCAATTGGAACGGCTGGCGCGGCGCACGTTGCGCACGCCTGAGGTGGTCTTGAGCGTCCTGGCGGAGTTGGAGCCCATGGCCGGCGTTGGGCCCGTAACGCTGGAAGAAGTCGTGAGCGTATTGCAGGAGAAACTGCGTTTTCTCCGCACGGAACCAGTAAAACAAAGCTACGGCAAAGTATTCGTCGGATCGATCGAGGAAGCTCGCGGACTCCACTTCCCGGTCGTATTCCTGCCGGGGCTGGCCGAGGGATTGTTCCCGCAGCGGTCGCTGGAGGATCCGCTCTTGCTCGATGTGTTTCGGGCTTCGGTCTCCGCGAACTTGCTGACGCGTGACGATCGGGTGGAGCAGGAGCGCTTGAAACTGCGGCTTGCTGTGGGCGCCGCTGGCGATCGACTGATCGCATCGTATCCACGCATGGACACCGCCGAGGGGCGTCCTCGAGTGCCGTCGTTCTATGCGCTGGAACTGCCCCGCGCGATTGACGGACATCTGCCGGACTTAAAAGAGTTTGAGGCGAACGCTCGCGCAGGCTCCGCGGCGCGCATCAACTGGCCCGCTCCTGCGGAAACATCCGACGCCATCGACGACGCCGAATTCGATCTCGCGATGTTGGGACGTACGGATAAAGCTGCGCGTTATCTGGTTGAAGTCAGTGAGACGCTGGCGCGTTCTCTGCGGGCACGCTGGAAGCGGTGGAATCAGAAATGGTGGGATGCCGATGGGTTGATCGTCTCCGATCCGGACGCGCTCGAGGCATTGCAGAGCCATCGATTGACAGCGCGGGCGTGGTCGCCCTCCGCGTTGCAGAAATTCGCGGAGTGTCCTTATCAATTCGCGCTTCACGGGATCTTTGGATTAAAACCGCGCGAACAAGCGGAAGCGTTGGAGCAGATGGATCCGTTGACACGGGGAGCGTTGTATCACTCTGCGCAATTCAAACTGCTGGGGATGCTGAAAACTTCGTCGTTGCTGCCTGCGACGCCGGAGAACTTAAGCGAAGCTTTGCGGCATCTGGATACAGTACTCGACGCCGTGGCATCGGAGTATCGCGAAACGCTTGCGCCCGCGATTGACCGCGTGTGGAGAACGGGCGTGGAGGATCTACGCACGGATCTGCGCGGCTGGCTGCAACACGTGGCCGCAGGCGCAACAGGAAGCGATGTGGGATGGGAGCCCATGCACTTCGAATTTGCGTTCGGGTTGCCGCCGAGCACGGAGCGCGACCTCGCCAGCACAAAAGAAACCGTAACGCTCGACGAAGGCGTTCAGTTGCTCGGGTCGATTGATCTAATCGAACGTGACTTAATAGAACGCAACTTGGTAGAACGGCATTCGACACCCGGGACGCTGCGCGTGACGGATCACAAAACCGGAAAACGTCCGCAGGCGATTCCGCTATACGTCGGCGGCGGCAAGCTCCTACAGCCCTTGCTCTACGGCTTGGCTGCACAGAAGCTCCTGGGAGCGGACGTCGCAACGGGACGCCTGTTTTACGCAACACAACGGGGCGCGTTTGAAGCCATAGATATTCAAATCAACGAAAAGTCGCGAGGGACGCTGGCAAGGCTGCTCGAAAATATCGACGCAAGTATCGCAAATGGTTTTCTTCCACCCGCACCGCAGAAGGACACGTGCGAGCACTGCGACTATCGCACGATTTGCGGTCCTTACGAAGAATTGCGCTACGAAGAACACAAGAATCGTCGCGATGAGAGACTAGACCCGCTGATCGAGATCCGGGGGATGGCATGAATCCCGCAGCCTATCCTGCTACCGACGAAGGAGCACGCCGCCGCATTCGCGAATCCATCGAAGAGAGCCTGATTGTGGAGGCTTCGGCAGGCACCGGCAAGACGACAGCGTTGGTGGAGCGCATCGTTTCCGTATTGAAGGGTGGCGCAAAGATTGACCGCATCGCCGCAGTCACGTTCACGAACAAAGCCGCGGGTGAAATGAAACTGCGGCTACGCGCGGAGCTCGACAAAGCGCGGCACGACACGGCGCTTTCGGCGGAGCAACGGAATAAGCTAGATGACGCCCTGCAGCGGCTGGAAGAAGCCTCTATCGGAACGATCCACGCTTTTTGCGGACAAATTCTGCGCGAACGTCCGGTAGAAGCAAAGATCGATCCAGGCTTTGAGGAGCTCACGGATCAAGGCAACGAACGGATTTTCCGAGCCGCGTTTCGCACGTGGATGGAACGAAAACTCGCGGAGTCTTCTCCCGCATTGAAACGGGCATTCGCGCGCATGGCGTGGCGCGACTCATGGGACGACACGCCGCCCATGGAACAGCTCATGTATGCAGGCCGCAAACTCATCGAATGGCGCGACTATCAAACCGCATGGCAGCGAGATCCGTTTGAGAGAGAGCAAGAGATCGATGCGCTGGTAGACTCCGCGCGCGATCTGGCGGCCTTGAGCTCGCGCCCGCGCAGGACCACCGACACCCTCTATCGATCCTTGGCAGCGGCACGCTGGCTCGCGGAATCCATCGAGCGCTCGGAGGCTGCCGCTTCGCGCGATTACGACGGCCTCGAGAGCTTGTTGCTGAAACTGGGACGCGATCTGGCCCGCGATACCAAGAGGGGCTCCGGTGCATATGGCGAGGGCGTAACGCGCGACGAACTCCTGGCCCGCCGGGAGCAGATGCAGCACGCGATCGAGCACTTTCGGCGTCGCGCGGATGCGGACCTGGCCGCGGGATTGCACGACGAAATGGTAGATCTTGTCACCGAGTATGAGGATCGCAAACGTCGCGCGGGGAAGCTCGACTTCGTGGATCTGCTCATCGGCGTGCGCGATTTACTGCGCGATCAGGCGACCGTGCGAGCGCATCTGCAGCAACGCTTCACGCATCTTTTTGTGGATGAGTTTCAGGACACGGATCCTCTCCAGGCAGAGATTTTGTTGCTACTAGCGGCGAACGATCCAAACATCACCGATGGCCTCCGCGCCAGGCCCGTCGCCGGGAAACTGTTTCTGGTGGGCGACCCCAAGCAATCGATTTACAAATTTCGGCGCGCCGATATGGTGATGTATCGCCAAATTCGCGACTCACTCGTCGAGTGCGGCGTGGGGCTTGTTCGTTTGACGAAGAGTTTCCGCTCGGTTCCCGAGATTCAACAATTCGTCAACGCTGCGTTTGAAACAGAAATGACCGGCAATGCGGATGCGGGCCAGGCCGATTGGGCGGCACTGCAGCAACATCGCCCCGCGCCGGAAGGTCGCCCCAGCGTGATCGCGCTACCGGTGCCGCGTCCTTACAAGAGGCAGATCGCGAAAGAAGCGATCAATCGTTCGCTGCCGGATGCCGTGGCGGCGTTCGCGGCGTGGCTGGTGAACGAAAGCGGCTGGGGATTCCGGGCGCGCGACATCGCCATCCTGTTGCGACGCCGCACGCAAAACGGAAAAGATTTGACGCGGGATTACGCGCGTGCGCTCGAGGCCCGCAATATTCCGCATCTGCTGGGCGCATCGCGATCGTTCCACAAGCGCGAAGAAGTGGAGACCGTGCGCGCCGCGCTGAACGCGATCGAATGGCCAGACGACGAGCTCAGCGTTTTCACGACGCTCAAAGGCTCCCTGTTCGCGATTCCGGACGAACTACTGCTGCGGTATCGCCATCACGTGGGGCATTTGCGGCCGTTTCGGAAGCGTGAGGAGACGGAAGGCGCCGCGTTCCTGCCCATTACGCACGCGCTCGATGCGTTGGCCGAGTTGCATCGCGAGCGGAATCGACGTCCGGTTGCAGCGACGGTGAATGCGCTGTTAGAAGACACGCGCGCGCATGCAGGATTCGTCGTGCGTCCCGGTGGCCAACAGGTGCTCGCGAACGTCTTACGCATCGCCGAGTTGGCGCGATCCTTCGAGATCTCGGGTGGTGTTTCGTTTCGAGGATTCGTGGAAGAGCTGGAAGCTCGGGCGGAAAAAGAGGACAGCAACGAAGCTCCCTCCATGGAAGACGATTCCGACGGCGTGCGATTGCTGACGGTCCACAGCGCGAAAGGGCTCGAATTTCCGGTCGTGATTCTCGCGGACTTAACGGCGAATCTTGCTTCGCGCGAGCCGGATCACCACGTGGATGGAAAGCGGCGGCTCTGTGCCACTCGGCTGCTGCGATGTGCACCACGTGAGCTGGCCGATCACGAACCGGTGGAAGCTCTGCGGGAACGCGCGGAGGGAGTCCGCGTGGCGTACGTGGCAGCGACGCGGGCGCGGGATTTGCTGGTGATCCCCGCCGTGGGCGATGAAATGTTCGAAGGCTGGCTCAGTCCGCTGAACAAAGCGATGTATCCGTCCAGGGCGAATTGGCGGCGCGCGGAGCAGCCTGTCGAAGGGTGCCCGAAGTTCGGCGCGGCGACCGTTGTCGAACGCCCTATGGAGTACGATCGCGAACAAGAATTCTCGGTGCGTCCCGGCTTGGTGCATCCCGAACACGGCGAGCACGGCGTGGTTTGGTGGGATCCTTCGGTGTTACAGCTCAACGTGCGCAGCGACTTCGGAACGCGACACGAGATGCTGAAGAAAGACGACGGCGGCCTAGCGGCGTATCGCGGGTGGGAGATCGAACGCGACCGCGTGATTGGCGACGCGTCGCGTCCCGAACACGATGTCTTCGTCGCGAGCCAGGCGGAGGAGGCGCCGCCGGAGCCGATCAAGGTTCAATCCGCATCTACAAAAACATCACACGAGCCGCGACCTTCGGGACGCCGCTTCGGTACTCTGGTGCACGGAGTGATGCAGGACGTCGCGTTGCAGCCGGAGGCGGACGCGATCGAGAAACTGGTAGCGCTGCACGGCAAGATCCTGGGCGCAACGAAGGACGAAATGGACGCGGCATGCGCGGCTGTGTTCGCGGCACTCGAGCATCCATTGCTCGAACGGGCGCGCGAGGCGAAACTGTGCCATCGGGAATATCCACTGGTCTTGCCGCTTGAAGGCAGCAAATTATTGGAAGGCGTGATCGATTTGGCGTTCGTGGAAAATGACGCTTGGGTTGTTGTGGATTTCAAAACCGACGCCGATGTCAAAACCCGGCAGAGCGCCTATGAGCGGCAATTGCAATGGTACGCCTACGCGCTCACCAAACTCACGGGCTTACGGTCAACGGCGTGGCTTCTGGGAATATAGTCAGTACAACAAATACGGACGGCGTCGTTCTTCGAACGCGCCGGCGTCGCGCGATGAACGGTCTTCGATCTCGCGCGGATCGCGTCCGGCTTTGAGGGTGTCGAGGGTGGCGCGGCTGCCGATCAAAAAACGGCAGGCCTCGAAATTGATTTTTCCGGGATACAACTGCTGCAAGGCGTAGGCGAGCTCGATGCCGAGCTGCACGGAATCGAGTTGCTCGCGATTGAGGATGACGAAGCGCACGCCGTCAATCATTTTTCCGGCAAACGGCCCGGAGGAGGGCTGGAAGCGAGTGGCATACGCGCGGACGCCAGGGATGAACCGGGAATTGAGAAACCGCGCGAGTTCGCTGCCGTGGATCCAATCCGCGCCGATTTGCTCAAACGGTGCGTCCGTGCCGCGTCCCACCGAATAATTAGGGGACGCCTCGAGCAGCGCTAGTCCGTCGTACAAAGTCGCGGCGTTGAGACTGCGCAGGTTTGGCGAGGGATCGATCCAGGTGAGGCCCGTGGAATCGAACCAATCGCCGCGATCCCAGTCTTTCATCTTGACGACATGCAAATCGGCGTTCCATTTGCGTTCGGCGTTCGCCATGGTGGCGAGTTCGCCCAGCGTGAGGCCGTGGCGCACGGGCATGGTGAAACATCCCGTGAAACTTTGTAGGTTGCCATCGAGGAGCGGACCTTCGACATGCAGGCCCGTTATGGGATTCGGGCGATCTAAAACGTAAAACGGAAGCTTTGTTTTAGACGCTTCCTCCAACGCATAGAGCATCGTGCAGGAATACGTATAAAAGCGTGCGCCTGCGTCCTGGATATCGAAGACCAGGGCATCGACGCCGCGCAGCATCTCCGGCGTCGGACGATTGCGGCCGTTGTCGTACAAGCTGCGGACCGCGATGCCGGAGGCCGCATCACGCTCATCCACAATATCGGGACGATCCTCTTTGCCGGTAATTCCATGTTCGGGCGAAAAGATCGCGGCGATGTTGATGCCCGCCTCGCGCATCACGTCAATATTCCGCTTGCCGGAGCGCGTCAGACCGGTGTGATTCGTGATCAGGCCGATGCGCTTTCTCGCCAGCGGTGCGAATTTCTCCGCTTCGAGAACATCCAGGCCCGTGAGCACTTCATGATTCGCGGCGCTCATGCGGTGAACGCCGGCGGATTCCAGAACTTCGTAGGGCGCCGTTTCCTGCGAGTGCGGTGTCTCGGCGCTTGCGCGATCATGCGCCAACGCCGCAGCTGCGATCGTCGCGACCTTCGCGCGAATCGTATTGATGTTGCGGCCATAGCCCGTATGGACAGAATTCGTCAGCAGGATGACGTACGTGCGGGACGCGGGATCAAGCCATAACGACGTGCCGGTGAATCCCGTATGGCCGTAGGATCCGGTGCGGAAAAGTTCTCCACGAGGCGCGGAGTACGGAGAGTCAATGTCCCATCCGAGGCCGCGACGAACGACCTGATCGGGAGGAGAATTGGGCGTTGCAAATCGTTCAACGGTGAGCGGAGAAACAATGCGCACGCCATTGCGTTCCCCGCCCGCGAGCAGCATCTCGCAATATTTAGCGAGATCGTCGGCCGTAGAAAATAGTCCGGCATGGCCGGCAACGCCGCCCATAAATCGCGCGGTGGGATCGTGAACCACGCCTCGCAGAGGGATCTTCGTCTTCGCATCGACCTCGGTGGGCGCGATGCGCGAGCGGAGCGACTCCGCGGGTCGGAACGTGGTTTCCTGCATGCCCAGCGGCTGATAGATTTGGTCGCGCGCGAACTCGTCGAGAGGCTTGCCGCTCAGCCGACGAACGATCTCACCCAACAGCACGAAATTGATGTCGCTATACACAAACCGAACTCCGGGAGGCCCGGCAGGCTTGTCGATCAAGGCGCGATGGACTCCTGTTTCATAGCCCGACCAAACAGGCTCCAGATCCAAGTCCGGGCGCAATCCCGAAAAATGCGTCATGAGATCGCGCACCGTGATTTCGCTGTGCCCGCCCTGGAATTCGGGGAGATAGTTTGTGACGGGGTCCGTCATGCGGATCTTGCCTTGCTCGAACAATTTCATGAGCGCGGGCGTGGTCGCCGTCACTTTGGTGAGAGAAGCAATGTCGAAGATGGTGTCGAGCGTCATGGGCTCGCGCGCGGGAACCACGGCGCGATCCCCGTAGGCCTTGCGATGCACGATGCGGCCTTGATGCCCAACGATCAACACGCCTCCGGGAATCAAGCCGGAGCGAATGGCCGTCTGCATCGCCCCGTCAAGGGCAACGGACATGGACGTGGTGTCTTGCCCAAAAACGTCTTGTCCCAAAAGGACGAGAAGCACACAGGCCGCGACATAGAGAAACGTTTTCATGCCAACTTTGCGGCGATCCCTTCGAGCAGCGCGGCGAGTGCGCAATCCTTTTGCGTGATGCCGCCGGAATCGTGCGTGGTGAGATCGACGACCACGCGGTTATAGACGTTGAACCATTCGGGATGATGATTCGCGCGTTCAATGGAAGGCGCCGCCGTCATCATAAATCCCATGGCGTGAGGAAAATCCGGAAAGCGATATTCGCGATGCAGCTTGGCATCTTTTATGCTCCAACCAGGCAGCGCGGCAAGCGCCTGCGCGATTTCCGCGTCATTGAGTTTTGCCAAGAGAGGCCTCCGTCTTTGACTATACACTCGGACCGCACACTCGCCACGGATCCGGATCATCTCCGCGTTATCCTGAGAAGATGTTGGCCCGCCTTCGTCCCACGCTCGATTTCATGCCCTCGCCGATCGATGACAAGCCGGGCTTGCTCATTCGCGATCCATTTCAGTTCTCGGAAGCGACGCTGATCATCCCTCCAGCATTGATTGAATTCCTGGACTTCTACGACGGAAAACGCAGCGCACTCGATCTACGCGCCGAATTGGTTCGCGTTTCCGGAGACGTACAGTCAGGACAGATCGAAGAACAACTCACAGGCGCCTTGAGCCGCGCTGGATTTCTGGAAGACGAGTTCTTCGACAACCTCAGAGCCGGGGCAGAACAAGCCTTCGCGGAATCTCCTGTTCGCATGCCCGCTCACGCCGGAAGCGGATATCCGGATCAGCGCGGCGAACTGCAGCAAACGATTTCCGAATACATGGGCGGTGAACCGTCCGTGGAAACGCGCGAAAAGGTGCTGGCGATCGCGGCGCCGCACGTGAGTCCTTTTGGCGGAATTGAGGCGTACAGAGCCGCGTATTCCGCACTGCGTCCCGAAGACGCGGATCGCACGTTTGTAGTGCTGGGAACGTCGCACTATGGACATCCCGATCGCATTGGCCTGACGCGGAAGCCTTTTGAAACGCCGTTCGGCAGCGCGCTGACGGATGTGGAGCTGGTGGAAAAACTTGCCGCGGAAATCGGTGACGGGGCCAAGATGGAGGACTACTGCCATGCCATCGAGCATTCCATCGAGTTTCAAATCGTATTCCTGCAGCACCTCTACGGCCCGAACATCCGCATTTTGCCGATTCTTTGCGGCACGTACATGAGCCTATATCAGGGAGGCCTGCCGGAAGAGACAGAGGCCGCGAAACGCATCTTCGGGGCGCTGGGAGAGATGGCCGCGCGCGAGGGCGATCGACTACTTTGGGTTCTGGGTGTCGATATGGCACACATGGGCCGCCGCTACGGAGACCAGATCTCAGCGCACGCCGGACGCAATGAGATGGCGGGAGTGGAGCAACAGGATCGTGCACGCATCGAGCGCATGGAAGCGGGCGATGCCCGGGGCTTCTGGGAAATGGTGCGCGAAAACGGGGACGACTTGAAGTGGTGCGGCTCGTCGCCTATTTATACGTTCCTGAAAGCGGTTCCGGAGGCTCGCGGAAAGTTGCGCCACTACCAGCAGTGGAATATTGACCCTGAGAGCGTGGTCAGCTTCGCGGGCATGAGCTTCCACGCCCACTGAGAATCTACGCTTACAAGTGCAAAGTCATCAGCAGTTGCACGTCGTTCTCGAAAGGCCAATCAGAACATCCTTGCCGGAAAGATCGAGGTATGACTACACTCAAGTACATGTCTATCCAATCGAAGGCCGTTCCATTTCGGCTTTGATGTCAGCTCAATCGCGTCCCGGCAATAAAACCGGCTACCTGCCAACGTTGGACGGGTGGCGTTGCATCGCGATTGTCAGCGTAATCCTGTACCACTACAAAGGACGTCTTGGACCCATTGGGACCCTATTGCCCGATCAATTAGGGGCATTGGGCGTTGCGCTATTCTTTGGCATCAGCGGATTGCTCATCACATCGCGCCTTATCGAAGAAGAGCGTGCTGCGGGATCCATCAGCTTACGCGGCTTTTACACCCGACGAGCCCTGCGGATTCTTCCGCCGCTTCTCGTGTTTCTAGCAGCGTTGGTCGTCTTACATGTCGCGTTTGATCTGCCGCTCGCGTACCGTGGCATAGCGGCTACGTTGGTCTTCGTCCGCAACTTCGCATGGAACGTTGGACCGCCGCTCGAGGCCTGGTTCACGGCACATTGCTGGTCGCTTTCGATTGAGGAGCAGTTTTACTTTGCGTTACCCTTGGCCCTGCTACTATGCAAATCCTGGGAGCGCCGGACCTTTACGCTAGGTCTCGCTGGGATCGTTTTTTTGTATGGACTACGTTTCTCGCCTGGCGTTTCGGCAGCTCGTTGAGCAACGCACCGATTTGGCAAACCCGACCCGGCTGGACGGACATGCACTTAAATGGGTTGATTTTGGGATGCTTCTTGGCGGTTGTTGCAAGCCGCCCGGCATACCAAAACGGAATCCGTCGATTTCTACGACCGTCCGTGACGCTTCCGCTGATGGCGCTACTGATGGCCACGCACTACATGATCAGTCCCGGGAATAAACGACTCTTCGTTCTCTCGTATGCGGCCTTGGAACCCCTGTTTCCTTTCATGGTTATGAGTACCGTGCTGCACAGTGGCAGCTTCTTTTCAAGGATCCTCGAATGGGCGCCCCTGCGATACGTGGGACGGTTGTCATACAGCCTGTACCTTTGGCAACAGCTCTTCTTTCTGGATGTCTCGATCTGGCCACACCCGTTGCCCTGGATGAACCGATTCCCATTGAGTTTTTTGCTCACCTTCGCGTGCTCGGCGATTTCGTTTTATCTGATCGAGAAGCCGATGATGCGCATGGGTCATAGACTTGCGCCTCCTCCGTCGCCAGGACGCACGGATTTGCAGTAGACCTCAGGGAGCTAGCCGGCAAGCGGTCGTGCACTAACCGATCATGCAGGGGCTTTACGGGAACGCGGAACGAGTGAACCGGAGCGCCTTCGCGATTTCGACTTACGTGCCTATTCAGAGAGATTCTCCCGCATCGTTTTTTCAAGAGCCCGGCTCTCCGGCCGATGAGCCCTAGTGGAGGCGGTTCTTTGATTTCCATTCGCAAAGCAACAGATGATCTCGGCAAGCTTGAGGAAACCATCAAGACCGTCAGGGCGACGTATGTCCACGCGATCCTGTCGACGTCGCATTACTCGGTTGAGATCGATGCCGGGGATTCCACGAAATTTCGCAACAATCTAGAAGTTGTCCGCGCCCAAGCCGAAGGTGCTGCAGACGAGGAAGACTGGCGTTCAATTCAAGCGTCGTTTCGCGGCGAACTACGGGACCACCGCGACCGCTCCCTGGCGCGCTTAACAAAGTTGCGCAATGAGTTAAAGACGGCAGCCGACGCCATGGAGATCTTCGCCGAAAACGTCGTCTCCAGTAGCGCGGATCACAAAGAGGGATTGCAGGACGCTCTCGGAACGCTCGATGCCGTCATTCGGGAAGAGAGCATCCTCAAGGTACGCGACGCCCTGGTGCAGACCAAAGCCCAAATCAGTTCCAGCATTGAGCGAATGGAACAAGAGCACCATTTGATCATCGCCCAGCTGCGCGACGAGATCCGTTCGCTGCACGACCAAATCGACGCCGACCGCAAGGCACATCACGTGGATGGAGCGACCGGCGTTTGGAACCGTCAAAAACTGCAGTCACAGATGGAACAGATGCTCGAGCATGACGAATCGTTCTGCGTCTTAGTCGTCGGGATTCGCAATCTGAGGCGCCTAGACCAACGGTACTCTCCAGCTGTGATCGAAGGGGGAGTCAAGGCCCTACTGCAACGTCTTGCTAAGATGCTCGGCGACAACAGCATGGTCGGCCGCTGGGACGAAGAGATTTTTGCCGCGATCCTGCAAATTGATCCATCGTACGCGATCAGCATCTCGCGCCAAGCGAGCCAGAAACTTTCGGGGACCTACACTGCGCAAGAAAATGGGATGTCCCGGAACATTGAATTGCAGGCCGTTGCCGGAGTGATCGAACGGCAGCGCGGCATGGACAAGACTGCGTTCTACAAAAAGCTCGACCAGATGGCCGAGGTACTTTCAAAGGGCTGACCATCAGATCCGCCAGGGTCTGGCTTCCGCCTCATACTACAATTCTGTATAAGTGCGGATAACCATCTCCAAAGAGAACTACCTGAAGGCCATCGCCGAGGCGGAAAGCGCGGGCGAAGTAGTCATCGCAGCGGCTTTAGCACGCTGGCTCGGAGTTTCCGCCCCGGCCGTCGCCATGGCCGTCCGCCGGCTGAAGCGCGAAGGATTGATCCGCGTGGCAAATAGTGTTTCGATCACGCTGGCGAAGGAAGGCCGCGACATCGCCACTCGTTTGATTGAACGGCACAACCTGATCGAGCGCATGCTGACGGAAATCTTTGGCATGGAATGGTACAAAGTCCACGACGAAGCCGAACACCTGGAGCATGCCGTTTCCGAAGACTTCGAACGCAGGCTGCGGGAGAAGCTGGGCGAGGGCGACGCTTGCCCTCACGGAAATCTTCCGGGGCTCGATCGTCCCCAGGATCGCCGCCAGCGCGGGTGGAAGCCCATGGACGAAGTGGATGGAGGATCGGCGCTCGAAGTCACCAGTGTTTTCGAGCGTGATCGAAAGTTGCTGGAATATCTCGACGGACTGGGGATTCGTCCGGGATCCGCGTTGCGCGTCGTCACTCGCAATTGCGACGACACGATGACGTTAACAGTTGCAGGCAAATCCGTGCAATTGGGTTGCGCGGCCGCTTCAAAAGTGTGGACGCGCGTCAACCCTTCAAGCGAGCAAAAATAGCAAGCGAGTTCCTGCCCTATCGGGCAACGGTGATGGACTTGAAGTATTCGACGGTTTCCTGGAGTCCCTGTGCCAGCGGCACCTTCGGCTCCCATCCCAGAATGCTTTTCGCTTTGGCGATATTCGGACGCCGCTTCTTCGGATCGTCTTCCGGCAGTGGTTCAAATTTGATTTCACGATTCGAACCGGTCAGTTCGCGAATACGGCTGGCAAATTCAAGGATCGTCAACTCCGCGGGATTCCCTAAATTCACGGGGTAGCGTTCTTCCGAAGCGGCGAGACGGACGAGCCCATCGACCAGGTCCGAGACATAGCAAAAGCTGCGCGTCTGCGAGCCATCGCCGAACACGGTGAAAGGCTCATCTCGCAAGGCCTGATCGAGGAAGGCGGGGACCACGCGCCCATCGTTCAGCGCCATGCGCGGGCCGTAGGTGTTAAAAATCCGCGCGATGTTCGTGCGCACTCCATAGTAGCGGTGATAGGCCATCGTCATCGCTTCCGCAAAGCGCTTGCTTTCGTCATAGCAGGAGCGCAGGCCCACCGGATTCACATTACCCCAGTAGGTTTCGACTTGTGGATGCTCCTGTGGATCGCCGTAACATTCCGACGTCGACGTCACTAAAAAGCGCGCTCCGTCGCGACGGGCAATCTCCAACATATTGCGGGTTGCAGTCGAGCCCGTTTCTAAGGTTTCGAGAGGGTGAGCCAAGTACTCCCGGGGGCTGGCGAGCGAAGCGAGGTGCCACACCTGATCCCAGGGGCCGGGCACGTCAAACGGCTTCGTGACGTCCTGCTCTATAAACCTGAAGTTCGGGTGCGATGCGAGATGCTCCAGATTCCGCGCCGCGCCGGTGATGAAATTATCGAGTCCCGTGACTTGGTGCCCATCGGCGATCAGACGGTCGCACAAATGAGATCCAATGAATCCGGCAGCACCGGATATGATGTGATTCACCCAACATCCTCCCTCTACATTTCTAACACCAAATGTTGCGAGAAATGTTGCGAGCCAGAACAATGGCGCATCGGCCGCGTGTTAAAGTTTCAAAAGGTGCTCCGCTTTTCTTCTCCCGAAATATTTCTCTTTTTGGCCTTGCTGGCTGCTTCCGCCAGTGGTTTCGCCCTGCGCTTCGGAAGGGTCTTACGCAAGATTCGCGAAGCGAAACCCGACGCTGATTTTAAGCTGCATCCGGTCGGCAAACGCATTTGGGATTTCGTTTCGGAAGTACTTCTCCAGTCGAAGGTAATCCGAGAGCGTCCGGCGGCTGGGATCGCGCACGCCTTTGTCTTTTGGGGATTCTGTGCATTCGGCTTAGTAACGCTCAATCACTTTGCGACCGGACTTGGGTTTCCGTTCCTCTCACACCACGGTTGGTTCGGGAAGTTTTATTTCGCCCTGGCCGCGGGGTTTGCCATTGCCGTAGCGCTTTCGATCATGGCGCTGTTTTACCGCCGATTCATCTCCCGCCCGAAATGGCTCGGCGAGAAGGTATCGGTGGAATCCGGCTTCATCGCGTTTCTGATCTACGCGCTGATGATCACATATTTGATCCCCTACGTTGCGGGCAGTGAAACGAAAATCACGTGGTGGGTGCACACGCTCGCGCTCCTCGTATTCATGCCGTTGATTCCGCATACCAAGCACCTGCACCTGGTGCTGAGCCCTATCACCGTGTTTCTTTCGCGCGGAGAGTTCTCGCACATCCCGCCTCTTGCGGGCGATGAGGATTTCGGCCTGGATACGGGCAAAGACCTGACCCAGTTGGTCGCACTGCAGGCGTATTCCTGCGTCGAATGTGGCCGCTGCAGCGAACATTGTCCGGCGTACAACACGGGCAAGACGCTCAATCCGAAAGAAATTATCCTGGGCACGCGTGACTACCTGAACGAATTCGGCGCGAAGTCCGAAGAACCGCTGCTGGGCAAGTTCCTCTCGCAGGAAGCGGTGTTCCAATGCACCACTTGCGGCGCTTGCGAATTCCAGTGCCCCGTTGGCATCGAACATCTGCCCATCATCATCGGACTGCGGCGCGGGGCGGTAAACACAGGCAAATGGGAAGACACGCACGGCACCAAGCTATTCCTAGCTTTGGAGCGCAACGGTAATGCGCTCGGATTCAGCGCGACGGAGCGCGACAAGTTTATCCAAAAGCAGCAGTTCCCGATCTTCGACGGCACGCAGGAATACTGCCTGTGGCTCGGATGCATGGGCGCGTACGATCCGCAAGGCCGCGAAATCATTACCGCTTTCGCCAAAGTCATGCAGCACCTCGGCACGTCGTTCGGGGTACTGAAGAAAGAAAAGTGTACGGGCGATCCCGCGCGGCGCTTGGGCAACGATCTGGTATTCCAGCAACTCGCCGAGCAGAACTTGAAGATGCTGGAGCAGAACAAGGTTAAAAAGATCGTCGCCATTTGCCCGCACTGCGTGCGCACAATCGCGACGGATTGGCGTGAATTCGGCGTCTCTCCCGAAATCGAACATCACAGCGAGTTCATGGCGCGCCATGCCAACTCCATTCCTCGCTCGAATGAAGGCAAGATCGTATATCACGATCCCTGCTATCTGGGGCGCTATCGCGGAACGTATGACGAGCCGCGAGAAGTGCTGGCGCGCGGCGGCACGGTGGTCGATCCCGAGCGCAACCGCGAGCGCAGCTTCTGCTGTGGCGCAGGCGGAGGGCTGGCGTTTCTGGGCGAAGAAACGGGCGAACGCGTGAGCCACAATCGCGCCAAGGAACTGGTCGCCACTGGTGCGGACGTGGTGGGCACGGCCTGCCCCTTCTGCAACACCATGTTCCGCGACGGGCTCACCGCGGTATCGGACGCGCCACCGAAGCTCTACGACATCGCGCAGATCGCCGCGGCGTCCTTCGAAGCCGAGCGCGCGAATAAAACATAATTGACGTTTTTTGTTTCATCGGCTCCGGATTCAGGTTATCCTATTGCCGATGCGACTCCTGACAGCAGCGATGGCCTTGCTCGCGATGCTGATCGGTCTGCCGTCGGCGGATCCTGCCCCGAAGCCACCCAAGCTGGACCCGAAGATCGCGGCGGAGCGCCGCACGGCGCAAGGGATTCTCAAGACACTTTCGTTGCGCGACCGTGTGGCGCAGCTGGTTGTCGGGATTTCCTACGGCAACGTTCCGAGCCCGCAGTCTACTGAGTACGCACAGTTCCGGCACTGGATCCGCGACCTGCACATCGGCGGCATTATCGTCATCAATCATGCGCAATACGGCCTGCTGCGTTATATCGACCCGCACGCCATGGCGCTGTCGTTGAACGAAATGCAGAAGATGTCGAAGATCCCGCTCATCATCGGCGCCGATTTTGAGCGTGGCGCTTCCATGCGCGTCAACGACACGATCAAGTTCCCCTATGCGATGGCCTACGGCGCTGCGCGCGATCTGGACGCCACACGCACTGCCGGATTGATGACGGCACGCGAAGCGCGAGCGCTCGGCGTGCAATGGGTGTTCGCGCCGGATGCCGACGTCAACAACAACCCGGCCAACCCGGTGATCAACATCCGCTCCTATGGCGAGAATCCCAACGACGTAGCCGCCAACGTGGCCGCGTTTATTGACGGCGCGCATTCCGATCCCAAGAACGTGGTGCTGCTTTCGGCGAAACATTTTCCAGGCCACGGCGACACGGATACCGATAGCCACACGGATCTCCCCACGCTCACTGCCGACGAAGATCGCATTCGCGCCGTGGAAATGAAGCCCTTTCAAGCGGCCATCGCGCACGGCGTAGACTCGGTGATGACGGCGCACATCATGGCTCCGGCGCTCGATCCCGCGAAGGTGCCCTCCACCGTTTCCCGCAAGGTATTGATCGGCCTGTTGCGCGAAGAGCTCGGCTTCAAAGGGATTGTCGTCACGGATGCGTTGACGATGGCGGGAGTTCGCAAAGTGTACGGCGACGCGGAAGCGGCGGTTCGATCACTCGAGGCAGGAGCCGACGTCCTGCTGGCTCCGCCCAACCCCGAACTGGCGATTCGCGCCGTTGTGGCGGCCGTGGAGAAGGGACGCATCCCGCGCGAACGCATCGATGATGCCGCCGCAAAGGTGCTCGAGGCGAAGGTGCACGTTGGATTAATGAAGAACAAGTTCGTGGATCTCGACGCCATCAGCGCCGCGCTCGATTCCAAGGAAGCGGAAACTCACGCGCAGAGCGTTGCGGATCGTGCCGTGACACTAGTGCGGAATCAGAATAGCGTCGTGCCTCTGGCCGCGCCCGATCAAGCCTGCCTGGTGACATCGTCGGGCATTCGGCTTTCGTTGTACGGACAGAAGCTGGCAGAGGAGCTCCACAAGAGAGCTCCGCACGCGCGAGTTGTGTTCGTCGATACGGTTTTGCCGCCCGCGGCCTTGGATGCCGTGCTCGGCGATCCTTCCACGTGTTCCGCGATTATCTTCGCGACGTTCACGACGAACCCGTTGCTGAATGGCGATCTCACGCCGTTCGTGCAAAAGTTGAGCGAAGGCGCGGTGCCCGTAGTTTTCGTATCGCTGGGAAATCCTTATTTGGTGACACCGTTTCCGAAGGTCGCGGCGTATCTGGCAGCGTTCAACGCGGCGCCGACGGGCGAGATCGCTGTGGCGAAGGCGCTATTGGGCGAAATCTCGATCAGCGGTAAGCTGCCCGTTTCGATCCCCGATTTTGGACAATACGGCGACGGGATCCAGCTGCCGGCGTCTCATTCCAATCGCTGACTCCAACGACAGGCTTCGAGATGAGTCTCGACGCGGCGCGCAGGAGTGCGTGCGCCACGTCCTAGAATTCCAGCTTCTCCAGCAGCGAATTGAGCTCGGCATCGAGCGCGGTCTTCTTGCGCTGCAGAGCGCTCTGCGCATCCCGCAACCCCGCGAGCTTGGTTTCGGCTGCCGCCAGTTGACGCGCATACTGCTGCACTTGATCCTGCTGCCCACTCACGCGATTCAGGCTCTCCATGTTGTTGCGGATGCGGCCTTCGTCCTGCGTCGTGGCATTGATGTCGGCGGACGCTTGATTTAATGCTCCGTCGTTCACGGCAATCTCGCGCTTCTTGGCGGCGATTTGCTGCAGCTGTGCGCGACCCACGTCGCTGAGCGCTTTGTTCTGGATCCAGCTGGCGAGAACATCCGGCGTCATGCTGGAGACAGACGTCGTTTGGTCAAACACGCGCTCTTCTTTCACCGGAAATGTCTGCGTCCCCGACGCGGTGAGCTTCACCTCGAAACGATAGGCGTTGGCCGTCGTCTCCGCAGGCTTTTGATCAAGGAGCGTGTATCCGTAGCGTTGGCCGTGCTCAATGATCAAGGTCTTAGCCTTGGCATCGACGTTCTTGATCGTATAGGTCTTCGTCTCCGCGACCGCCGACTTACTGGTGAGGATTCCTCGACGCACGTGAACTTCGCGAACAACAGTCTGCGAAGAGTCGAAGGCTGTTGTAATCCGCGTCCCGAGATCGACGCCATAGCTGATGAGGCGCTTGTCGGCCATTGGCATCGTTTCGACCAAAGCTTCGCCCGCGTAAGATCCGGCGTCGTAGACCGTGATCGGCCCGCCATCGAGTGTCTTGCCGGTGTTGTTGTTGAGCTCCGCCGCATCGCGCGGATTCAAGCCGTAACTTTCCGAATACACCAGCAGCTTACGGGCTCCGATCTTCTGCTGCAAGAACGGCAGCATCGCGGATTCGCCTTGCTTCACAGTGACGGGCGTGGCGAAGGAGTATTCGAAAAGCTCGCCGGCTTGGCGGGTGTCGGCCGCTGGTCCGACGGAAGAGGCTTCAGCCTGCGGTGAATAGGCACGATTAGTCCCGATGCCGCCAGCAACAGACATCTCCGCCTTTTTCGCCATCAGCGGAGCAGGAATCGCGGCAGGAGCAACGAATGCGTCTCTGTTATCCAGCGCTCCCTGATACACCACTGGATTCGCCGCTTGATTTTCCGCAAGCTCCGCAAACGGACGCTGCACATAGCGCGGTTCATACAACTGCGTGATAAACGATACAGGCTTGCCGGAAACCACGGCCAGCCGCACATTGGACCAATCCTCGCCCGACGTGTTATCGACAATGGCCCAGCCTTCGAGCGTAGGATCGCCCTTGTCATTGAACATCAGCCGGTAGCTGGATTTCCAAACGGGAGCGGGCGTCATATAGCTGACGTGCAGATCCTTCGCGCCCGTGCCTGCGGCATCGATGAACACGCTGCGGCGGTCTTTGGAGCGCGACTGATTCAGCACCGAAAGATAATCACGGAGCTGAGCTTGCAGCTTGGTGTCCGAGAATCGCACGGTACTGGCGGCCGCAAGATCGAACGTGCGGATGTCGCCGGAATCGAGCAACAGAACGAGCACTTCGCGCTCGAACATTTTCTCGTCTTTGATACCTCGCGCGCTGAGGATCGTCCCCGCAACGTTCTCAGCCCCCAGCTTCAGTTCCAGCCGCGCGCCTTTGGCTTGATCGAGAAAACTGGACAGCGAGGATCCACCGGCGATCGAGAACGGGAAATCGGCAAGGCGTTTTTCCACGGGGTCGCTGGCGTCGTAACGGATGCCGGACACTTTGCCACCCGCACGATCGGTGATGGTGAGCGACTTCAAAATGTCGTTCATGTCGTCCGACTTAAAATCCAGGCGAGCGGTTTCTCCAGATTTCAACTCGCCGGAGCGCTCGATATAGGCGACGCCATGTTTGTAAATGGTTACATCGCGGATGGGCAGATCCGCGGCGAAAGCCACAACAGGGGCGGCTAGATAAATGGCCAGTCCAGCGACTAACCCTCGGTAATATCCCGGTTTGTGAAGCATCACGGCCTCCTGTGGGGAAACCCCGCTAACGTATATATTCAGACGCTGACAGGCTCAGATTCGTTCCCGCTCGACGACTCCAGCTTGACACGATCCGCTCCCGCACGTCAGACTGAGGAGGATGGGAACTGGGAGAGAACATTTGACCTACAAATTGTTTTGCATGGCCTCGCTACTGGCGCTCCCGCTGGCCGCACAGACACCCGACAGCGAACCGGCGGATTTGAGTTCCTACCAGGGTCCCGGCATCGCGAGTCCGGGCGTGGGAAACATCGGAACAGCCAGCGGCCAACCCACCGACCTCCGCTTTTATGCGGGCGTCAGCGGCATATACGATACGAACATCCAGCCGTTCGTCACCGACGCCAAAGGAAATTTAGTCCGCGCTCCAAATCTCTGGGGCATTTCGTTCGGCGGCGGCGCCTATGGATCGCATGCTTGGCACCGCTCCCAACTGTCGTTATCGTACGCTGGAAACTACGTATACTATCCGGACAGCCAAAACTATAACGGAACGAACCAATCGCTTACTCTTGGGTATACAGACCAGCTCAGCAGCCGCTGGGTGTTCGATGCTCGCGTTAGTGGCAACACGCTGAACCAAACCACCGGAGCTGTGGCAAACGCAGCCACGTCTGGAGGAGCAACATCCACAACGGCTCCCTTCGATACGCGATCGAGCGGGGTTCTTGGATCGAGTTCGATCACCTTCTTGCAGACAACCAGAACCTCCTATACGTTCGGCGGTGCGGTGAGTACATACATCTATGATTCAGCCTATCTGACGGACTATCAATCCGCTAGTGCGAATGCCGGCTTTACGCATCGTTTGTCACAATCCAACTCTTTTGGCGCCCGGTATATGTTCTCCTATCAGACTGGGTCGGGCGGCGCATTTACGATGAAAACCCATACCATGGGTGGACAATTTAGCAGTGCGTTTGCCAGGGGTTGGACTTTGAGCCTAGACTTGGGTGCGACCATTAGCCAGCTCAATGAATCGATTGGTCTCGATCTTCCGGTTCTTTTCAACAATGGCACCTATGGACTTGCGCCGTTCCTGGTTCCCGTCCAGCTCAACGGTGTCTACCCGAGCGGAAGCATCGATCTTCGACGTCAATTTCGCCGCGCGCTCTTGTTCGGGAATGCCGCAGAATCCGTGGGCGGCGGAAATGGTCTCCTCACGGGTACGCGCAATCTCATGGCCCGCGGTGGCATTAGCTATACGGGCTTCCGCAAATGGAACTTTGGTCTTGACGGAAGCTACCAGAAGTACTCCTCCCTCGGAGGAGGAATCTCCCGGGTGATTTCCTATGGCGGCGGAGCCGGCTTCACGTACGAACTTGTGCGCTACACCCACTTGACGGGGCGATTCGATCTCACGAACTACGACTACAGCACAACCCTTGGCCAGCGTACGGCAAAGCGAGTGACGATTGGCATTTCCTTCACGCCCAAAGATATTCCGCTGTCGCTGTGGTAGATGATGGCCGGCAACTGCGTCCTTCTCGTGGACGATGAAGCGGTTCTCGTCGCGTTGCTGCAGAAATACCTGGAACGTCAGGGCTTGACCACGAAAGCGTGCACAGACCCGGCGGAAGCCCTGCGGCTGGTGGAATCCGACCCGCGGCAATTCTGGCTCGTCGTTAGCGATATGACGCTTCCCGGAATGTCCGGGGCCGAGTTAATCGACCGAATCCGTGCGCTGCACCCCGGAATCCATGCGATCATCGCCAGTGGATATCCGTACCAGCCTCCAACGGCGGATGTTACGTTTTTGCAAAAGCCCTTCTTGCCGAAAATGCTCCTGGATATGATTCAGAAGCTACCGGGAGCCAAGAGCGCGATGCGAAGCAACCCGGCGGCTGGCAATACCGCGCAATAAAACTAGTAGCGGCCGCAAAAGCCCGGATTTCCGCACATCCCGGCGCCGCACGAAGGCGTTGCTTCTCGGGAAGTTCCGCTTGCATGTGTTGCAAAGGTCGACAGTTGCTCACTCACGTGGGATTCTCCACACGAGGGGCATTCCACGTCAGAAGAAACCTGCGAAGCGCGCATCAGCTTTTCAAATTTCGTTCCGCAATCGTCACACAAGTATTCGTAGATCGGCATAAGTCTATTCCAATAGCGCTGCTGCTATTTTATCAACCCATGCGCGCACTTCGGCGTTGGGCGCCGCAAAATCGTTGACCAGGATGGAAAACGCCAGCGTCCCCGAAGTTTTCGTAAGTGCGTAGCCAGAGAGCGCAACCGCGCGGCTAAGACTACCGGTCTTCGCGTGGATCCCGCCGCCGTCGCTCACGCAACACAGGCGATGCTCCAAGGTTCCATCTTCCCCGCCCGCAGGCAGCAGCGAGACCCATAAGTCGCGGTTCTGCGACGCATACTCATGCGCGAGAAGTTGCGTAATCCATCGTGGCGTGACCAGTGTGTTTCGTCCCAACCCGGAGCCATCGTCCATGCGGACGTCGAGCTGTTTCACTGCGGATTGCTCCGCGGAAACATCGATGGACTTGAGAAATGCTTCCAACTCCGCCAAGCCGGCCTCCGTGGAACCTTCCTGGCGTCGAACGCGGCCGACCTCACGCAGCAGCAACTCCGCGTGTAAGTTCTGGCTGATCTTTTCCATCATGCGTAACAATTCCGTCAGCGGCGGCGATTGCCGGGATGCAACTTCAGACCCCGCGGGCGCGACGTAACTGGTTCCTTGCGGACGATGATGCGCCACCGGGCGTCCGCGAATCGCGACGCCACGCCGCACCAATGCATCGTAGAGCGCCACCGCTGCAAAAGCCGCTGGATCGTCTACGGGAAGTTCTTCCACAACCGTCGCATGCCCCAACGGAATGCTGCCTGTCACAATCCACTGGCGCGAACCAGGCACGTGGCGCAATTGGATGGAGGGCGAGGAACCGCGCGGACCGGTAATCACGCGATGATCAATCGTCAGGAATTCCACTTGGCGCGACAGCGAAAAACTGGCGTGATCCCCCGCGCGTGCGGCCGGCGTGATCAGAAAGGCCACGACGTTATCGTCCACACTCAGCGCGCTCACCGGAGCGCCGTATTCCTTGCTGGTATCATCCACCGACCAGGTTTGCGGATAAGGCACCCAGGGGAACAGACTGTCGTCGCCCACGATATCGCCGTCAATCCGCAGGATGCCGCGTTTTACAATCTGCGCCGCCAACTCATCGATGGGATCCGCACGAGGCACGTCCTTCTTGTCCCGCAGGTCTCTTATATACGGATAGACGCGTCCTGACATGGATGGATCGCCGCTGCCCACCAGCACCAGATCGCCCGATGGCGCCACCAGAACCTTCGTCGTAAAACGATAGTCCGCGCCCAGCTTCTCCAGAGCCAATGCCGATGTGAATAACTTCGCGTTCGAGGCTGGAAGAAAGAACTCGTGTTCGTTGAGCGCGTAAATGGATTCGCCGGTACTCGCATCCACCACGTGAATGCCGGCATTTCCGAAGGCCGGCGACTTGCGTTCCACAAGCGCAGCCATGCGCTCCGTCAGGTCGGCGGCACGGACTACGGGGCAGAAGAATGCCAGCGCGAAGAGCGCGATCCATCGGCGCATACGTCGAGCATCTCACAATCCCGCGCGCGAAACGTGGAGAGCATACGCGGCTAATCCTGAGGCGGCGTTTGCCGCGCCGCCAACGCGTGCAATCGCGCTTCAAACCACGTGAGCCCCGAGAGGACAAAGACAATCAGCGATCCCGCCAGAGGGAGCGCCATCACCGCTCGCACTCCGAACTGCCACGCCAGATAGCCTAACGCGCAGGGCGCCAGCAATCCGCCGGCAATCGCAAAGGAAAAGATCCCGTTGTACACGCCAGGGTGGTAATCGGGAAATCGATGGCCGATTTTTTCCACCACCAGCGGATAGATGGGAGCAAAGGCCCCGCCCAACAACAGCACGCCGGAGACGGCTCCAAATAAATTATCGGTCGCGATCAGAATCACGCAGGCAAATACGGAGGCCAGAACACTTCCCATCAGCAGCCGCGAATGCCGCATGCGTGGCAGAATCCACTGCGCGGCAATGCGACCCACGAGCAGCGCCAGCCAGTACATCGCCAGGATCAGAATCGACGTCGAGGGGCTCACGCCTAGCCGCTGGCTCAAGTACAAAGGCAACCATCCCGCAATGGCCCATTCGTTGCCGAACTGAAAGAACAACACCAGGCTGAAGAGCACCGCGCTCGGGCTTTGCAATTCCTGCCACAGCGAGTGCTTCGCATGCGTGGGAGTCACCGAGCACGGCACGAATTGCGCTTTCGCGTACCCTATTCCGCAGAATCCCGGAACCAACGCCAACCAGAACTGAATGGCGCTCGGCGTATAAAAGTAAAACATTTGGGAGATAATCAGGGCCACGGTGAAACATCCCAGTCCGAACAGCGCACCGCCGAGGTTCACCGTAGCCGCTGGATCGTGGCGGTACACAGGGGAAATCGCCTGGAAGATCGCGGTATGCAGAACACCCGCCGCGCACCCCAATATCACAATTCCCGGCAATCTCCACCACGCTGCAAAAGGCGGAGAAAAGAACGCCAGCAGCATTAACGCTGCCGACGCGGCACCGCAGGAGATCGCCAATGTCTTGCCGATTCCCCAGCGCTGAAACAACGCCGAAGCCATGCGCACGGCCAACACCAGACCCGCGACCAGCGCGACAAAGTACAGCCCCACCATCCAGTAATCGGACAGCAGATGATGTCCCCAGGAAGGGATGATCGCGCCGAGATACGCCAACAAGAATCCCGACACGAAGAATCCGCCGAGCGCTTTTCTCGCGCCAGGGGACGCCAGCACTCCCGCATCGTAGCTGGGCGGACGCACGGCCGTAGGCGAGACGCGGGCAGCCGCCGGACTGTGAGATGTCTTGGCCACGTCTCTATTACCGTAACGCGCTGTCGGACTCAATCGCCATACGACCTCAGAACGCGCCGGTGGGGACCAGAGCGCGACCGCCGGCCACTTCGCCTTGGGACTTATCGCGATCCGTCCTTTTCTCGCCCCAGGTCCAATAGAAGCCAAGGTAGGCATACTGCTCAGCCTGCCCGGAAATCGAGTGACCATAAGAAAACAGCAACTGAAAACTGTCGTCGCCGTGAAATTTGTAGTATCCGCCGACATCGATCATGGTGGCGTGCCTGCTGTCGTCAGTCGCCTGGC
This sequence comes from uncultured Acidobacteriia bacterium, assembly GCA_903892565.1. GTDB lineage: Bacteria > Acidobacteriota > Terriglobia > Bryobacterales > Bryobacteraceae > Palsa-187. The sequence continues at coordinate 84,733 of CAITIX010000241.1, forward strand.
CATGGTAAAAGACTTCGGTCGCAAGCGAGAGCTTCTTGTTCAATTCCCGCTGGAGTAGCCAGCCCGCGAACGGATAATTGCGATAACCCGCAGCGGGAATGATCGCCTCTCCGCCGCCTCCGTAGGTTGTCCACGCCCCGAAGCTTTTTTGCGCCCAGAGAGGAATCTTGTACCAAGTTGTGCCGACGCCCAGACCTCGCGCTGCATTACCCGTAGGAATCTCAAACATCGTGAACGTGCCGATCTGCGGCATCTTCTTAGATTCCTGTATGAAACGGTATTTGACGCCCAATTCAATATCTGCCGGGCCAAACGTGTGTGCGCCTTCTTGGGGAAGGTAGGCTCCGGTGGGGACGATGACATGCAGATGGGTGTTCGGCAGAGCTCCCCAATTGAATTCGACGGCTGGACCTTGGATATCCGTTTCGCCGGGAATGCGCGCCATCGCGGCGAACGTATAGAATTCGTAGTTCTTGTATTCGATCGGCTCCGGATCGTCCGTTTGAAATGGCGGACCAGCAAACGCAGACGACGCGAGCAGGAGCGTCAGCCACGCGAGAGGAACGTACGCTGGCGTGGGCCGCTCCCTATTGCGATTTATCAACTAGAACACTTCTTCCGGCGCTTCACCGAGCTTCACCTGAACGTCCACTGTGCGTCCGCCGCGGAACACCTTCAGATCGATCACATCGCCGGGGTGCTTGCGCGCAATCGTGCGCGTCACCGCATCGGGCTCCGTCACGGGTTTCCCGTCGATCGAAGTAATGAGATCGCCGCCAATGCCCAAGCGCTGATTGCCGATCACCACCACGCTCTGGTAGCCGCGCAAGCCCGCCGTCGCAGCCGCCGACCCGACGCCCACTTCCTGGATGAGCAAACCGCCGCTCGCCGGGAGCTTCAATTCTTCCGCGAGATCACCCGCGATGTACACCGTCGAGATCCCCAAGCGCGGACGTCCGAAATTCTTGCCGCTGCGGAAGCCTTCGAGCATCGCCTTGGCGCGATTGATGGGCATCGCGAATCCAATGCCGACGTTCGCACCGTTCGGTCCGTAGATCGCCGTATTGATGCCGATCACATTGCCTTGCGAATCCAGCAGCGGACCGCCGCTATTGCCTTCGTTGATCGCCGCGTCCGTCTGGATCATGCCCTCGAGCTTGTTGTTTTCGCTTTGAATGTCGCGCCCGAGCGAACTCACCACGCCGACCGTCAACGTTCCCGCAAAGCCGAACGGATTGCCGATGGCCAACACCTTCTGCCCCACTTGCACGGAGTCCGAATCGCCCAAGTGGAAAAAACTCAGCTTCTTCTTGGGCTCAATTTGGATCAGCGCCAGATCGTCCGCCGTATCGCGCACCAACACTTTCGCCGTGTAGCGGCTCTGATCCGGCAGCGTGACCTCCACCTTCGAACTACCGCTGATGACGTGATTATTCGTCAGGATCTGCCCGTCGGCATTGATCACAAATCCAGAACCGAGCGCGCGCGTCGGGACCACGTCGAAGAAAAATGTTCGTTGCAGGACCGTGCTGGTGATGTAAGCGACGCTATCCTTGGAGCTCTTGTAGATATCGATATTGTTCTGTTCGTCGGAGCCCAAACCCGCCGAATGCGCCACCGTCGGCCCGCTCCACAGCGGCCCCGTGGCCCGATGCAAGAAAGAATTGGGAATGGTGGTCCAATAGACGAATCCTGCCACCAGCGCCAAGGTGATGAACACAGTGCGTAGTTTCATGATTTCTGGCTCCGTTCTTCGAAGCTATGCGTTTCGATGCCAAACCTTCTTGAAAAAAGTGAGCGATTGGTACACGGCTTTGGTTTGCGCGACGGTACTTTCTTTCGGCCCCGACGTGTCGATCACAAAATCGGCATACCGGATTTTTTCGGCCAGCGGCATCTGCCGGCTCAGCCGGTCTACCACTTCCTCCCGCGTCAGCCCATCACGAGTCATCGCGCGCTCAATCTGCTGTTGCTCTCCACAGATCGCGACGATCAGCTTCTGATAATCGCGAAAGCTGCCCGTCTCCACCATTATCGCAGCTTCCACCACAGCGATGCCATCGGGATCGGCCTTTTCAAAGGCTTCCAGCGCCGCCTGCGTGCGCGCCCTCACCGGAGGATGCACCAGCGCGTTCAACTTCGCCAGCCTCTCGGGATCGTGAAACACCAGCCCCGCAAGCTTGCGCCGGTCGATGGTTTCATCTTCCTTTAGGATCTCCGCGCCGAACTCGGCGATGATCCCGTCATAGGCTTCGCCACCGGGCTCGATCACCGCATGTCCCATCTCATCGTTGCGCAGGATGTGGCAACCGAGATCGGCGAGCGTCTGCCCGACGAACGTCTTGCCTGTTGCGAGCCCGCCTGTGAGTCCTACACGTAACACGTTGAACCGCGCGCTCAGCGCGCTCCTGTCGTTTGATCCGGTGACGCCAGATGCTTCTCCGCCAGTTCTACCGTGTTCGACATCAACATCGCGATGGTTAATGGCCCCACGCCGCCCGGCACAGGAGTATAAGCTCCCGCACAGCGCTGCACATCCACGGGATGAACGTCGCCCACGACCACCTTCCCCTTCGCCGCAAATTCTTCCGCACGCCCGAACGCTGCAGCCTGCGCCGCGTCCGTAATGCGATTGATCCCCACATCGATCACGGTTGCTCCCGGCGCGATAAAATCCGCGGTGACGAAACCGGGGCGCCCGATAGCGGCTACGAGTAAGTCCGCGCGGCGGCAGACGCCTTCGATGTCCTCGGTGCGAGAATGGCAAATCGTGACCGTGGCGTTTTCCTGCAGCAGCATCAGCGCCATCGGCTTGCCGACAATATCGCTGCGCCCCAGCACCACGGCGTTGCGCCCCGCCATCGGGATCTCATAAAACTTCAGCAGTTCAATAATGCCCGCCGGGGTGCACGATCTGGGAGCCGGACGTCCCGCCACCAGATAACCCACATTGGTCGGATGAAATCCATCGGCGTCTTTGTCGGCGGCGACGGCCTCGAGCACACGGCGCGTGTCCACATGCTTCGGCAAAGGCATCTGCACGAGGATGCCATCGATCTTCGGATCTTTGTTCAGCTTGTCGACGAGCACGAGCAGTTCTTCGGTCGTTACCGTCGCAGGAATCTCGTGCGACTCGCTGAAGATCCCAAGGTCGTGACAGGCCTTGATCTTGCTGCGCACATAGATCGACGACGCAGGGTCCTGCCCGACGAGAACGACGGCCAACCCCGGCGGTCGCGAAAGGTTCTTGATCCGGGGCTTGAGGTTTTCGAGAATCCGCGCCTGAACCGGCGCTCCTGAAAGAATTTGAGGCATTCCTCTGTCGAGGATAGCAGAGGGTGACAGAGCAGGGTTGTAGAATGGAGCGACAGCCCGACCGACCACAATGACCTCTGCGACCATCACTCTATTCCTACTGCGTGGCGACGCGAAGAGCCTCCGCACCGGGGAAATCTCAAACTGGACAGGTAAGGCGGTCGCAGCACCTCGCACTGAATTAGAGGAACTCTTGGCACGCGATGAGTGCGACAAAGCTGGCGTCTATATCCTAATCGGCAGCGATCCCCAGAGCGGAGCTCCGCACGCTTACATAGGTGAGGCCGAAATCATTCGTGACAGGCTGAGGCAACACAAAACAAAGGAATTCTGGGTGTCGGCCATTGTCTTCATGAGCAAGGACGAAAATCTAACAAAGGCGCATGTAAGATATCTGGAAAGCCGCATCCTTTCTGAGGCTACGCAGATCGGCAGATTTAGACTCGAGCAGAATCAGGCCGGGGGCTCTCGCCTTCCCGAGTCGAATCGTGCAGATATGGAAGTATTCCTGTCTCACATTAGGCAGTTGCTACCTGTCCTCGGCTCCGACATCCTCACGCCGATAACGCAGGCCTCAGTGAACGCCCAGCCTGGAGGTGTACTTTTGTGCCGTATCAAGGGAGCGGAAGCACGCGGCCAACGCACTGCTGGCGGTTTCGTCGTTTTCCGGGGTTCCACCGCAGTCCTTGAACAGCGCCCGTCGGCGGAAACGTGGCCGAATGCTGTGGCCGAACGCAATCAATTAATTGCCGAAGGTGCCTTGGTCGAAAAAGAAGGCTTTTTAGCTTTCACAAAGGACGTTGAATTTGCCAGCCCGTCTGCTGCGGCAGCTGTAGTGCACGGCGGCAGTGCGAACGGACTTGTCGCCTGGAGAACGAAGGACGGGAAATCGCTCAAAGAAATCGACGAGCTACCTTAAGCGCCACTACGCCAGCAGTTCGACGTCGGCCTTTGTGGGGCAGCTTGGCAACCCGTCCCGCTCCCGCCCACACACAGCGCGATTACCAATCGCGCGCAGGTTTCCAACCTGCCCCACAGGCACTCATGATATTCTTCCCTTAGATGGCCACCTCAGCCCTCATTACCGCTGAGCAGTATATTGCCATGCACTTCGAGCGCGAGCCCGAACTCGTGCACGGCGAACTGGTGGAGCGTCCCTTGCCAACTTTTCCCCACGGAGATTTGCAATTGGAGATCGGCTCCCGTTTGCGAGCCTTGCGACGCTCCTACCCGGTCCACACCGGCGCCGAAGTTCGCGTTCGTATAGCTGCCGATTTGTACCGTATCCCCGACATCGCCATGTGGACCGGCCCTGAGCCGCCACCCGCGCTGCCGGATTCGCCTCCACTGCTCGTCGTCGAAATTAGTTCTCCTGACGACCGCTTCAACGATCTCATGCAGAAGTGTGCGGAATACCAAACCTGGGGCGTCCAACACATCTGGCTGGTGGAGCCGGAGCTCAAGCGTTGCCACGTTTACAACAATGGCTCGCTGACCGAAGTCGCGCGCTTCGCCTTGCCGCAGTTCTCGCTTGAGATCCTAGCAGCCGACTTGTTCGCGTAATCCCGCCCCGAACGCTCTACACTGGAATCAGGACGCAAGACCTTTCAGTGGCCGATAAAACAAAAGAAGCGATTAAAATCCTCAGCGATAACCGCGCCGCCGGTCACAATTACCATCTTTCCGATCACATGGAAGCGGGCGTTGTGCTCTCCGGCACCGAGGTGAAATCCGCGCGCGATGGCAAAATCCATCTCAAGGACGCGTTCGGTGAGGTCACGGGCAACGAGGCCTGGCTGTGCAACGCGCACATCGGGCAATACTCGCACGGCAACATCATGAATCACGAGCCCGTGCGCAAACGGAAGCTCTTACTGCATCGCGCCGAGATCGGGCGCCTGCAAAAAGCCACGCGCGAAAAGGGACTGACGCTCGTCCCCACCAAGTTATATTTGAAACACGGCCTGATTAAGGTGGAACTCGCCATCGGCCGCGGCAAAAAAGTGCACGACAAGCGCGAGAGCGAACGCGAACGCGAGATGCAGGACGAAGCACGCGCCGGGCTCCGCCGCAGAAATAAGGAATAACACCCCTTCATGCAAATCAAACTGCAATACGAACCTTTGGAACAAATCGCCGCGGATGCCGTGGCCGCGGTTGTCTTTGAAGACAACGACGCTTTCTCGATTGACGCGCCGAGCGTCAAGACGTGGCTCGCAGAGCTGAAAGCCTCCGGCGAATTCTCGGGCAAAGCGGGCGAGAGCGCCGTGCTGTACAACCCCACGGGACTCGCCGCCAAGCGCGTGATCGTCATCGGCGTCGGGAAATACGACAAGTTCGATGTCTCCGGCGTTCGCAAAGCGGCCGGAACCACTGCCCGGGCGTGGAAACAAAAAGGCATTAAGACCCTAGCCTGGAGCATGAAGGGCGCGCCGAACGCCTCTGCCGTCGCCGAAGCGATTGTCGAAGGTGCGATTCTCGGCAACCACGAAAACGATATTCACAAAACGAAGAAAGATTCGAAATCGCTCGAAACGTTTATCGTCGCGGCGTCCGTGGGCGCGTCACTGGAAAAGAGCGTTGAACGCGGACGCATCGTCGCCGAAGCGCAGAACTTCACACGCGAGTTGGCGAACGAACCCGCGAATCGTCTAACGCCTCTCATCCTGGCCGATCGCGCACGTGCGATGGCGAAGGAATATGGACTGGAATGCGAAGTCCTCGACGAGGATCGCATGCGGCAGCTCGGCATGGGATCGCTCCTCGGTGTCGCGATGGGCTCGTCGGCGCCCCCCGCGCTCATCATCGTTCGCTACACACCGGCGGCAGCGCCGAAATCCGCCGATCATCTCGCGATCGTCGGCAAAGGCGTCACGTTCGATAGCGGCGGAATCTCCATCAAACCGGCCGAGGGCATGGAGAAGATGAAGTACGATATGTCGGGCGGCGCGGCCGCGCTCGGAGCCATGCGTGCCATCGCGCAGTTGAAACCCGCGATTCCCGTGACCGCTTTCATTCCCGCTGTGGAGAACATGATCAACGGCAAGGCGCAGCGGCCGGGCGACATCGTCAAATCGCTCGACGGCAAGACGATTGAAGTGCTCAATACGGACGCCGAAGGCCGTTTGATTCTGATCGACGCGATCACCTACGCCAAACGCCTGGGCTGCACGCATGTGGTGGACGCCGCGACGCTCACCGGGGCGATTGTCGTTGCCTTGGGCAATATCCACATTGGGGCATTCTCCAACAACGACGCGATGATGGCGCGCGTGATGGCGGCTTCAAAAGAAGAAGGCGAAAAGATGTGGCAGATGCCGATGGACGACGAATATCGCGACCTGCTCAAGAGCCCGTTTGCCGACCTTGCCAACATCGGAGGACGCGCGGGAGGCTCGATCAGCGCGGCGTGGTTCATCAAAGAATTCGCCGATCCCACGCCTTGGGTGCATTTGGATATCGCGGGCACAGCGTGGCTCGATGAAGCGAAACCGCACATGGCCAAAGGCCCTTCGGGCGTCTGCGTGCGGACATTCGTGAAGCTCGCAGAATCCTGGTAGGACGGCGATGAATATTCTCGCCATCGGAGCGCATCCGGACGACATTGAATTTGGATGCGCGCATGTTCTGATCCAGGAAGCCCGCCGCGGAAATCGCGTGAAGCTTCTCGTTCTCTCCCGAGGCGAAGCGGGCAGCCACGGGACTCCTGAGAGCCGCGAACAAGAAGCACGTGCCGCAGCGGCTCTGATGCGCGCCGATATTGAGTTTCTAGATTTCGGCGGAGATTGCCACATTGCGCAGACGCACGAAAACGCGTTCGCCATCGCACGGCAAATACGCGAGTTTCAGCCTTCGATCGTCCTCGCGCCGCACACCGGCGAGAATCAACATCCCGATCACGCCGTAGTCGGGAAGCTCACGCGCGATGCCTGCCGCTACGCTCGTTACGCGGGGCTCGAAGACTTAAAGCGCAACGTGCCTCATGCCATCGGCGCACTGTACTATTACACCATCACGCAGACGCTCGCCGATCCCGACGTGGTCATTGACATCAGCGACGTTGTCGCGGACTGGGAAGCCACGATGAACTGCCACGTAAGCCAGATGCGCACGCGCGGTTACGCCGATCTGCGTTTATCCGCGGCTCGCAATTTGGGATTATCCATCGGCGTGGAATACGCCGCCGCATTCCACGCAAACGATCCTGTGCGCGTCGCCGCGCTGTCAGAGATCACGCGATCCTCCCGGCATTTTTGAAAACGCGTTTTTGAAGGGCGCTAGCCCACTTCCGCGATGCAATCGATTTCCACGCGAACGTCCTTCGGCAACCGCGCCGCTTCTACCGTGGCGCGCGCCGGAGGATGCTCCGGAAAATAGGTAGCGTAGACGTCGTTCATCTTGACGAACTCGCCCATGTCTTTCAGATAAACCGTGGTCTTTACCACGCGTTCCAGGGACGATCCAGCGGCTTCCAACACGGCCTTGAGATTTTCCAGCACGCGCGTCGTCTGCCAGGAGATGTCGCCTTCCACGATCTGTCCCGTCATCGGATCCAGCGGAATTTGCCCGCTCAAGAACGCCCATCCGTGGGACACGACGGCTTGCGAATAGGGACCAATTGCTTTCGGCGCGCGATCCGTGGAAATAATCTTCTTCATGTATCGTCCTCTATTGACGTCCTCTATTTGGAAAAATCAACCGTTCCGATCAAGTCCTGAACGCGCGCAATCTTTTCCTTCGCGAGGAACGCATCCAGCTCGCGTGCGATCCGCACCGGAGATTGAGGATCCCAGAAACTCGCCGTACCCACTTCCACGGCAGTTGCCCCTGCGATCAGAAACTCCGCGGCATCCTCGCCGGTCGCAATGCCGCCCAGGCCAATCACCGGAATCTTCACGGCCTTGGCCGCTTCGTAAACCAGGCGGAGGGCGATCGGCTTAATCGCGGGACCAGAAAGCCCACCGAATCCATTGCCGAGCCGAGGCTTGCGCGTGCGCGGATCGATCGCCAAAGCGACGAACGTATTCACCAGCGAGATCGCGTCCGCGCCCGCATCGGCAGCAGCCTGCGCCACCAGTTCGATGCGCGCCAAGTTGGGGGAAAGCTTGACGATGAGGGGTCGCTTCGCGACCTTACGCGCCGCACCGACCACTTCGGCCAGCAACAAAGGATCGTTCGAAAAAAACATCCCGCCGTGCGCCGTGTTCGGGCAAGAGACGTTTAGCTCGTAGGCGGCGATTCCTTCGGCATCCTCAAGCGCCAGAATCACCTCTGCGTAATCCTCCACCGCATAGCCGAAAACATTGGCGATAATCGGCGTCCCTAGCGTCCGCGCACCGGGAAGCTTGTGTGAGATGAAAGCCTTTACGCCGACGTTTTGCAGACCGATGGAGTTCATCATCCCGGCTTCCGTCTCGAACAGCCTGGGCGCGGCATTCCCGTCCATCGGATTTTTCGAGAGTCCCTTGGTGATGATTGCGCCGACTTCGCTCACTTCGGCGACGTCACGCAATTCCACGCCATACGCGTATGTGCCTGACGCCGCCAGAATCGGTGTCCGCAAGGGGATACCGAGCAAGGTCGTGGCGAGCCGCGGAGACATTGCTCACAGGATAACAGTCCGTCCACTTTCTACAACGAGCCACTCTGTTAAAAAAGCGGGGACGCGCCGCATACGCCAGGCTACAAATTCGCCTTGTATTCCCCTCTGGCATCCTCCTGATGCACCCCTGCTATGCGACTGAAAAGAAATCGCCGCGTGTCACTTAGGCCACCGGGTTCATGAAACTAGACGCTATCCGGGGAACGTCTAAGGTTTCCGACTTATAGGACTTGTTGACCAAAAGGCGGACGATGGAGAAGTGAGTCCCAGTCCGCAAAAACACAGGTCACTGGCGTCGCGGTTCTCGTTTTTCACGGGATTGCTGCTGGTGTGGGTGGTTACCGTAGTACTGCTGTGGGACCACACGCATACCTTCAGCTTCTTCGCAGGAATCGTACTCATCGCGTTCACGTTGTCCATTGCGTTCCTGATTTCGCGATTCACCATGCGAGTGCTCACGCGTCCTCTCGCTCTTCTGCGCGAAGGTATTACGTCCGTCCAACAAGGCGTGTTCAAACCAATCCAGATCAGCGAGACGAACGATGAGATCCAGGACCTGGGCAACAGCTTCAATCGCATGATCGAAGAGCTTCAGCGCACGAATCGCGAAATCCAGCAGCACCGGGATTTGCTCGAAGATCGCATCCGCCAGCGCACCGAAGAACTCGAGAACGCCATGAGCACCGCGCTCGCCGCAAGTCAGGCCAAGAGCGACTTTCTTGCGAACATGTCGCACGAGTTGCGCACTCCGATGAATGGCTTACTGGGCATGCTCGACGTGACACTCGAAAGCCAACTTGACGACGAGCAGCGCGAGAATTTAGAAACCGCGCATCGCAGCGCCTATTCCCTGCTGGCGCTCTTAAACGACATCCTGGATCTTTCCAAGATCGAAGCCGGCAGAATGATGGTGGAACAGATTCCGTTCCAGTTGCGGCCGGTTCTGGAAGACTGCGTCAAATCGTTTCAAGCACGCGCGCAGCAAAAGAAAATTGCGCTGCATTTCACCATAGACTCCGCTGCCCCGGCCGCCGTCATAGGGGATCCATTGCGTCTGCGGCAAATCGTGACGAATCTCGTGTCGAACGCAATCAAGTTCACCGAGCACGGGTTCGTGGCCGTCCTCATCCGGGCGACGCCGCCCGAGACGGTGCCACTTCCGAACTCGGAAAATCGCCCTGCACTGGCTCAAGTCAGCATTCAGGTCCGCGATACCGGAGCCGGCATCGACAATGAGAAGCTCGATAGTATTTTCGACAAATTCACGCAGGCCGATGGCAGCATCACGCGTAAATACGGCGGGACGGGACTCGGGCTCGCCATCACCAAGCGCCTGACGGAACTGCAAGGCGGACACGTCGCCGTCGAAAGTACTCTCGGCGTTGGCAGCACGTTCACCGTGACGCTCCCGTATCCCGTCATCGAGGAACCCGCGCCCAGTCAAGCGCAAGTGCCGGAGATTCCCGAGTCCGAGTGGAGCCGGCCTGCACGCATCCTGGTTGTGGAAGACAACGTCGTCAATCAGAAGGTGGTTCTCGCGGTGCTCCGCAAGCGGAAATTCCACATCGACGTCGCCAACGATGGTCGCGAGGCCTTGAGCCACATGGAAGCGAGCGAGCCTTTCGATTTGATTCTCATGGACGTGCAAATGCCCATTCTGGACGGTCTGGAAACCACTCGCATTATCCGCAAGGATCCGCGTTGGAGTTCCCTGCCCATCCTTGCGATGACCGCGCA
>CAITIX010000242.1 GCA_903892565.1 uncultured Acidobacteriia bacterium
GCCGCGACGTCGAACTCGCTCAATATCTATAGCGTCGATTCAAATTACCGCGCGGGTATGCTGATGCAGAGCGCCATTGGTTTCGATCGCCAACTGCCCAAAAATATAACGCTCTCCATGAACTACATCAGTTCGCGGGGCGTCCATCAGGCGCGGACCGTAAACATCAACACGCCGCTGCCGGGAACGTACTCTCCGGGGAATCCCGCGGGCGCGGTTTATCCGTTCTACTCGCAGATCGGCACGGGCGTTTTGGATTTGTTCGAATCCACGGGTACATTCCGCCAGAATCAGCTGATCGCGAATGTTAACGCGCGAGTGAGCGCGAAGTTCACGTTGTTTGGCTTTTACGCCTTCAGCCACGCGAATTCGGATGTCCTCGGCGGCGGTGGGGGAGGCGGTGGCCGTGGTGGTGGAGAAGCCGGCGTGGGTGGACAGCCGTCGAATCCGTATAATTTTGCGGATGACTATGGACGCGCTTCCTTCGATATCCGTCACCACGGGATGATCAATGGCTCGCTCTCTGCGCCCTTCGGTGTGCGCCTTTCGCCGAATATTACGATGAACTCCGCGCCTCCGTTCAACATTGTTTCGGGCGTGGATCAATATGGTAGCGCGCAATTCAATTCGCGGCCGGCGTTTGTTCCTGCGGGATTCACGGCGCCCGCTTGCACTTCGGCGCTTGCCAATGCGGGAACGGCGTGCATCGTGAATACGGCGGCGTTTGGGAGCCTCGTGATTAATCCGAAGCCGGGGATGACTATTATCCCGGTGAATTATGGCAATGGCTTTGCGCAGTTCAACGTGAACATGCGCATCAGCCGGAGTTGGGGATTCGGCGAAAAGGCGACGTCGGGGGCTGCTCCGGCAGGCGGGCGCGGCGGTCGCGGGGGCGGTGGATTCGGCCCCGGCATCCCGGGCGGCGGACGTCCTGGCGGTTTTGGCGGCGGCGATACGAGCGGCAACAAATACACGTTGACGCTGGGACTCTATGCGCGCAATATCCTGAATACCGTGAATCCGGGGACTCCGGAAGGCAACTTGTTGTCGCCGCGTTTCGACCAGTCGACATCGTTGGCAAGTGCCGGATTCGGTGCTACGCAGTCGGCGAATCGCCGCATGGAATTCAGCTTGCGTTTCGGGTTCTAGATCCTAGGGAAGCCGGATTCAGAAGACAGGACTCATCGCAGGAAGAAGAGTTTGCGCAGCGAAATTCTTACAGGATAAAGAGTTGCCGGGTTTGAGCGAATCGCGGGTAACGGAATGGCCTCCGGCTGCGTATAAAATAGTATAGTGAGGCCAATTCAACGCACTCTATTTTGGGGTATAGTTCTGTCCATTTCTGCCGTTCTGTGCTGCGCCCAAAGCGTGTCGGACTCGGCCACTACCCCTGTTGCACAACCCATTTCGAGCTCTGCCGCTGCAGAAGCACCCCCTCAGGCCACTCCCTTACAGGTGCCCACGAATCCGCTGGATCAGGATCCGCCGGGAGGCAAGCGGGTTTTCGGAGTGCTGCCGAACTATCGCACTGCGAGCCAGGGCATGGAAGGCCGTCCGCTCACGGCGAAACAGAAATTGACCATTGCGGCCAAAGACTCGTTCGATTACCCGTTAGTGATTCTGGCTGGTATGTTCGCCGGTCTGGATCAGTTGACCGATAGCGATCCGTCGTTCGGACAAGGTGCCGAAGGCTATGGACATCGTCTGGGAGCATGGTATCTGGATGAGTCGATCGGCAACATGCTGAGCGAAGGGATATTTCCGGCGATGCTCCACCAGGATCCGCGCTATTTCCGCAAGGAATCGGGCAGCATTAAGAGTCGCATCGGATACGCAGCGAGCCGCGTGATTATCACCGACAAGGACGGCGGCCGAAAACAATTTGCTTATTCGGAATGGCTGGGGAACGCGACCGGAGTAGCGATTTCGCAGATCTATCATCCGGATAATCGCACAGCCACCGACGCCACCACGTTGCTGCTCGAACAGGTGGGAACCGACGCGATTTCGCAGGTGCTCAAGGAATTCTGGCCCGATATCAAGCGCAAGTTCTTCAAGAAGAAATCGCAGCAGTAGCGTGCGGTAATTGTCCGCTGCAAAAGACCGTAACTCGCGGCGAACAAGTTTTAACTTCTCTCGATTCACCACTTAGCGTTTGCGCTCTCCGGATGCGCGATACGTTCCGTGCTCCTCTGGGGGCACGATGCTCCACTCACTTGATTTACTTGTAGGATTCGCGACCATTATGGCCGCGCTGAGTCTTGTCGTCACGGTCCTCACGCAAGTCGTGGCAGACGTGCTGCAACTGCGCGCGCATCATTTGCGACAGGGGATGATTGCCATTCTGGGTAACGCCGGGATTCAGTTCAATGAAGCGCGCAGGATTTTAGACGCGTCGCATCTGAACGGTCGAACCGCCGTGACCGCCGAGGAGCTCTCTGCGTTGGCCGTCGCGCCCGATTTTCAAAGCGTATTCGACACGCAAATGCGCAAGGCATCCGCTCAATTCACTCTGGCGAGCCGCTTGATCGTCGTGGCCCTTTCGATCCTGGTTGCCGTGGGACTGCCGCTCGACATGCTCGATTTGTTCCGTACGTTTTCGTCGGGCCAGGGCGTGCTTCTTTTTCCGCGGACGTTTGCCGACTGGATCGTTCGCTGGCAGCAGGTCAACGCTGCGGGAATTGCAGGCAGCGCCATTTTGCTTTCGCTCGGTGCTCCGTTTTGGTTCGAAGTATTGAAGGATCTGCTGAACCTCAAGGGGACCTCTGCCAAATGAGCGCGCCTATCATCCCCCCGGCGATTCCTCCAGTCATTCGTTGGCTCGGCTGCAACAACGCGAACTATCGCGTAGGGCGGCCCGCAGGCTGCACGCCGACGGCTATCGTGATTCATATCTCCGACGGTTGTCTTTCGTCGGCGGACTCTTGGTTCAATAATCCTCACGCGCAGGTTTCGGCGCACTACATCGTGGCGAAGTCCGGCGAGATCCACCAGTATGTGAAGGAGCAGGATACGGCGTTCCACGCGGGGGCTCCGTTGCATCCCACGTGGAAATTGTTGCGGCCGGGCGTCAATGCCAACTCGTACACCATCGGCATTGAGCACGAGGGCAAGGCCGAAGATGTTTGGCCGGAAGCGCAGTATCAGGCTTCCGCGCAATTGGTGGCGGATATCGCCCGCCGGTGGTGGATTCCTTTGGATGCGGACCACATTGTTCTGCACCGCGAAATCCACGGCGATCGCACGTGTCCCGGATTTGTTTTTGATCGTGCCAAGCTGCTCGCGATGCTCGCTGCGCTCCCGCAATAGTTGGGCATCCAAGGTTGTCATCGAGTTGCAGCGCGGTATGCCGATCGCGTCGGGAATGTTGCATTATGAGGATACATGTCCTCTCTGGCAACGGGTTCGCACGCATGTAAGTGTTCGAAGACACGGCACACTCCGAAGATTGTCGTGCTCACCGGAGGTCCTGGCGGCGGCAAGACCGCGATCCTGGAAATGGCGCGGCGCTACTTCTGCCGCCACGTGGTATTGCTGCCCGAATCCGCAAGTATTATTTTCGGTGGAGGCTTTCCCCGTTTAGATACGCCGGAAGCTGTTCGAGCCGCGCAGCGTTCGATCTTTGCCGTGCAGCGGGAGTTGGAGCGCGTCGCGCTCGATGTCAAACCTGCCGTGATCCTGTGCGATCGAGGCTCGCTCGATGGCGTCGCGTATTGGCCCGGCACGCGCCGTAATTTCTGCGAACAATTTGGGATTCGCATCGAAGAAGAACTGGCACGCTATGACGCTGTGATTCACGTGGAGGTGCCGGCCTCGGCATCCGGATATGAGAAGAATCGCATCCGTCGTGAGAGCGTGGCACAGGCCCGCGCGTTGGATCGGCGCATCGCCCGCTCCTGGAGCGCGCATCCCCGGCAAATGCTCGTGAGTGCCCAGGCGGGCTTCCTGGACAAGCTCGCCTATGCGATTGAGCTCATCGGCGGTGAATTGCCCGAATGCTGCGCCACGCAACTGCACGGGCTTGGCGCCAACGGGCCGGCCCTCTCCAAGTCGTAAGAGCGAAGTTGCTACATTGAGATGGATGATTGTTGAAATCGAAGGCGTACCGCTACATCTGGCTCACCCGGACGAATTGAATATCACGTGGGTTGGCCAAGAGGAAGTGATGCGTCAATTACTTGCCGCATGGCTCGTCGTGGATGAACACGACCTGCCGATGAATCCTCGTTTACTTGGGAAGCCGGGCGTTGGGAAGACCACATTGGCGTATGCCGCGGCGCAACGTTTGCGGCGTGAAGTCTACATCATGCAAGCGACGGTCGATACGCGCCCCGAGGATCTTCTTATCACGCCCGTGATTGAAGGCGAAGCGCGGTTGCGTTACGTCGCGTCTCCTCTGGTGACGGCGATGTTGCGCGGAGGCATCGTCATCGTCGACGAAGGCAATCGCATGAGCGAGAAAAGTTGGGCGAGCCTCGCGCCGCTGCTCGATGGACGCCGCTATGTGGAATCCATCGTCGCCGGCATCAAGATCAAAGCTCATCCTTTGTTTCGGCTGGTCGCGACGATGAACGACGACGCCAGCACGTTCGATCTTCCCGAGTACATCCACTCGCGCTTGCAGCCACAAATCCTGATCGATTTCCCGGAGCGCCACGAAGAGTACGCCATCCTCAAAGAGAACCTGCCTTTCGGCGACGATTACGTCCTCAACTACGTCACCGATTTTCTGCAACAAGCGCACGCCAACGATGAACGCTACTCCGCGCGCGACGGCATCAACATGGCCCGCTATGCCATGAAGCTCGCGCAGTTGGACTCCGGCACGGACGGTCCCACGGCGAGCGCGGTGCGCGAAATGTTGCACACGGCCATCGTGCAGACGCTCGGTGATGAAGCCTTGCGCTATGTCCCTCGAAGCTGAAATCAAGTCCGGCGCGTTGGAACGCGGACGCATCCGCTATTGCCCGGTGGTTCCGGGACGCCTCGAATTCACCATCGAGCTCCGCCGCCGTATGCTGGCGGAGAAGCCTGCGATCGTTGCTGTGGAGCTGCCGGGCTTCTTAGAAAACGCCTACAACAAGACTCTCTCGCGACTGCCCGAAATGTCGGTGATTCTCTATTGCCGCGAATCCGGGCGCGCTTCCAAAGACGACGGAGACGAAGAGGCGATCTATGTCCCGGTCGAGCCCTGTGATCCCTTCGTGGAAGCCGTTCGCACGGCGCAGGAACTCGGCGCGCAGGTAATCTTCCTCGAACCGGATATGGCAGAACGCCCGCACCTGCCGGATACCTACCCCGACACGTATGCCGTGCGTCGCATCGGCATCGACAAATATGTGGAAGCGTATCGCGTTTATCCGCAAACGCGAAACGAAGAGGTTTCCGCGCATGCGGCCGCGATGGCTTGGAAGCTGCAAGGCGCCGACCCTCTTGCGAATATTTTCGTCGTGGTGGCGCTGAACATGTTGGATCCGTTGCTCGATGCGATGGAGACCCCGCAGTCCGCGCCTCCGCGTGGTCCGAAGTATGAGATTGAGTTGTTGAATCCGCATCCGGATTGCCTCGTGGAAATCACCATCGAATATCCCTATTTGCAGGAGCGCTACGAGTTCTTCCGCCTGAATATGGAAAACGATGCGGCGCTTGATCGTCCAAAAGTCCAACACGATCTGTTGCGCGAAGCCGA
>CAITIX010000243.1 GCA_903892565.1 uncultured Acidobacteriia bacterium
AGATCACGCTGGAGCGGCCCGAAGGCCCGCTCGTCCAAGGCCGCTACGGGGATCGCGTCATGTTCAGCCTAGCGGACGGGCGCGTCATGTACGTGCCTCCGTCTGTTGCCACAAAGATCCAGACCGAGGGTGTCGCCCCCGGCGAGCGCTTTGAGCTTTGCAAAACCCAAGTGAGGAACCGCAACAAGCGCTCGATTGAATGGATCGTGCGGCGCCTCGACCCGTT
Source organism: uncultured Acidobacteriia bacterium (assembly GCA_903892565.1). Classification (GTDB taxonomy): domain Bacteria; phylum Acidobacteriota; class Terriglobia; order Bryobacterales; family Bryobacteraceae; genus Palsa-187. Next base: position 227 of record CAITIX010000243.1, read on the forward strand.
TGACGAACTCGCCTGTGGGACGGAATCTAACCAGGCGGAAGCCCTGCGAGTTTCCAACAGCCCCGGAGACAGTCCCGCTCCGGAGCCCGAGCCTCAGACGCCGCTTGAACGCGAACTACAGGCGTCGGTCGATGCAATAGACTTCAGCAGGAACGGCAGCGGACACAAAGCCCCGCCTCCCAAGAACCAGCCAGCGCCGCCGACAAAGCTGGAACATGCCCTTAAAACCGCGATCTCGGCGGCCTATAATGCCGAGCGCTTCGGTGCAGAGCTCGGCTACGTAGTGCGCTTTGACGCCGATGCAATCAAGTCCATGGCGATTACAGTCCTGATCAACATGAGCGGAGGGGGCCAGCGATGACCAAGGTAGAGGCCGCCGTGAGTATCCCTTCCATACGGATTCTCTCCCCAACTCAGGTGCGGTGCTTTATGGACTGCCACGCCCGGTGGTGGTTCAAGTACAACCTCAAGCTTCCCGATCCACCGAACGGAAACCTAGCGCTGGGCCGAGCCGTACATTGGGCGCTCGGGCAGAACTTCTTGCAAAAGATTGAGACCTACGAGGATCTTCCGCTGTTGGGCGCCCTTGCACTGTTCCGCGAGGCCTGGGCATTGGAGTGCGCCCAGGCCGAGTTTCGCGACGACGACGAGCCATCGCAATTAGCATTCGCCGGGGAAGCGTTAGTTGGAAAGTACCTCGACGAGGTCGCGCCGACGGTTGAACCAGCAGCTGTCGAACTTCACGTGGAAGGTGAAATCGGCGGCGTCAGGGTTCAAGGATTCATCGACGTACTGGACGTCGAGGGCCGGATCATCGATATCAAGACCGCGAAGGCCAGCCCCAGCGGCATTAACCCGATGAACCGATTCCAGATCGCGACCTATAGCCAACTGGCGCCCGCCGCGTCAGGTCAGGGCCGGATCGACACCCTGGTGAAAACGAAGACCCCGAAAGTAGTGCTCCAGCGCTTCGACGTTACCGCAGAGGACTTGCGCGCGACGCAAACGATCTACTCGAAAGCCGGACAAGCGATGCAATCGGAGCATTACCTGCCGAACCGCATGTCGATGTTCTGCTCCCGCCGGGGTTGCGCATATTGGCGCGACTGCGAACGCGAATGGGGCGGAGAGGTTCCCGAGTCATGAAGCCCCCACGAAGCTCGCTCTATCTGGCCTGGATTCGGACATTGCCATGCGTTGTATGTGGAGAAACTCGCGGGATCGAAGCATCTCACACCGGCCCTCATGGTTTAGGCCAGAAGTCCTCCGACTATTCGGCGATCCCGCTCTGTGCGAAGCATCACCGCACGGGAGCCGACAGCTATCATCGGTTGGGCCCGCGCAAATTCGCCCGGATGCACCTTTTGGACATTGCGGCCATCGTTCGCCGCTTGAATAAGAAGCCTGCGATCCGCGTGGATTCGGGGAGTTTCATCGCGCACTTCGACGGCGAGAGCTACGTCCTAGGAACGGTTCAGGCCGGAATTCAACCAGCCGTGCGCCGGGCCATTCGACTCTGCCGGGAACATCGCCTGGTCCAGGAAGTAGCCTCATGAACTCTTACCAAGAATGGACAGCCTGCCAGATGAGGCGGACATTCCTCCATCCGTCCCTCCTCAGCCGAACGCTCCACTTCCCCGCCCGCGAGATGGGCCACGAAGGGCGTCCCAACCAGACTGTTGCAAAAGGAAAGGAGCCGCTGCCATAAGCTTCCGCATGCTCGAGCCCGACGAAGAACCCCGCTGTGAATGCCGCTACAACGCAGCAGGCGACGCCATGGACCGAGACGACTGCGCCTTTCATTGCGACCTCATCGAGGAAAACGTAGTGGACGAGGCATCCTCCCGAGAACGAAAGCGGCCGGATGCGTGGGCGGGCACAGCAGTCAAGAAAGACGATGCGGCCTAACGACCGCTGGACAGGATCTACATGAAGTTTCGAATGATCTGGATGGGAGAGGACGACGATCCCGACGAACAGCGCCTCTCGAAACGCCGCGCCACGATTCCCGACGCCGCCTCCCCTACCAGCTACGAGGAGCGGGACGGAGCACTGCTGCGGCGCGATGTCTCCCAGAACGGTCGTGTTAAATTTACGCCGCTCGCGAATTTCACGGCGCGTATCGTGAGGGATGTCATTTTGGACGACGGCGATCAGGAGCGGCGAGAATTCGAGATCGAAGCGCAAGTGGGAGGGCATACGACGACGTTTCGGGTGCCGGTGACGGAGTTCAGCCGCATGAACTGGGTGCTGCGCCGGCTCGGTCCGCAGGCGATCCTCTATCCGGGGCGGCAGCAGCATGCTCGTGCGGCGATTCAGCGGATTTCGGGCGAGATTCAGCAAGAACGGATACTGACGCATTTGGGCTGGAGGAAGCAGGATGACCAGTGGATCTACCTGCATGCGGGCGGAGCTCTCGGCACGGACCAAACCGGTTCCAGCGTGCGCGTGCAGCTCTGTCCCGCGTTGCAACTCTATCGACTGCCGGTTGGGGAGGATTCCGGCGAGCGTACAAAATCCATCCGTATGAGTTTACGGTGCCTGTCTCTAGCGCCCCACCGGATCAGTATCCCCCTTCTCGCCGCCGTATACCGGGCACCGTTCGGCGGAGCTGACTTCAGCTTGTTTCTCGCCGGAAGAACCGGTGGCTTCAAAACCGCCTTGGCAGCCCTCGCGCAGCAGCACTTCGGGGCCGGACTCAATGCCGCCCATCTCCCGGGCCATTTTGGCTCTACCGCCAATGCGCTCGAAGCGTTGGCATACGAGGCCAAGGACGCGTTGCTCGTCATCGACGACTTCGCGCCCACTGGAAGGCACAGCGATGAACGCATGGAAGGCGTCGCCGAGCGCTTGTTCCGATCCGCCGGCAACCAGCAGGGGCGCGGCCGGATGGCCGGAAACGGAAGGATACGGCCGTCACTCCCACCCCGGGCGCTAGTACTTGCGACGGGGGAAGAGGTGCCGCGGGATCACAGCATTCGGGCCCGGCTGTTGATCGTCGAAGTGGCTCCTGGCGATGTGGATCGCAACACACTGACCGAGTGTCAAGGGGCGGGCGAAGACGGACAACTGGCGGCCTCGATGTCCGCCTACCTCGGCTGGATCGCCAGCCGTTACGAGCAACTCCAACAGCGGCTCAAGACACGGACCCAGGAAATCCGTGACCTAAGCAATGGGCGCGCGGTGCACGCACGCCTCCCGGCGGCGCTTGCGGAATTACAGGGTGGCTTCGAGATCTGGCTTCAGTTCGCACTCGAACAAGGCGCGATAACCGCGGCGGAGCACGAGGAATGGGAGCAGAGAAGTGTGTGCGCCTTTTCAGAGCTCGCCCGCCAGCAGGCTCGCTACCACCAGGCCAGCGATCCCGCCCTTCGCTTTGTCGACTTGTTGCAGACCGCGCTTCGAAGCGGACGGGCTCACATGGCGAACCGCCACGGCTTAGTGCCTGAAACACCGGGAACATGGGGTTGGCGGCCAAAGCAAAAGGGTCGGGGATGGATTCCGCAAGGCACCCGCGTTGGTTGGATAACCGGAAGCGATGTCTTCCTCGAGCCTACGGCCAGCTATCAAGTTGCGCAAGCCTTGGCGGGCTCCGAGCGCCTGCCGGTGAGTCAGCAAACGTTGCACCATCGGCTGCGGGAACGAGGGTTGTTGGCCAGCCTCGATCCAGCCCGCCAGATGGTGCAGATCCGCCGCACACTCGAGGGCTGTCCGCGGCAAGTGCTGCATCTCAAGTCGGAGCTTCTGCAGGAAAGCACGGCTATGCAGGAGGGCGTACAAGGTCTTTGATACGTGTGTGTCAAGTGTGTATTATCGAGGTATCAGACTGAGGGATGATCCGGCATGGACAGTCGGGAAGTTATCAGGGCGTTGACGCGGGATGGTTGGTACGAAGTGGATCAGGTCGGCAGTCACAAGCAGTTCAAGCACCCGACGAAAAAGGGCCGCGCGACGGTCCCGCACCCGAAAAGGGACATCCCCTTAGGAACGTTGAAGAGCATTGAAAAACAGGTCGGCATCAAACTGAGATGATCGCCGCGCAAGAAGGAGCGAACCCATGGAATACATTGCCTATCTTCATAAGAATCGGAAATCGGATTTCGGCGTAAGCTTTCCTGATTTTCCGGGCTGTGTGACAGCCGGGAAGACGCTCGAGGAAGCGCGGAGGATGGCGGTCGAGGCGTTGACCCTGCATATCGAAGGGATGATGGAGGACGGAGAGTCGATTCCGGAGGCTTCGATCCTCGACGCTCTGGCGAACGATCCGGCTATGAAAGGGGCGGTCGCATTTCTGGTGAACGTGGATGTCGCGGAGAAGGCGGGTCGGTTTAACATCACGGCGCGCAAGAGCCAGATGGAGGAGATCGACCGACGTGCGAAGAAGGAAGGAATGACGCGCTCGGCGTATATGGTCGCCTCTGCGCTCACGGGCGCTAAGGAGAACCGCTCTGCCCGCGCAAGCTCACGCACGTAAAAATGGCCAAGGCGCTCGGGTCACCCAGGACAGTGTTTCCCGCCTCGAAAAGCGAGGCGATCTCTTATGTGATTCGCGCTGGCGTGCGGCGGTGACTTCTTCTAGCCGCTGAACGAGTTCATGATACTGGCGACCCGGATTGCCCGATTGCAATCTCTCGCGGCGAGACTCGTACGAAGCTCTTCGATCGCATACGGCTGATCGGCACAGGGCCGGGAAAGAGGATACTGGCCAGCCTCGATCCAGCCCGCGAGATGGTGCAGATCCGCCGCACACTCGAGGGCTGTCCGCGGCAAGTGCTGCATCTCAAGGCAGCGCTTCTCACCGGAGACGTTCAAGAGGCCGGGGGGCAGCCATCTTCGTAGGCAACTGCCCACGGGCGACTACAGCAGTGCGCATTTTGTCGGATTTGACGGGTTTCTCCGGGATCTCGCGAACAAACAAATGCCACTCGATTCTCGACCGCCGCGCTCCACGAACGCTGGGGGCGATACCAGGAGAGACGCACAGCAGTTCCGAAAGAGGGCAGGAATGCGCGCCGATAGGCACTCGGAAGGACGGCGAAACCTCGTCTCGGCCCGACCATGAAAGGCTCGGGATTCGCAGCCAACTCGTCCGGCCACCTGTCCGTTAAGATCCTTCGTTCTCGCCTTTTTCGTGGCCATATGGCGCGCACAAGGCTATTGTGTGAAGATGTATACAGGTAAGCACAACCAATGACAGAGACCCTTTCCATTCGCATTGATTCCGAAATGAAGAAGCGGCTGGACGTCCTTTCCAGGCGCTCTAAACGCTCCAAGTCGTTTCTAGCTGCGGAGGCCATTGCTGCATTCGTCGACTCCGAAGAGTGGCAACTTGGGGAGATTCAAGCGGGCATCGCGGAGCTCGACTCCGGTCATACGGTCAGCCACGAGAAGGTCGCGAAGTGGCTTAAAACCTGGGGCAAGCCGGGTGAGACGAAAGCCCCGAGATGAAGGTCATCTGGTCCCGCCGGGGGATACGCCACCTCGTTCAATTGCGAGAGCGCATCGAGAAGGACTCCGAGCAGAACGCAGCTTTGGTCGCTGGGCGGATCTTAAAGGCTGTCGAATTATTGCAGACGCACCCGGGGATGGGCCGGCCTGGCCGTGTTCTGGGCACGCGCGAGCTGGTCGTGTCCGACACCCCCTACATCATCCCCTATCGCATGCGACAGGAGCGGCTCGAACTCATCGCGATATTCCACGGGCGCCAGAAGTGGCCAGTAAAACTATAGGGTGTCGTCAGGTCTTCCAGACTGCCATTGGCTTAGGTTCGGGCTTCCTTCATGAATGAAACGGAGCACATGAACGCGGTCCTTCTGATCGCGGGGGACAAGTCGGGCGGCGGCGAGGCGAGATTTTATCGCCAGCTCATAGCAAAGGCCGACGAAAGATTTGATGAGCACCTGTCACGAACGAAGAAGAAGGGGACATAGCGATGCGAATCACATTGAAGGACAAAATGAAGGAACTAAGCCCCGCCCAACGCAAGAAGGTCGAGGCCCGCGCCACCGAGCTGATCGCCGAGGAAATGACCTTGCGCGAACTGCGACACGCGCGCAAGCTCACGCAGGTAAAGATGGCCAAGACGCTCGGAGTCACCCAGGACAGTGTTTCCCGCCTCGAAAAGCGGAGCGATCTGTTGCTGTCCACGCTCCGAAAAACGGCCGAGGCCATGGGCGGGAATCTTTCGCTGGTCGCCGAGTTTCCCGACCGTGCCCCGGTGGTTCTGTCCGGCGCTTATAGCCTTCGCTGTTTTGATTTCTTCGTTGACAAACCAGTGACTTTGAGCGCATATTGACTACGCTCCAAGATGAATTCTATTTGCCTCTCCCAACCTCAGTCGCTTCAGAGTAAGTACTTGACAGCCTTGGCTTTTCAGTATTGCTCTGCGCTTGCCTCCCAAATCACGATTTAAGTCCCGCAAGGCGTGAACTGAATGAGTCGCCGTCCTTCTAAAGGACCCGAATAAATCAAACTTTCCGCTCTCCGACAGGTTCCGCCGCGCTCCCCTAATGCGGCCAACAATTTGTTTTCACCGCTCCAATTCCTACGCTTCCGGGTTCAAGAACGAGCAATCGCCTGAGGAGGACGTGGCGAAGTTGCCATCGCGGAGAACGCAGAATCTGCAAGTCACAAGGGAGCGGAACTTCGCGCCATCAACGGCAGGTTTCACCTGCGTATTGCCCGCGAACCATCATTCATGGTAATTATGAGCGTTGAATCGCTGGCTGCTCATCGCCGGGTGTTTGTGCGGCTGCGCCGCTGCTCAGGATAGTGCCCAAAGGGTTCCGCGGCAGAGCATTCCAACCACGGGAGCGATCGAGGGAATCGTCCAAAACGACCTGCGGCTCGGGTTGGGCAATGTCGCCGTGACCATCCGCGCTTTGCCAGACGCGGGATCCAACAATCGTCAGGCGATGCTTGTGCGCACCACCGGCGATGGCGTTTTCCGTGTGCTCGATGTGCGTCCAGGCCGCTACAGCATTCGGGCGGAACTCGCAGGATACAGCACATTTGAACGAGCAGACCTGACCGTCCGCGCCGGAGAACTGGTCAGCATGGAAGTGACGCTTGTCCCCACGGGCAGTCCTGAGACGCGGCGGATCCCCGACGAGGCTCCCGTGCCGACCTACCGCGACTTGCCTCGTGCCGCACCGGAAAACTCCAGCGAAGCGCAGCCCCAGGCGATTGCCCCCGAGCAAAAAGTCTTCATCAAAACTCCCGATCGCTGGAAGTTCGATTGGCCGGAATATCATCGCTACGGTCCGAAGAACGAAGCGCCCTACGAGGCCAAGCATCTCTACGATCCCTTCCATCGCAACAAGTTCAAGGGCGACTATCCGATCCTTGGGCAGCAGACCTTCCTGGCGATCAAACTAACGAGCGATACGTTTGTCGATGGCAGGGCCCTGCCGCTCCCGAGCGGCGTCGCATCCAGCGAACCGAACAGCGCGAATTTCTTCGGCCGCTTCGGCCAATTTGCCATGGTCGAAAACCTCGCGTTCTCGTTCGATCTCTTTCATGGAGACACTGCGTTTAAGCCGATCGATTGGCGCATTCGAATCACGCCAGAGGTGAACGTCAACTATGTCGCGGTACAAGAAAACGGCATCGTCAGTCCGGACGTGCGCGCCGGAACCACGCGACTGGATGCGCACCTCGGGCTGCAGGAAGCGTTCGTAGAAGCGAAGATCAAAGACCTGAGTCACAACTACGATTTCGTCTCGGCACGGCTGGGCATTCAGACGTTCAACAGCGACTTCCGCGGCTTTATCTTCTTCGATCAGGGACCGGGAGCGCGCGTCTTCGGCAATCTGCGCGCCAACCGCTACCAATACACCTTGGCCTATTTCGCCATGCTGGAAAAGGATTCGAACAGCGGACTGAACAGCATGTCCTATCGCCATCAACAGGTCATGGTGGCGAACCTCTATCGGCAGGACTTCATCAAACCGGGCTACACCATTCAGGCGAGCTACCATTTCAACAAAGACGATCCATCGGTCGAGTTCGACACGAATCATTTTCTGGTGCGTCCTGCTCCTGTGGGCGGCGTAGTCTCGGGAGGAAAGATACAGACCAACGCCATCCGCGCGCATTACCTGGGCGTCACGGGCGATGGCCACTTCGGACGGTTGAATATCAACCATGCGTTCTATCAGGTGCTGGGCCACGATACGTTTAACACGATTGCGAATTCCCTGCCCTCACGCAACAAGGGCCGCGACATCAACGCACAGATGGCAGCAATCGAGCTTTCGTTGGACCGCGACTGGTTGCGCTATCGCGCGTCCTTCTTCTGGGCTTCGGGCGACAAAAAGCCCGAGGATTCCACCGAGCGAGGCTTCGACGCCATCGTGGACAATCCAAATTTCGCCGGAGGTTTCTTCAGCTTCTGGAACCGCGAGGGAATTCGTCTCACCAGCACGGCCGTGGGACTGGTGCAGGGCGATAGCCTTCTGCCCAGCTTGCGCACCAGCAAGACGCAGGGGCAAGCGAACTTCGTCAACCCCGGCATCTTTATCTATAACGCCGCAACGGATGTCGATATTACTCCCAAGTTGCGTGGCGTGGTCAACTTGAATTTGATACGTTTCGATCACACGGAGCCGCTCGAGCTGTTGCTGTTCCAAAGCCGGGTCCATGCCGGTGTAGGCGCCGACTCCGGCATTGGACTCGTCTATCGGCCGGCGCTCTCGGAAAATATCGCGATCTCGGGTGTCTTTA
>CAITIX010000244.1 GCA_903892565.1 uncultured Acidobacteriia bacterium
TCAAAACATCCGCGTCAAAACATCCGCGTCAAAACATCCGCGTCAAAACATCCGCGTCAAAGCATCCGCGTTAGAACATCCGCGCTAGAACATTCGCTCTTGCCGGTTCAAGCTGCCGAACGTGCCGATGTTCGAAATCGAGAAGGAGAAGCGATAAATGCTCTCGTCGCGGCTGCCGAGGTTGAAACGCCGATACTGCACGCTCGCGCCGCAACAATCGGTGTTGTACGTCACCTGGAACTGCGTGAAATCCACCAGGCCCTTGAGCATGTCGTAGTAAATCCCGAAGGCCGCTCCGAGTCCACGGCGGTTGGCCTCTCCATAGCCGATGGTTCCCGTGAACTGGTTGGCTGTGGGCGCCAGCACCGTGGGAGCTTGCAGATCCGTATGTCCCACGTTCACGAAATACTGGTGAAGCCGCCAATTGGCCGAAGCGCTGCTGTTGACGATCTTATGCAGCAGCGGATCGTAATCCAGGCGCCAGTCGAGCGTCAATTTTCCCTGCTGCATGCGTATCGCATTTACCACGGGCGAGGAATGCCGCAGCCCGTCCAGAAAACTATAGCCGGTTAGATCCAGGATCGTCTGCACCACGTTACGCTGACCGGCAACGACGGCTCCTCCAAAGGTCGGATCGAAATAGCGGTCGTACCAAATCTGCCAGGTGAGGAAATCCGTGACGGTGCCGTTCTTATCCTTGGCGAGCAGCCGATTGGTGAGCGAGAACTCCACTTGATTCGTGTTCGAAAGGATGTCGATATCGTCCAGGCGGATCACTTGCGCAAAATGGTCGATGCCTGCGACATCCGTATACGTCACGCGAGGTTCAATCACGTGCTTGACTTTGGCGCCCATCCAGGATGGCGCGTCATAGACGCGCTGCAAGGTGGGGAACAGCAGGTCGGCCTTAAACTCCCGGGAATTGCGGTACAGGTTGGTGCCGACGAACTGCCCATTAGAAGCCATACTCGATCCATAGTCGGTGCTGCGGACGCCGAAGCTCGGGACCAGATTGAACCCGGCCCAATGAAACGCCGTATTGATCTGCGGAGCCACATCCAGCCGGGGCATGAATCGGCGGGTCTGAAACAGAGGCTGGCTGCGGCTCTCTAACCCGGCCGAGGATTCAAACGAAAACCACAGCGGCATGTTGCCCAAATGGAATTCGTGATCCCTCTCGCGGAACTGCGCCTCCGGCAACTTGCGGATGGCAATCGTGTCCCCGGGCGTTGTGCTCTGGTAGTTGATATTTTCCTGCGTGACGAAGTACACGGCGAAATCGCTGAAATGCTTGTCCACGTAACCCACGGAGTGCGTTTCACCCCATACCGCTTCGTTAAAGGTTTCCGAGTAATATTGCACGAAAGCGAAAGAAGACAAATAGTTTAGCTCTCCGCGTCCTTCCCATCCGTGACCCAACATCGTCTTGCCGCGCGCCATAATCTCCACGCCCGATGCCGGCGGCGTCAGATTGCGTGTATCGTAGACCCCGTCCACGCGCACGTTGAAATTCGTAGTCGCATTGATATCCCCTCTGAAATCCGCATGTTGGGCCGTCCCCGCCTTCATGTAATATTGCCCGCGATAGAGCAGGTCGAAGCTTCGATTGATGGCCCAATAGTAGCCGTAGTTCAGCTCCGGTCCGCGCGTGGAACTGTTACCAACAGTGGGGATGAGGAATCCACTCCTACGTGGTTCTTTTTCAAGGGACTTATAAAATATAGGTGCATAGAAAATCGGCATGCGTCCCAGGTGAAACCACGCGTGGTGGGCAATGGCTTTCTCGCCGGGCACAATATCGAGCGTCGGAGCCGTCAATCTCCACCACGGACGAGGCAAAAGGCAGTCTGTCAGGAAGCCGTCATGCAGGATATAGCGATCCTGTAACTTTTCCACCCAATTCGCTTCAAAATAAAAGGGATTCTGGGTCGTCAAAAGACCTGGTCTGGTATGGATCCGCGGGGTGGATGTCCCACTCACGTTGTAGAACTTCCCCTCGTCGGTATTGATGTTGTAATCGGCGCGATCGCAGTCAATCTTCTCACCGCGCGTGTATTCGTCCACGTGGACGTGACCGCGCGCTTCCACCTCACCCGTGTCCGAGTTGTAATCGACCTCGTCGGCGCGCAGCGTCGTGTCCGACGTTTCCACGCGAACCATCCCGCGCAGGTGGCGCAGTGGGCCGTCGACCTCCTGGGTGACGGACTCGATCAGGATGTGATCCGCGTCGGGAGCTCCGGCGCGTGCCGCCTTCACCGGCTGATTCGGATTTGGGCTCACAGGAGTGCTGGATTGTGACGACGGCAGCTCGGGTCGAAACCCCTGGGCGTAGGAGGGCAAAAGTGCCGTCGTAAGAAGGATCCACAGCGTTAAAACGAAACAAAATCCGTGACAAAGTTTCGGAAATATGTTAGCAAAGAATGTACGGCTAGTACGCTGGTTTGTAAGAACGTCTAAAGTACGGGTTTGGTGGTAGCCCGACCAGTAGTACTGGTGCCGAAAGTAAAAAAGGAAGCCCAACCGAGAACCGTAGCAGAGGGGAAAGAAGCGCGTCAAGGGATGGCGCGCAAATCGCACGATGGATTGCCAATATTGTAGGGCGTCGAACGACGCAGACGAGCGCCGCTGCCAGCGGTGCGGACGCCGGCTACATCCCCCTTCGCCGCGTCCTGCTCCTGAAATATATCCGTTGATGTCGGCCGCTGTGCCGGCTCTGGAAGCATTGCAGGGTGGCCGCCCAATGCACTCCCCGGGGAGCTCCCCAGCGACCTCCCCGGCCGCGCAGCCACACTCCTGGGCCGAAACGCAGGCGGAAAACGCGTCGCCGTCCGCCGCTCTGTCGCCGTATCTGCCGACGCAAAACAGTCTGTTCCAGAGCACGCTGTTCCAGGGATCCATACCGGGACCGAAGGTAATTCCGATCCCGACGTTGACGCCCGTGAATCCTGCGGTGGGCGCACGCCGCGGCATGTCCAGATCCGCGGCAGCTTCCGCATCGGGCGCCGCTACCGCCCCTGCTCTGGAACGCACGCCGCGCGCCGGCAGATATTCGAATTTGCAGCCGCACTTGCAACAATCGTTGGATTTCGACACATCGCTGGGCACACGGCAGCTGCGCATGGAGTTGGAGACGGCCAAAGAATGTGACGCGCCCGTGGCCCTGCCGTTGCATCGTTTTATCGCGGCGTCCGTGGATGCCAGCATGGTGCTCATCGCCCTGGGCTTATTTCTCGGCGTCTTCCTGCTCTCGGGCGGACGCATCGTGTTCAACAAGCAGGTGATCCCGTTGTTCGTCGCGATGATTGCGCTGCTGTGGGCGCTCTATCACACGTTCTGGTGCATGGCGAACGGCGACAGTCCCGGAATGCGCTTCGCCGGTCTACGCGTCTTGAACTTCGATGGCCGCCCAGCAGATCGCGGAGAACGCGGCCTGCGGCAGACCGCCTTCGTGCTCAGTGCACTCTCCGCCGGCGTGGGACTCTTCTGGGCCTTCCTCGACGAAGAAAGTCTCACCTGGCACGATCATATTTCGAAGACCTTTCCGACTCCGCACTAGGGGGAGAAGTGGTTGGGCAGAAATACGCGGGCTGTCCCGAGTTTTCTGCAGTTTCCCTAGCAATGGCACCGTACACGAAAAAGCGAACGTGGTTTGAGTTAGGGGCCCGCGCCTGCGCTGATGCACTCCCTGGCAAGTACGCAGCGTCAACATATCTATGCCCACTTTGCCTCCGCCCATTTTCAGACGAAGCACTCAATGACGGTCGGCTTTCCGTGGAGCATGTGCCTCCCGAAAGTGTTGGCGGTCGAGAGCTCCTCCTAACGTGTAAGGAGTGCAACAACTCAGCAGGAACAAAACTCGACGCATCGGTGAAAACACAAGAGGATGTTCGCCTCGCGATGAGTGGCGGCGCGCATCGCCCCCATCGAGTCAAAGCAACCATCGGGGGTATTACTGTCAACGGACGGATGCACGCAAAGAACGGATCCTTTTCGCTGACGATACCGAGGGAATTAAATAGGCCGGGAACGAGTGCGCTGCTTCAGGAACTTGGGCGCACCGGGGCCCCGCTCGTAGTGGAACACGAACGTTACTCAAGGCTTGGCGCTAATATCGGCTGGTTGCGAGCGGGATATCTTGCGCTGGTGGCGATGGAGGGCTATAGGGTTCTGCTCGATCCCGCGATGGATATCGTTCGCAAACAAATCATCGAGTGTGATGAACGACGCATGATGACTTTTGTGGGGACCGCGCAAGCGGAGTTCCCGCTGTCAATTCGCCGCGTTCTCCGCGTTATCGATCCGGCGTGGCATCGCGGATGGACCGTGCAGTTCGGGCAGCACCTCGTTAATCTTCCCAGCCAAGGTGACATGAATTTCTATGATCGCCTTGCTGAGTTTGGATTGCCTCCAACCGTTGAAAACACAACGTACGAGTATGTGGGATGGCCGACTTCGCCGACGTTCGGCCTAGATCTGAACTGATCCCGCAGGAAAACGCGCGGGAACCCAGGACGGAATCCGCGGGGGGGGAAACTCGGGGAGGAAACGCGGGACGAGGAAACGCGGGACAGTACACTCAAACACCATTCCGCGGAGACTCGATCAAGACGGCCAATCAGAAAGCATGGTTCTCCAGAAAATCCAGCAACAAAGGTGCCATCCCAGGACCCGCCATGCTCCCAGCGCTGCGGACCAGCCCGCCCCAATCTGCGCCAATCTCGCGTGCGGCCACCAGCAGCAATCCAAGGGACAGAATGACATCGCGTGCGTCGCTAAAGTTCAGGTCACCAATCACGAGTGACACGAGCGCCAGACGCAGTAGCTCTTCGGATTTCGTGCGAACCGCAGCTTCTCTTGCCTCCTTGCGAAATAGCCCGAGTTGCCGGGATCGCGGCCAAGTGACCGTGGACCGTATGTATTCGCGCTGAGCAGCGGTCCCAGCAAGGTAAAGTTCGCAGAGGGACTGGAGCTTCTGATAGTGCGGCCAGTCTTTAGTATTGAAATCCTTGCCACTGAAATATTTCTCATCCGGCGGCGGCAGGAGCAACTCGACGCGCTCGGGAAAGTCGGCACACTCCGCGCGCACGGCGGCGCTGAGGCGATGATAGTCGAGAAGCTTCACGATGTGGCCCGCTCCGTCGTTGATCATTCGACAGATCCTTATTCGACAGACCGTTATTCGACCATTGTAGCCGCGCCGTTTCGGAAGGATCATGTGTGACCCGCCCCGCTTTGCAGACGTTATACTTTGGGCAGAAACATGCGGCCCGTCCCTCTTCTCCCCGTCCTTCTTGTCACGCTTGCCGCACTGCTGTTGTTTCCCCCTGCGTCGTTTCCTACTGCGTCGTTTTCTCCTGCACTGCTGCAAGCGCATCATTCCATCGCGGCGGAGTTCGATGGCGCGAAGCCGGTGACGTTACATGGCAAACTGACGAAGATCGACTGGACCAATCCACATGTGTTCCTGTGGATGGACGTCGTGGACGCAAACGGGACCACAACCAACTGGACGCTGGAAAGCGTCGCGCCCAACTACCTGGAACGTCTCGGCTGGACCCGCCATACGTTGAAGCCCGGCGACACGGTGA
>CAITIX010000245.1 GCA_903892565.1 uncultured Acidobacteriia bacterium
AACCACCAGTGAGAGGCGGCATGAACCAAACTGCCGAACCCCGCAGCTGCCCGCGATCCTTCGGATCAGCTGCCCGCCATCGATTGGTTTGACTGCCCGCGATCGTCGGAATGCGCACGCGGCCGTTTCGCTGGCCGTCGTTTCCAGTGTCTTCTACGCCTTCCTGATAAGCCTGGAACTCGTGCTCGCGCGGCTCTTCCCCCAATAGGCCCCCGAAGACCCGAGCGAGTGCTTGATCCGTCACGGCCGGTTGCCGCTATAGCCAGCCATGATACGCCAGATTGACGCCGATCAACGCCCCGGCTCCGAACAGAATAATCCAGAGCGCATAATCGAGGCCACCAACACGCTGCGCGCAGGTCGTCGCGGCGCGCACGGCTACCGCGGCTTCACTGGTTTGCGTGATCGCCTTGGTCATGTCGTCTCGCATGGCCTTGAGTTGGTCGATGAGCAAACCGATACTGCCCAGAATGGCCTCTTGGGTCGCCGCCGGAGCAGCCGTCGTGACCTTGGTCGCCAGTGTGGCGACAAACGCCTCCAAGTCCTCGGGGGAATCGACAACCGGTTCTCGTCTGCCCACGGCGGGATTGTCCATAATACCAACTCCTTCGGGATGCCTGGAGCAAGACCGTGATGGGTGGAAATCACCCCTTACGTAAGTCTTGCTCTACTTTTTTGGTTTTAGAACGGCGTCGCGTCTTCAAGCCTCGCCGCGCTTGGAACTGCCTCTGGTCGAGAGAGACACCAAGCCGCTGACGATATCAATATCTTGTCTTGGCCTTTAGAAGAAAGGCTCGGAAAATACCCCCTTGTGCTTGCGCGTCACAGGAAGGTGCGGGAATTTACCCGCTGCGGCACCCTGCCGAGAGCAGCACAGACCTTCACAACACTTTGCCAGCGCGCGCAGTTACTGCGACACGCCCAGCGCGATGGCGTCCTTTCCTAAGCAGGTATTTCTACCTGCAAAATAGAAACACCCCCGCTCCTTGTTGAGTGTATTCACCTACTCAATATATAGCGCTGTGAGTCCCGGCGGAGTCAGGCTTGGCAGCCTGTCCCGCCGCTTTTCATAGAAAAAAGGGTGCCCGTTATGAACAAGATTGTGACCGCGGTTTTCGCGATCCTGATGAGCCAGAGCATCGGCTTCGCCGAGGCTCGCGAGGGCACGCTCAGCGTGGCAGGCGATACGGCTTATATCAGTGGTTACATAGGAACGGATCTAGGCGCCTTGTTCAGCGCTATGCCGGGGACGGTAAAAACCGTCAACATCAGATCAGAGGGAGGGCTGGTGAATGTCGCCGTGAATATTTCAAATATCATTCACAAGAACCATATGACGACAGTTGTTAATGACTATTGTTATAGTGCCTGCGCCATCATATTCGCCAGCGGAGAACGGCGCATCGCGCACCGGCAATCGACATTCCTAATTCACGGCGCGCATGTACGCGGCGGCAGCGCTTCGCCCAACATCGCCATGGCATTGTTCCAACTGAATGCCAGTGTCATTAACCGTTATATTGAATATGGTGTCGACGAATCATTCATCCGTAGACACGTGACGTATCCTCAGGTCATGTTTGAGCCGGCGTTTGATGCCCGTACGGCGATGGCAATAAACTTGGCAACAACACTGCAATAAGTCTCGCCGGCTCAAAAGCGCGCCAGAACCATAGCAGCAGAGCGATGATCAATTGCTCCCGTCGGGTCCATTCCGCAGAATG
>CAITIX010000246.1 GCA_903892565.1 uncultured Acidobacteriia bacterium
CAACAGCGGGGTGATGGATCTCAAAACAGGATCTCAATAAAAAAGGGACGCGCCATGTTTCACGCGTCCCGGACAAACAAGGAGGATGTGCTGTCGTAAGGAGATGTGTCGTTTAGCGACCCGGCAGCATGTAGTTGTGAACGGCCAGACCGGTGGTGATTCCCGCCGTCGAGAAATTCACGACGGTGAAGAATTTCGCGGACTTCGGATACTTCTTGACGATCAGATATTCCGCGCCAATGAATCCCCCCACGATGCTGAACTTGACGCCGGCGGCCTTCATGCCGAACTTGCCGTCGGATCCCGCGAGCACCGGATTCAATTCGTGCAATCCCCAGGAACTGGAAGCATCCATTATGTTGCTGGTCACCAGCGGAGCCAGGCTCAGCATCCAACGGCGATGCCACGCCGCTGTCTTTTCGGCGTCCAAAGTGATGGCGCGTTCATCGGCCGCAATTTGCTCGACGCTGTGGTGCACGGGCAGAAGTGCATTCCCCATGGGCTGTGCGGGGAGTAAGTAAGAGGGCGTCGCGATCACGGATTCCGTTGAAAGAATCGCGTCAGCGGCCCGGGCCGAAGGCGCGGTCGGGAGCATCATCACGGCGAGGGCGACGGTCGAAAACATCTGGATTGCTTTAGTCATGGCGTTTGTCCTTTAAGAGTTTCTGTTTCTCTGTCAGTGATTCTTCTTAGTAATGAGAGTAAGCGCGGTTCAAAAACCGATCAATCGAAGTAGTTTCAGTACCGTTTGGGTCGAAGGTACGGTACGCTTTGCCACTACGAGTGAGCGCTGCTTTGCAGGGCTGCTTTTCGTGGCGAGTGCAACGGCAACGCTTACAATTGCTGTACCTAGTCCGCTCGCCGCCTGGGGATATGCGTTGGTCGTCATCGTATGCGCAGCTCTCGGCGCGGGAGGATGGGCAGGCCGTGCCAATACGTCTGGACTCGCGTTGGTGCGTCAGGTCGCTCTATGGGCGATTGCCTCTTGCGGAGCGCTCCAGTTGCTCACCGGAGCTACGGTGTATCGCTACGCGACGCTCGATGCCTGGACGCGCACCGTTGCACTGGTAGCGACGGTTACCATCGCGCAATCTGTGCTGTCGAATCGTGCGCTGCGTGCATTGCTATTGAAAGCGTTTGTCTGGTTTGCAGCGATCGTCAGCGTGATCGGCGTGCTGACCTATTACACGTCGCCGGGAAAAGTGCTGTGGATCTTTCCGAGCCCCTATCCCGATACCTGGGGACCCTTCTTGAGTCGCAACAATTTTGCGGCGTTCTTGGAGCTCGCGTTTCCGGTGGCGCTGTGGCTGGGCTTAACCGCGCCGCTCTCGCGCCGGACGTTGCAAGAGATGCGCCGCGAGAATACCGGTTATGACGGCAGCAAGCCCGATGGCAACTCGCTCTACTTGTTGCTGGCCGCCTGGATGTTGGCCGCCGGATTCGCCTCGGCTTCGCGCGCCGGATCGGTACTGCTGCTCGCAGAGGCCATTGTGATTCTAGCGACCTCCGGCACAAGGCGCATGGCGATGAAGTTTGGCGCGATCGCGTGCCTTCTGGCCGCGCTCGTGGGGATCAGTACGCTGCTGCATCGCTGGGATGATTCCGATCCTTTGCGATTTCGCCGTGAAATGCAGCAGTCCGCGCTCGAAATGGTGCGCGAACGTCCGATACGAGGATTCGGAATAGGAACTTTCGCGCGTGTGTATCCGGCGCATGCGCATTTCGATTTGGGCGCGTCGGTGGACCACGCGCATAACGATTGGTTGGAGTGGGCGGCCGAAGGCGGTCTACCCTACGCGCTTGCGTGGGTCGTAGTTGCGGTTTCCGTTGTGAAATCGGCGGTTCGTTCCATTTGGGGGCTCGGCGTATTGGCCGTCTTCCTTCACGCGTTCGTGGACTATCCCTTTGCTCGCTTCGGGGTGAGTGCATGGACCATGACGCTCATAGGCGCTTTATGCGCGGACGAAATGAGAGAAGTGCCCGTCCGCGCGCACTAGACAACAAGGTTGTACAGGAGAACACTATCGTGACGACGAACATCGTGAATAAGGTTGGTGTGAATAAGGTTGGTTGGATTCATAAACTACAACCGGTTCTGGCGGTTACTCTCGCCCTGAATCTGGGTGTGCTGCAGGCGGCCCCCGCCACCGGGATGCCCGTGATTGGCATGGTGGAAGCGCAAGGCGCGTTCCGTCTCGATCAGGCTACCGTGACCGGCAACGGAACATTGTTTGAAGGAACCACCGTGGAAACCAACGCGGCGCAGGCTTCGCAGGACCTCAACAACGGCGCACGCATTACTCTTTCCCCCGGATCCAAGGGACGCTTCTACGGCGATCATGTGGTGTTGGAGCGCGGCCAGGGACGCCTCGATCGCGGCACGGGCTATTTCTTTGAAGCGCGGGGCCTGACGGTGCAACCGGAAACCGGAACATCCACGGGTCGTATTTCGCTCGATCCCGCATCGGGCATTCAGGTTGCGGCGCTCACGGGTTCGCTCCGCGTGTTGAACTCGCAACGCATGGTGGTCGCGAAAGTGATGCCGGGTATGCCGCTGGCATTCTCTCCGCAGCTCTCGGGCAACAATGGCGTCACGCGCGTCAACGGCACTCTGGTGGACCGGGGCGGTCACTATCTACTGACGGACGAGACCACGAACATCACGTTTGAAATTACGGGCGCAGGTCTGAAGAAAGACATCGGCAAGCGCGTCGAGATCGACGGATATCTCGATCCCACGGCCACCCCGGTGAGCGAGGCGACACAAGTCATTCGCGTAACCGGCGTTACGAAGTTGC
>CAITIX010000247.1 GCA_903892565.1 uncultured Acidobacteriia bacterium
AGCAGGTTGCGCAGGCCGGTTTGGAAATGGCTGATCAGATAGCCCTCCAGTAACACCACCTCGCTGTCGTTGCCCATCACATCGCAGTGCCGTTGCAGCACCACGCGATCTTCCGTGAGCGTGCCCGTTTTGTCCGTGCACAAAACGTCCATGCCTCCGAAATTCTGAATGGCATTGAGCCGCTTCACAATGACTTTCTCGCGGCTCATGGCAAGTGCGCCCTTTGAAAGACACACAGACACGATCATCGGCAGCATCTCCGGCGTTAGCCCCACGGCCACGGCCATCGCGAAGAAGAAGGCCTCTTTCCAATCGTGTTTTGTGAGCCCGTTGATGACGAATACCAAAGGCACCATGACGGCCATCAAGCGGATCATCAGCCATGTGAATTTGTTCAGGCCGATATCAAAGCTGGTTGGCGCAGGTTCTTCCGCAATCGCATCTGCCATGCTGCCCAGGTACGTTTTAACGCCCGTCGTTACGACGACCCCGGTGGCCGCGCCACTCTCCACGCTCGTCCCCATGAAGCATGTGTTCGAAAGTTCCGTGGGCGAGGCTGCGGCGTTTGTCTCCGGATCGTGACCCTTGTCCACCGGGAGAGATTCGCCCGTCAAGCTCCCCTGGCTGACAAAGAGATCCTTCGACGCGAGCACCCTCACGTCCCCTGGAATCATGTCACCGGCCGATAATTTGACGATGTCGCCGGGCACAAGTTCACGCAGCGGCTTTTCGGTCGCCTGCCCATCGCGCAGCACCGTGGCCGTCACGTGAATCATGGCTTTCAACTTGGCCGCCGCCGCGTCCGCACGAGCTTCCTGAAAGAAGCGCAGCGCCACGCTCAGAATCACCATCGCGACCATTACGCTTCCCGCGCGGGCGTCTCCCGTGGCGAACGAGATGGTGGAGAGAGCCGCTAGCAGGATCACCAACGGATTTCGAACAATCTTCAGCAGTCGCAGGAACCAGCCGCTCTGCTTTTCGGCCGCCACCTCATTCGGGCCGTTTGCGGCAATCCGCGCTTCGGCCTCCGCCTGCGTCAAGCCCTCCATCGTTGTCTGCAAACTGCGTAGAACGTCTGCGTTCGCCTGCAAAGCCGCATCCAGCACCGCTTGTGACACCCGTATGTTGGCGTGCTTGGCTTTGTCATGCAGGGACAGCGGGGGCTTGGAAAGGTCCTGCGTCGCCTGCGCCGTTGCTTCTGTTTTGCTCTGCTCGTCAGGTGTCGTCATGAGTGTTTAGCCGGATGATAGCGCGCCGAATCGACACGACATGTCCATTTCACGCCGGTTCTCGATTTCTCCGCAACGTATCTTTCATAATCGGAGTCGACCATTTACTTGAAACCTCAGCACGTTTGTAGCCGTCCCCATAATAACGGCTGAAATTAGGTAGCGAGGGATGGATTGAAACTCCAGGAAGTGGTTGAGGTCACAGGCGAGCAGTATCAGGAACACGTGAATCCCCAATGGGCACGGCTTCTGGAAGTCCTGCGGATGAACGTGCGCTACGACCGTTGCCAGGGTGTCGAGTTGCACGCCGAGGACGGCCGTCGTTTCCTCGATTTTCTGTCCGGATACTGCGTCCATAACGTCGGCCACAATCACCCCGCCGTCATTTCGGCGTTGCATCGGGAATTGGACCGCCAAGGTCCCGCGATGTTACAAAGTCATATTGCCGATCTCGCGGGAGAGTTGGGTGAGCGGCTCTGCGCACTGGCCGGTGGCCGCCTGGAAAAAGTGTTTTTCTGCAGCTCGGGAAGCGAAGGCGTGGAAGCCGCCATCAAATTCTCACGCGCCACCACGGGCCGCAGCGGACTCGTTTACGCCAGCGGCGCATTCCATGGATTGACGTGCGGTGCGTTATCGCTGATGGACGACGCGTTCTGGCGCGACGGATTCGGTCCTCTTCTGCCCAATACTCACGCTGTTCCCTTTGGCGATCTGGCGGCTCTGGAGGAACAACTCAAGACGCGCGACATGGCCGCATTCATCGTCGAGCCGATTCAGGACGAGGCCGGAATCAAGCTGCCTCCCGCGGGATATTTGAAATCCGCGCAGGAGCTGTGCCGGAAATACGGAACACTGTTCGTCCTGGACGAAGTGCAGACCGGCATGTTCCGCACGGGCCGCTTTCTGGCGGCGCATCACTATGACGTGGACGCCGACATCGTCGTCCTGGCGAAAGCGCTGAGCGGAGGCTTGGTCCCCGTGGGCGCCGTTTTGATGACGGACCGGATTTACGACGCGGTCTATGGGTCGCTGAAACGTTCCATCGTACATACTTCTACGTTCAGCGAGAACAATCTTTCGATGCGCGCAGGACTTGCCACGCTCGACGTGCTCGAAGACGGGCGTCTCGGCGAACGCGCTGCAAGCATGGGCACTCTGTTGCGCGAGAAGCTTTCGCAAGCCCTCGCAGGCTACGAAATGGTCCAGGAGATTCGAGGCATCGGCTTGTTGAACGGCATCGCCTTCACCGCGCCCCGAAAGCTCACGTTGAAGGTTCCGTTTGAAACGTTCTCCCGCATCCATCCAGCGATGTTCGGGCAACTCGTGGTGATGCGCTTATTCCAGGATCACCGCATCCTCACGCAAATTTGCGGCAATAACTTTATGGTTCTGAAAGCAGCGCCCCCGTTGGTGGTCGACGAACGTCAGCTCGACGAATTTGTAAGCGCGATTGGCGCCGTTGTTGAAGCCATGCACGCCTCTCCTTCTTTCTGGACCGATGCGTTTGGTCTAGCTCGGCGCGCGGTGAACATTTAGTATGCTGCCGCTGCTCCTTGCGCCGGTCCTCGCTACGCTTCTGGCTGCCGATGGCGTGCCGGCGAATCCCTCGGCGCCGAGTTCACCGTTGAGTCAAGGCTATGCGCAGATGTACGATCGCCAATTCGAAGCGGCGCACAAAACCTTTCTGGATTACGAGCACGTCCATCCGGAAGATCCCCTGGGCCTCACTTCGGATGCCGCGGCGTACTTGTTTGGTGAATTCGATCGCCTTCACATCCTGCAAACGGAGTTCTTCGTCCACGAAGACAAATTAGTGAATGGTGCGAAGCTCACGCCGGATCCCGCCGTTCGTAAAGCGTTCGATGTTACCTTGCGGAAGGCGCAAGTGACGGCCGATGCCGCGCTGCAAGCGAAGCCGCAGGACAGCAACGCGCTCTTTTCGTCGATTCTGATCCTGGGCCTGCGCTCGGATTTCGACGCCCTAATCGACAAGCGCTACCTCAGTTCTCTGTCGGAGATGAAGACGAGCCGCGTAACTGCCGAGAAGTTGCTGATGATCGATCCCACGTACTACGACGCGCATCTGGCCGTCGGCGTGGAGAACTACATGCTGAGTTTGAAGGCCGCGCCCGTGCGCTGGTTTCTGCAAATCGCTGGGGCGCAAACCGATCGGGAACAGGGCGTGGAACGTCTGCGTCTCACCGCCGAAAAGGGAAATTATCTGAAACCCTTCGCCCGATTGCTGTTGGCTGTGGCCGCTTTGCGCGCACAGGATACTGCCCAGGCACGCAAGCTGCTCGAAGGTCTCGCGCAGCAATTTCCGCACAATCCTATTTTTGCCGAGGAGCTCGCGCGGTTGCACTAGCCGTTCTGTCCAAATATGCAAATTACAAGCGTTGCCAGTGCGTTTCCGAAGCACT
>CAITIX010000248.1 GCA_903892565.1 uncultured Acidobacteriia bacterium
CCCGCCTTGAGTGACGCCGTCTGCTCCCACGGATTCAGCCGCAAAACTTCGCCCGTCACCTGATACTCCGTCACCGCAGCCGGCGGAGGAGCCTGCGAGCATCCCGACAATGGAACCAGAACCATAACCACAGCCAGCGCCGCGAGCATCCGTAAGAGTGCATTTTTCATATCGATATTCGCAGTGTACCCGACGACGGCCCGGCACGCGACCTATTCCGATTTCGCTATCATGCCCTTACATGAACGACTATGCCATCGGCGTGGACCTGGGAGGCACCAACCTCCGCGCCGCCGCCGTCACACGCGACGGAAAAATGCTGAAGAAACTCTCCGGAGCCACTCCCGTTTCGGCAGGCCGCAAAGCCGTCATCGCCGACATCGTGCGCTCCATTCAAACACTCCGCGCCGAACTCTCCGATAGAAAGCTCGTGGGCGTGGGCGTCGGCATCCCGGGCTACATTCTGATGGAAAAGGGAATCGTCAGTGGAGCTCCCAATCTGCCGGATTTCGTGAATTATCCCGTGCGCGATGAAATCGAAAAAGGTATCCGCAGCAAAGTCATTTTGGAAAACGACGCGAACGCAGCGGCGCTGGGCGAACAGTGGTTAGGAGCGGGCCGCGGCGTGGACGATCTGGTGATGCTGGCGCTCGGCACAGGCATCGGCGGAGGGATCATCCTCGGCGGTAAGGTGCTGCGTGGATATCTCGGCATGGCGGGCGAGATCGGGCACATCACCGTGGTCCCCAACGGCTATCCCTGCGGCTGCGGCAACAATGGCTGCGCGGAAAAATACGCCTCGGCCACCGCGGTTTCGGCCATGGCGAGGCTCCTCAATCTGGGGCACGACCTTACGGCACAGCAGGTCTACCAACTGGCGCTCCAGGGCGACGCGCGCGCACAGCAGATTTTCGAAACCGTAGGAGTCGCGCTCGGCACGGTTCTCGCCGATCTCATCAACATCTTCAACGCTCCCCTGTTTCTGCTTGGTGGAGGACTCACCGGAGCCTGGAAACTCTTCGAGCCTTCGATGACGCGAGAACTTACGCGCCGATCTTTCGCCTATCGCAACAAGAAGCTGCGCCCGCAGATCAAGCGCGCCAAGCTCGGCTCCGACGCAGGATTGTACGGAGCGGCGCATTTGCCGTTCCAAGCAAACTAGCAGAGAGAACGTGATCATTCTATCCGCTTCCTGACGGTCGCGGTTCGGTGCGAAGCGTAGTGCTGCTTGCAAGTGCAACGCATCCTAACGGCAACCCTGTTGAGACCTCTCATCGGACCCGAGCCGCGACCAGAGGGAGCGGCCCAGCGCTAATGTTCTCCCGCAGACTCGTAAGCCCGGGGATCGTTCTACGAACGAAATGACCGAGACAGCCTACGTGCGATACAAATCCGGTTGGCCTTCCGGACGCGCCTTCCATCGTCGATGGATCCACAGCCATTGCTCGGGATGCTCGCGAATCGCACGTTCCATGGCCGCTTGAACGCGCCGCGTGTCTTCCGCAATATCGCCCGTGAGATCGAGCGCCGGATAAAACTTCAAACGATAGCGCTGCTCCTGTTCGATCCACACCGCGAACCCGGGCACCACGGCCGCACCCGTATGCGCCGCCATCTTCGCGAAGCTTGTGCCCGTGCGTGCCGGGATGCCGAAGAAATCCACGAAAATGCCTTGATCCAGCATGTTGTTCTGATCGACGAGCATCGCCGCCGTCTCGCCCGCCTGCAAGGCTTTTAAGAGCGAGCGAATGAACTCCTTCTTGCCGATCATCCGATTGCCGAACATCTCACGCCGCTGGCGCACGAGTTCATCGACCAGCGGATTATCCAACGGCCGCACGACCACGCTCATGGTGTCGCTTGTTCCTAAGGCCGCGCACAGCAGCGTGTGCGCATTGACGCTCAGTTCCCAATTTCCAAGATGCCCCGTGGCGATCAACACGCCTTTGCCGCGCGCCTGCGCTTCCCGCAAGTGTTCCAAGCCGTCATGCGATATCCACTGATGAATGTTCGCGGGCGTAAGATCAGGCAGGCGTGCGACGCCCACCAGCACGCGCGCGATCGAGCGAAACACGCCATCCGTTATACGTTGGCGCTCGGCCAACGGAAGCTCGGGCATCGCGAGCTCCAGATTGCGCATCGCAATGCGGCGCAGGCGAGGCACCATGGAATCGAACGCGCCGGCATAGAATCGTCCCAATGATTCGGCCAGTGGCCGCGGAGGATACCGCAAGCTCGCCACCATTCCGCAAACGCCGGCGTATTCCAACCAGTTGCGAAATGCGGAGCGGGAACGATCAGCCACAGGTTCTATTCTAGCGGCTGCGCCATCGCAAGAGCGCTGTGTTTGGTCCCGCACGCTATAATGACAGTGGAGCTATTACTGTGACTCTTAAGGGATTTTTGCGCCTCTCCGCCCACGTTCAGATGCTGCCCATTTTGGAAAGCGGCGAGGAAACGCTCGTCGGCGGGCAGGCCGTCATCGAAGGCGTGATGATGCGCGCGCCGCACAGTTATTGTGTCGCCGTCCGCAAGCCCAACGGGGAAATTGTCACGGAAGAGCAGCCGCTCCAAAAGGTTTCCGAAAAATATCCGATTTTCAAGTATCCGATTCTGCGCGGCCTTGGGACGCTCGGCCAAGCCATGACGCTTGGATATAAAGCGCTGAAGTTTTCCGCCAACGCCGCACTGGACGATGGCACCACCGAAGCGAAACCGGTCGAAATTTCGTCCTGGATGATGACCTTGAACCTGGTCTTCTCGCTCGGGTTCTTCATCTTCATGTACAAACTGGTTCCGCTATTTTTGGCCACGCAACTGGGCAAATCCGTTCCCGCGCTTTCCGGCCGCTTTGCGACGAACATGACCGATGGCGTCATCCGCATGGCCATCTTCCTCACGTTCTTGTGGGCGCTTTCGCGCATGAAGGACATCCGCCGTGTGTTCGAATTCCATGGCGCGGAGCACAAAGTGGTGTTCAATTTCGA
The DNA here is from genome assembly GCA_903892565.1 of uncultured Acidobacteriia bacterium. Taxonomy (GTDB): domain Bacteria; phylum Acidobacteriota; class Terriglobia; order Bryobacterales; family Bryobacteraceae; genus Palsa-187. Next base: position 2,988 of record CAITIX010000248.1, read on the forward strand.
ATCGCGCCAACCGGTCAACGTGGAAAACGCGCAGAAGTTCGTGACGTTCCATCCGCGCTGCGGGACGAGTTTCCTGCTCGTCGTCATGGTCATTTCGATGATCGTCTACGCGCTTGTTCCAGTGGACGGCTTCGCCGCGAAATTCGCGGCGCGCATTATCCTGCTGCCGGTCATTACGGGCCTCAGCTATGAGTTGATCCGCTTCGCCGCGAAGCGCCAAGGCACGTTGATGGGTTTGCTGACCGCTCCCGGACTTTGGCTGCAGCGCATCACCACCAAACCGCCAGACGATTCCGCCGTTGGTGTCGCCATCCACGCACTCGAAGGCGCGATGGAACTGGAACAGAAACAAGGCGGAGAATTGGTGATCGCCTAAGCGTTAAACGCGATCAGGACACTGCCATGCAATATCGCCAAAAACTCGACGACGTAGAACGCCGCTTCGCGGAACTGGAAGCCCAGATGGCAGACCCCGCGGTCATTGCCGACTCCGACAAATATCGCAAGGTCACCAAAGCGCAGAGCGAACTGAGCGAGATCGTCGCGAAGTATCGCGAATGGAAGGTCGCCAACGGCAACCTGGAACAAGCGCGCGCCATGATGCTGGAATCCGATCCCGAGCTGAAAGCCATGGCTCAGGAAGAGATCGCGCAGATGGAACCGGAGCTCGTTCGCTGCGAAGAAGAACTGCGAGTCCTGATGCTGCCGAAGGATCCCAACGACGACAAAGACGTCGTGCTGGAAATCCGCGCCGGCACGGGCGGCGACGAAGCCACGCTGTTCGCGGATGAAGTGTTCCGCATGTATTCGCGCTTCGCCGAAACGCGTCACTGGAAAGTGGAAGTCACTTCCGCCAGCCCTTCGTCGGTCGGCGGCTTAAAAGAAGTCATTGCGCTGATCAGCGGCACCAAAGTGTACAGCCAACTGAAATACGAAAGCGGCGTGCATCGCGTGCAGCGCGTTCCGGCCACCGAAACACAGGGGCGCGTCCACACGTCCGCCGTGACCGTTGCGGTGCTGCCCGAAGCCGACGAAGTGGAAATCAGCGTCGAAGCCAAGGACATCCGCATCGATACGTTCTGCTCCTCTGGCCCCGGCGGCCAGAGCGTCAACACGACGTATTCCGCCGTGCGCATCACGCACTTGCCCACCAACACGGTGGTCTCGTGCCAGGACGAAAAATCGCAAATCAAGAATCGCGCGAAAGCCATGCGCGTGCTGCGTTCGCGCCTGTACGAACTCGAAATCGAAAAGCAGCAGCAGGCGATTGGCGCCGAGCGCAAGACGATGGTCGGCAGCGGAGATCGCAGCGAAAAGATCCGCACGTATAATTTTCCGCAGAATCGCATGACGGATCACCGCATCGGGTTTACGCTGCACCAACTCGATCAAGTCATGGACGGTAAGCTTGAACCGCTGGTCGACGCCCTCACGTCCTACTACCAGACCGAAAAGCTCAAAGAGCAGAGCACCGCTGGAGCCGAAGTCGCGGCCTAGATTGGACCAGTTCCGGCTGTTGATCTAAGGCGATTTGATCAAAGGCGGACAGGCACTCCACGATGACGGTTCGAGCGGCTCTGCAACAGGGCCAAAAACTTCTGGACGACGCGGGCATCTCCGCGCCGCAACTCACCGCAGAAGTTCTATTGATGCACGCCATCTCACTGGAGCTTCCATGCGATCGCTCCTGGCTCTACGCCCACGCGAACGACGAACTCCGTGAGCTCTGGTGGATCCACTACGGCCGCTACTTGCACGAGCGCATGCAAGGCAAACCCACGCAATACGTCGTGGGGCGTCAGGAATTCTTCGGCCGCGAATTTAAAGTTACGCCCGATGTACTGATTCCCCGCCCGGAGACCGAGCATCTTGTCGAAGC
>CAITIX010000249.1 GCA_903892565.1 uncultured Acidobacteriia bacterium
ATGCAGTTCGCGGACAGGGCTTGATCTTGTATATCACGACTGGGATGTGAAGAAATGTCGGGCCCTGTCACGCCAGCCTCCGGCGGAGCTCCCGTGAATCGCCCCTCCAACGCAATTCGCGCACCAGAAGCGAGTAGAATAGAACGTAGTGACCCCCGAAAATATCGCGGACCAGACGGGACGTGAGCTTCCGCCCGCAGCTCAGTTAGAGAACAGCGCGGTGGAATCGACGTCGACCGAAAGCACTCCGTCCACGGCACCGGTAGCCGAAGCGTCCAATAATGAAGACGCTCCCCGCAGCGCGCTCGCAGAATGGACCATCACCATTTTGCTGCTGCTGTTCCTCACAACGACGCTCGTGCAAGCCTACGTCATCCCCACCGGCTCCATGGAGGATACGCTGCTGATCGGCGATCACCTCTTAGTGGATAAGCTGGCCTATGCGCCCGCCGGACCCATCAGCAAATATCTGCTCCCTTACACCGAGGTTCGTCGCGGCGACATCATCGTGTTCCGCTATCCCGTGGACATCCGCCAAACATTCGTCAAGCGCGTGGTCGGCGAACCGGGGGACCGCATCCGCATCGTCAATAAACAGGTCTATCGCAATGGAGCGCCCGCCGGCGAGCCGTTCAAATTTCACAAGACGGATTACATCGCCCCGTATCGCGACAATTTCCCCAATGAGCCCGATGTTATGGTGGATCGCGGCGCGCTCGACATGCTGGAGCATCACGTGACCAACGGCGAAGTCGTCGTGCCGCCGAACAGCTATTTCGCCATGGGCGATAATCGCGACAACTCGCTCGATAGCCGCTACTGGGGATTCGTGCCGCGCGAAAACATCATCGGCAAGCCTCTCATCATTTACTGGTCTTACGACGCGCCCACCTCAGATCTGCAGGATCCTTCCATCGGCGCCGGGCACATTCTGGACGTTGCGAAAAACTTCTTCGGCAAGACCCGCTGGAATCGCAGCTTTATGTTGATCCACCCCTATCGCGGCCAATGAGCAAACTGCAACAAGGCACCCGGGATTTCATCTACGAGTGGACCCTGAACATCCTCATCCTGTTGTTCGGCACCACCACGCTCGTACAGGCGTTCATCGTGCCAACGCCTTCCATGGACACCACCGTCATGGTGGGCGATCACCTTTTGGTCGATAAACTCGCGTACGCGCCCTCCGGCCCCATCAGCAAGTACCTGCTTCCCTACACCGAGCCAAAGCGCGGCGACATCATCGTCTTCCGCTACCCGGTCGACATCCGGCAGAATTTCGTAAAGCGCGTGATGGGCATCCCGGGCGATCACATTCACATCCTGAATAAAGTGGTCTACGTGAACGGCAAGCCGTTGCAGGAGCCCTACGCGCAACATATTTTTCCGAACCTGGAACCGTATCGCGATACGTTCCCCGCGGAACCCTCCGGCCCCGTGATGGATCCCGGCAAGAAGATGCTGGAGGAGAATGTGCAGAATGGCGAGCTCGTCGTTCCTCCGGGCAACTACTTCGCGATGGGTGACAACCGCGATAACTCGCTCGACAGCCGCTATTGGGGCTTTGTTCCGCGCGATTACATCATCGGAAAGCCCGTGTTTATTTTCTGGTCCTACGACGCGCCCACCGAGGATTGGGTCGGAACCGGCGGCGGACATTACCTGGATCTCATCCAGAACTTCATTGGCAAAACGCGCTGGAACCGCACGCTGAAATTGGTTCGCGGCGTAGCGATACCCTAATCGGACCTAACCAATCAGAACGCCTCAGCAGGAACATTTCATGTCTCATCTTTATGGCCTCATCCTCGCCGGTGGACGCGGCACGCGCTTCTGGCCCAGCAGCCGCCGCAGCCGCGCGAAACAAGTCCTCAACTTTTTCGGCGAGCGCACCCTGATCCAGCAAACGGTCGACCGACTGAAACCGTTGCTTCCGCCCGAGCGCATTTGGATCATGACCAATCACCACCTGCGCGCGGAGATCGTCAAGCAGCTTCCCGAAGTCCCCAAGCACCAAATCCTGGCCGAACCCGCGCAGCGCAACACCGCGCCGGCGATTGGCCTCGCGGCGCAAATCATTTCCCAGATCGATCCGGATGCCGTCATGGGCGTGTTTCCCGCCGATCACGTCATCACCAAGCCGCGCGATTACGTGCGCCTGCTGCGCCCCGCGTTCAAGGCCGCCTCCGAAGGCAAGATCGCCGTCATCGGCATTGAACCACGCTGGGCCGAGACCGGATACGGCTACATCGAGTTTGGAAGCAAGCCTACAGAATCGGTGGGAGCCGCTGCGCCGCTACCCGTGCGTCGCTTCCGCGAGAAGCCAAACTTGAAGACGGCCGGGAAATTCGTCGCCGCGGGCAACTTCTATTGGAACGCCGGAATGTTCTTTTGGAAGACGTCCGTGCTGCTCGAAAACCTACGCGTGTTCCAGCCAAAGACGGCGTCATTGCTCGCAAGCCTTCCGCCGATCAAAAGCCGCCAGTTCGCGCCCAAGCTCGAAGCCATTTTTCCGATGTGCGAGAACATCTCCATCGACTACGCCGTGCTCGAACGTGCCAAAAACGTGGTCGGCGTGCCGGCCGGTGACATCGGATGGAACGACGTCGGCAGCTGGAACGCCGTCTACGAACTCCACAAGCGCGACGCCAACGGCAACGCCCTCGAAAGCGCTTCCATCGTGGAGGCAAGCACAGGCAACTACGTGCAAGCCCACAAAAAGCTCGTCGCGCTTCTCGGCGTCAAAGATTTAATCATCGTCGATACGCCGGATGCGCTCTTAATCGCCGATCGCAATCGCGCACAAGAAGTCGGCGACATCGTGAAGCGCCTGGAAAAAGCCGGGCACCACCACTTGCTGTAAGCTCAGCTACGCCGGATTCATCCCCGCAAACGCGGGCTTCGCGGATTCCCCCGCACCGGCTGCGAACAAATTCTTCGCGTGGCCCACGGGCACTTCGTCGGCTCCGCCTGCGAATCCATTCATCGCGGCCGCGCCAAAATCCGGGACCGTCATCGAAAACGGACTGTTCCCGCTGCCGCCGCCCAGCGTCGTATCCACGCGCGGCGGAATCAACTCCACGAACTTCACGCTCGTGTTTCGATATTGATGCCGCAGAGACAACGTGAACGAATGAATCGCGGCTTTCGTCGCGCAATACACCGCACACGCGGCCAGCGGCACGAACGCGAGGCCTGAGGAAAGATGCACCACCGTGGCGCGTTCCTGCGTACGCAAGTGCGGGAGAAACGCCGTCGTCGTGCGGATCAATCCCGTCAGGTTGATATTGATTTCCTCGGCAATCAGGAAATCGTCCGGCGCTTGTTCTCCCGCGAAGCTATACAACCGCTGCACGCCTGCATTGGCGATCACGCAATTCAACTTCGGAAAATCGGCGATCGCCTTTTTCGCCACGGCGACGATCTGCATGGGATCCGCAACATCGAGCACGTAATACCGCATCCCCGGATTCGCCTCGCACACCGCCTTGAGCGCGGCTTCGCGCCGGCCCGCAATGAGGACCTGATTGCCCAACTGGTGAAACGCCTCGGCCATTCCGCGGCCAATGCCTTCGGAGCCGCCCGTGATGAAAATCGTATTACCGTCCATTCGCATAAAAGCGATTGTCGCAAAAGCAACCACCGCGCGAAAGGGATGATGCGCCGTTACGGCAGTACGACCAACGAATTCCTCGGGAACGCGAACTTCTTCCCAAACTCGTCGATTATGTCCACCTGCGAGATATACTCTCCCGGCGACATCTTCGCCAGCGGCACCTGGAAGTTGAACGCCACCACGCCGGGCCGCGTTGTTCCCAGTTTGTTCGCGCGCGATGGCGGCGAGATGAACGCCTTGCGAGCGCCCTGCATCAGCTCCACACTGGCGACGATGTCCGGCATTTTGCTGTCGGCATCCAGACTGGGATCATAAACTTCGAAATACACGTACAACGTCTGATCCTTGCGGAACACGCGCGTGATGCTGGGCACGGTCTTCTGCCCGTCCTGCACCAAGGGATGATTTGCCATCAGCTTCTTGTTGTTATCCGCCGCGCCCACCGCCGCGCTCACCGCTTCACGCTGATTGCTCAGGATCACCGAACTCAGCCGCACCGTCTTGTCGCTTTTCAAATCCGGCACCGTGAACTTCGTCTCGAACGTGCCCATTTTGCCCGTCTGATCTTCGCGCGCCAAAAACAGCAGCGAATAATTCCCCGGCGCGAGCGTGAGCCCCGTATCGTACTGCAGATGGCGATTCTCCAACTTCTCGGCATCGGTGTCCGTCAGCTTCACCGTGATCTGATCGCGCACGCCGCCCACCAGCTTGCCCGCGGAATCGCGCACCTGACCGATGAAATCGAGATCCGTCGATTGCTTCCCGTTCTTCTTCGCGAGCCCCACCGAAGAACCCGGCAGCTTCACCGAAATCGGCACAAAGTAGCGATCCTTCGCCACGCGGAAATAATCCACTTCGAGCGCCAGCGGCAGTTCGCTCACGGGATCTCCCAAAGTCAGCGCCTCCTGCAACTGCCGTTCTTTGTCTGTCGATGTGAACTTCGCGAATTGTTTTCCCGCGTAATAGCCATTGCGATAATCCAGCTTGGCTTCCTTCGCCAACGCCGAACTCGGCGCCAGACGTACTTGGATGCGCCGATACTTGCCGTCCTCGTTGGCATTCGACGGATAGTAGCCAATCATGTAATAACTGCGAATATCTTCCTGCGCCTGCTTGATGCCGAGCGTGAGATCGTTCACGTCGAGCAGCGCCTTGCCGCCCGTGTCTTCCGCCAGCGTATAGAGAGTCTCCTGCGAATCGTTAAAGCTCGACTTCAAGCCGCCCTGCTTCGATCCCGTGAGGATCCCCGTGCCGCGCGCAGACGCCGTCGATGCGTCACCTCCAGGAACCAGCGCCGTGAGGCCGCGCGCATCCACCGGATAGAACGAAACATTAGAACGCACCGCAGCGTTCACCGTCGCCTTCAATTGCGATTGATTCTCGATGCCGGTCTTTTCCACGCCGCTCGAAAAATAGATCAACGCTTTCTTCTCGGGATACGCCGCCAGTTTGCGCGCCGCGTCTTCCAGAGCCGTTAATTTCAAGTCCGTATTAAAGACGTTGAATTCCGTGTCGTCCGCCGAAAACGATCCCGTGTCATCGCCTTCGTCCGCGCCCGTCGATGCCAATCCGGCGAGATCGCTGCCTTCGCCCACATTCATGCGCCGCAGCGTCGCGATCAACGATTCCCGATCATCCGTGAAATCCACCACCGTTTTGAACTTCGTCGAAAACGTCATGATCGAAACCATGTCCGCCGACGTCATTTGCGATTGCAGAAACTTGATCGCGGCTTCGTACGCGCGCGCCTGATCCGGCGGCTGCATGGAGCTCAAGTCGAAAAACAGCCCGAGCAAACGCCTGTTCTGATAACGCTTGGGATCGCGCGCTGCTTGCGCCGTTGCCGCCGTTCCGGTAGCAGTCCTAGCGGGAGCGGCCGAGCGTTCTTCCAGCGTTCCGGGGCGCACGCTGAAAGATAGCGGAGCCATCGGCTCCGTGCTCAACTCTTGACGTTCGAATACCGACATCTTCTGGGGCACGCCGTCTTCCAGGATCTGGAAATCCTCCGCTTTCAGATTCGTGACCAGACGCCCGGACTTGTCCTTCACAGTGACGTTGACCACAACGAGTTTCGTGTCGACCGAGAACGTCGCCTCTTGCGCCGAAAGCCCATAGGCGGCGAGCGCCAGAAATACTACTCGTTTTACTGTGCTCGTCATGTTAGAAATTAAACCTCGCTGTTAGCGTCATACTCCGCATCGCACCGGCCGACGAAGGAACTCCATAGGTCAGCGAATTCACCACCGTGCCGTAGTTCGTAATATTCACGTGATTCAGGAAATTATTCACGTTCGCCTGAACCTGCAACCGCACACGCTCGCTGAGCGTAATGGTCCTCTGCAGCGAAATGTTCATATTGAACGTCCCTGGTCCGGGAATCGTATTGCGGCCCGCGTTGCCGTACGTGCCCGCCGCGGGAATCGTAAACGCAGCAAGGTTAAAGAAACCCGAGCCGGTATCGACCGGCAATCCCGTCGCCTGCGCGCGACCGCTGCCGACGTTGCCCGTGCCCGCGGTGTCCGATAAATTGCCGAGTACGCGAGCCGTCAACGGCGTGCCACTCTGCGCCTGAATCGTTCCGGAAATCGTCCAATCCTTCAGCGCCGTAATCGCCCACTTTTTATTCGCGAGCAGCGAATTCGTCCCGCCGATGGGCGATTGCCACAAGTAGTTCAACGCCAGCACATGCCTCCGGTCGAAACTCGAAAGCCCTCGCTCCGCGCTGATGTCGTAGAAATTCTGCGCCACCGTGTTCCCCGCGCCACCCAGCGTGGACGAATCGTCGATCGATTTCGCAAACGTATATTGCAAGCTGCCGCCAATGCCCTTGCGCGGACGCCGCGTCAGGCGCGCTTGAAACGCGTGATAGATCGAGTTGCCGATGGGCGAATCATACGTGAAGCCCGTCGCATTGCCGATCGCCAACCGCTGTTCGGACGTGAACGGCGATCCCGGAGCCGCCTGATTCGGCATCATCTGCACATCGAGCCGCGTCCCCTTCGTGCCCAAGTAGGAAAGTTCGCCCACCAACGCTCCCGGCAGGCCGCTCTGCACGCTCGCCGTCCACGATTGCGCGTACATATCGCGATAGTTCGTATCCACTGCGAACGTGTTGAGAATCGTCTTACCCGCGGGCGTTACCGTGAGCCCCGAGGCCAGCGTCAGCGGATTCGTCAAGCTCGTGGTCACCGTCGTCGATTGCGCAAACGGCGGCTGCGCCGACAAGCGATTCATGAACTGGTTGTAGACGCCCGGGTTGTAATACCAGCCGTAGCCGAGCCGCACAACAACGCTGCTCTTGGCCTTGGGCTTCCACGCCAAGCCCGTGCGCGGCGCAAAATTATTGCGATCCGGCTGGATCAAACTGCTGGGATAAACGGTGCCCGAGTATTGCCCCGTCGCACCCGGCGTCACTACCGAAACCGCCGAGAAGCCAGGAGCAATATCGAGATTCGCGATGCGTCCGTATTTCTCGGACCACGGAGAAAAATATTCGTAGCGCAAGCCCAGGTTCAACGTCAGGTTCGACGCCAAACGCCAGTCGTCTTGCGCGAACGCGAAGTAGTTGTTGCTGCGGAAATAGGTATTGGAGCTTCCATAACGAATCGAATTCGATTGCGGAAATCCGAGCAGAAAATCCGCGAAGTCGAAGCCAGTGCCCGCCACCACGTTGCCGTTCGCATTCAGCAGACTTGTCGAAAGCCCCGTGAACGTGAATGTTCCGCGTGCGTTCGCGTCCGTATCCGTATTGTTGAAGCTGCGCGTGAAGCCCCCGCCGAAGGACCAGTTGCTCTTCCCCTTGCGCCACGAAATGGCATCGTTGAATCCGGCGTTCGTCACCGCGCTCTGCGAATAACTCGCGTCGTTCAAACTTCCGAAGTTCGTGAAGCTCACATTCGGCGGACCAAAATTAATCGGATTCGACGATGTTCCCTGAATCCCCAACTGCTGCGCCACATTCGCGCCATTCGCGAAATACGGCAGCGTGCTGTTCGTATTGCGATTCAACGTCAGCGTGAGGTTGTTGAAGATTCCCGTCTTGATCGTATGCCGCCAATTCGCAGTCGCATTGATGCCGTTGCCGTTGGTCGAATCCGTAAATCCGTAAAGCTGTGGATTGATCGCATCGCGCCCCTGCCAGTTGAACGCCAGCGCTACGTTATCCTTGCGCGAGATCGTCTTCGTCAAACGCGTATTCAAGGCCTGGCTGTTATTGGGAGTCGCCGTCACATAGCGATAATTGTTCACTGTGCCCGGCTGGTTCGGCTTCGGGATAAACGCCAGCAATCCCGTCGCAATCGGGCTGATGCGGCCCGGCAGGATCTGATTATTCGCAAACGGGAGTCCGCTCACCGGAGCGTAAATAATCGCATTCACTCCCGAAAAATCCCCAGCGCGTTCCGCAAGCGTGGGCACCGTGCCCGTCAGGTTCTGCCCGTTGCGCAGCAAGTTTCCCGTGTAGTTCACGAAAAAGAAAATGCTCTCGGACTTGAACAGCTTCGGGATCTCCAGCGGCCCGCCCAGATTAAATCCAAAACGATTCTGCGCATACGCGGCCTTCGTGTTGTTCTGTCCATTCAACGAAAACGGAGCCGCGTCCAGCGCCGAATTGCGGAACGTGTAGAACAACGATCCGCGAACCTGCAACCGTCCCGCATTGCGCCGATTCCCGATAAACGCACCGTTCGGATTCGGGGGACGTCCACCACCGCGCCCACCGGGACCGCCGCCACCGCGGCCACCGGGAAAACCGCCGCCCGGAAATCCACCTCCTGGGAATCCACCACCGCCAAATCCGCCTCCACCCGGAGGACCTCCGCCGCCCACAATCGCAATCGCCGGACCTGCACCCGCCGCCGCATCGCCGCCCCCAGCCGCCCCGCCCGGAATCGCAGCGCCACCGCCCGATGTCGCCGCACTAAATCCGGCGCCGCCGAACTGAGCTCGATCCGGAGTAAAATCGCCGCCCTGCGTATTCAATCCCGTGCTGATGCTGCCGCTCACCACGAACGATTCGTTCGCGCCCGTGGATGCCACATCCGGAACAGCGGCGCCCGTGCCACCATCATTTTGGGCGTTATTCTGTACGACGGCTTGCACTTCCGCAGTGGCCGCAAGCAGCGAATCTTGTTCGCTGGACGCTTGTGCCGAAACATTTCCCGCCGCTCCCGTTCGATTCGCATTCGGCGCGCCGGCCGCTGCCCCCGCGCCACTGACTCCCGTACCAACTCCAGCAGCGCCAGCGCCCGCAGCTCCAGCAGCCGCACCACCGCCTCGTCCGAAACCTCCCGATCGCGAGTCTCCAGCCAGCGCCATTCCTTGTGGAAAAACTCCACCGCATCGTCATCCGTTGGCTGATCCGCAT
>CAITIX010000250.1 GCA_903892565.1 uncultured Acidobacteriia bacterium
CGGAGCTTCTTTCTGCTCCGTCAGGCCTCGACGCTACCTCATTTGAAGGGACGCTAACCAGTTTCCCCCTGCAGCCCCACGGAATCTTAACAAAAGGTTTCTAGGATGATAAGTGCTTCATTCTGTCCGGGTAGCGGGATAGGTGGGGCGGATGCGTCGCATCCGTTTCATACTTGAGCGAAGTACAAATTGAGCGAAGTACAACGAGATACAAAGGAATCATACATATGACGAAACGCTTCTTGACCAAAGCTGCAGTGGTTCGCTCCTTAGCCGGAACGTCGCTACTGGCGGTGCTGGTCCTCTCCTCCGCTCAGTGGGGAAAGGCCCATACGTCCTACTTCAACTGGCATCAGGACGCCGACTATTACTACGTCGAAGGCAACGGCATGCCGACCCACAAGATGATGGTCGGGATCACCGCATGGCAGCAGCAGGTGCCGATCCCTCAGCCGTTCACCGGAGACAACTCGTTCCGTATTCCGAAACATCCGGTAATGGCCGACAAGCCCGTGAACGTTCGCTCGCAGCTGTATAGCGGGGCGATTGCCGTCGCCGTCAACGGTGTGCCGATCTTCAACGTGATCAAGAACGACGGAAAGACGGACACCTTCGTCGCCGGAGAATTGGACGATTTTGGGGGACACTGCGGCCGTGGGGACGACTACCACTACCACATGCCTCCGACGTTCCTGCTCGATACCGTTGGGAAGGAGAACCCCATCGCGTATGGCCTCGATGGCTTTGCAATCTACGCATACACCGAGCCGGATGGGTCGCCCATTTCCCCCGCCCTTGACGACCTCAATGGCCACACGACGGCCAAGCTGGGCTATCACTATCACTCCACGAAAACATTCCCCTATCTCAACGGCGGCGAGCGCGGCATCGTGAAAGTGGAGAAGGACGCCATTGTTCCGCAGCCGTTTTCAGGCGGAATCCGCCACTGGCTGATGCCGAAGCGCGGCGCCAAGATCGTCGGCTTCACTTGGCCCGGCCCGGATGAATATTCGCTCGACTACGTGGTGAATAATCAGCACGGTTTCGTGAACTACGCCAAGAACGAAAACGGCAGTTGGACGTTCAACTTCATCGAGCCCGATGGCAGCAAGTCGACGGAAATTTACCCTCCCGCGCCCAAGATGCGCCTGACCGGATACTTCAACGCCAACAATGGTGGAAACGTGAAGGTTGCCGCGGGACAAGACGTGCTCTATTCATGGGGTAGCACCAGTGCCACCGGTGGTTCCGCGACAGTTCAGGTCTTCAAGAGCGCCGACAACGAGAATCCGACGAATCCCGTCGCCACCGACGGATGCGGCACCAACAGTGGGCCGTTCGCACCCGTCACCAGCAAATTTGGCGCGACGCACATTGCGACCAAGGCTTGCCAGGTTGGATACACGTATAAGTACACGTTTACCGCCACCGACGGCCAGAAGAGCGTCTCTGATGACGCGATTGTAACCGTCGCCAGTAAGTAATGTTCCTTTAAGTGGTCAGACCGAATGTGCGGCGAATGGGAAAATCCCGCTCGCCGCACTTTCTTGCAGTTAGGAGATATTGATGACGAAACACTGGCTCAGCAAGGCTGCTTTACTTCGAACCGCAGCGGCTCTGTCTCTCCTCGGAATTCTGGTCGTGTCGTCACCTCGATTCGGAAAGGCGCAAACAGCCTCCTTCCGGTGGCACGAAGATGCTGACTTCTTCTACATCGAATCGAACGGCATGGCCGCTCATCGAATGCTGGCCGGCATTACGCAATGGCAGCAGCAAGTTGCGATTCCGCAGGACTATACGGGAGATAACGCCTGGCGGATCCCGAAAAAAGCCGTCTGGTCCGACAAACCAGTGAACGTGCGCAACGCTTTGTTCAGCGGCGCGATTGCCGTGGCGCTCAATGGTATTCCGATCTTCAATCCCATCAAGGTCGATGGCAAAACGGACACATACGCGGCTGGTGAACTCGACGATTACGGCGGGCACTGCGGACGCGCGGACGACTATCATTACCACATCGTTCCGCCCTTCATGGTGGAAATGGCCGGCAAGGGCAATCCGGTGGCTTACGCGCTCGACGGGTACAAGATCTACGGACCGACCGAAGCGGACGATTCCAAACCGCAAGGCCTCGACGAATTCAACGGCCACAAGGATGCCAATGGTGTGTATCACTATCACATGACCCGCGTGTTCCCCTATCTGAACGGGGGAGAGCACGGCGCTGTAAAAGTACAGAAGGACGCCATCGTGCCGCAACCCTGGACCGCCTCGGTTCGCATGTGGACCAAGATGCTGCCCGGCGCGACCATCACCAACTTCACCATTCCGCGGCCCAATAACTATTCGCTCGAATACACCATCGGTCCGGGGCATCACTTCATCAATTACTCGATGAACGACAACGGATCGTACACGTTCAACTTCATTGAGCCGGATGGTTCGAAGAAGACGGAGACGTATCCTGGCGCCAAGACGCGCCTTTCGGCGTACATCAATACCAACAACGGGGGCACTGCCGTGGTGAAGCCCGGCGACGACGTCCTGTATGCCTGGGGCAGCACCAGCGCCACGGGCGGCTCGGCCACCGTCCAGGTTTTCAAGAGCACGGATAGCGAAAAGCCCACGAATCCCGTAGCCTCCGATGGTTGCGGAATCACGTCAGGCGCCTTCGCGCCCGTGAGCACCAAGTTTGGTGCGGCGCACATCGCTGCGAAGGCCTGCCAGTCTGGATACACCTACAAGTACACTTTCACCGCAGTCAACGGCGACAAAAAAGTCTCGGACGACGCCATCGTCACAGTGAACTGATGAGGCGAACTGCAGCAGTCACTCTGGCGCTTGTGGTGGGATTCGGTCTGGACGGGGCGGCCAGCGGGCAAACACCGCTGCCGCCCTCGCAAGCCGGCCACGTGGCGCCCTGGACCATGAAGGCCATCCCCGACACGGGGCAGACCAAGCACTATACCGAGACTCCGGGAGAAGACAGCTATTACTCGATCCATCCCCCGTCTTACAAAGAGAACGGCGATGGCACGGTAACCGATCTTGTTACTGGTTTGCAGTGGCAGCAGGCCGATGGCGGCGAAAAGCCGTGGGAGGTCAGCGTCGGCTATTGCAAGGCGCTGGATCTCGCAGGGAAGACCGACTGGCGCTTGCCCTACGTGCAGGAGCTTTTCACGATCCTGAACCACGAGTCCGGCTTCCCGGCGCTCGCCAGCGTCTTCACCAAGTCGAATGCCCAGTATTGGTGGGCTGCCGAAGAACGCGTCGGCAATCCCGAGTATGCGTGGGCGACCAATGCGGGCGGTGGCGCGGGGGCCCATCCGAAAAAGGAAACCGTCAGCTCCGGTGGCGATAAGCGTTATCACGCCCGCTGCGTGCGCGGCAGCGAACTCATTAAGCCCGGCGGCGCGCAATACACCGATGGCGGAGATGGCACGGTCACGGACAATCGCACCGGACTCGTTTGGCAAAAGGTGGAAGGCCTGCCGGCGGCGACATGGGAAGAGGCTTTGGTTTACGCCGAGGGGTTATCCTTGGCCGGACACGACGACTGGCGCTTGCCGAATATCAAAGAGCTGGAATCGCTCTCCACCCCCTACGCGGTGAAGCCAACCATTGACACTGAATTTTTCCCGGGGACTCCTTCGGCATTGTTTTGGGCTTCCACCTCGCTAGCGGGGCACGGCGACAAGGCGTGGACAGTGAGTTTCAATTTTGGAGTTGTAAGCTATAACCCCAAAACCGATAAACTTCATGTGCGCGCAGTCCGCGGAGGCACCGCACGTTGACGCGGAGCACGTTGGCGCGGAGCACGTTGACTTAGAGCCGCACACGATGACATTGGTCCGCTCCCATCGTTTATCCTTTCCAGTAGTTGAGTCTTCTGTGCCGCATTCATCCATCACTCGATTTACCGCTTTGCTCCGTGTGTTCGTTGCGGCGCTCTGTTTGATCCCGTCCGGAGCGATCGCTCACACGATCCAGATCACGGGCGTTTCGGTAAAGATCGAAAACAACAAAACCCAGGTTCTTGTTCTCGCTCACACGCCCCTGCTTGCTGGCGCCGATCCTATGGTCGCAATCCCCCAGCGTTTGCATTTGCTGCTCGGCGGGAAGCCGTTTGTCCCCCAAAATGCCAAGATTGAGCCCGATAAGCAGTTGGACCTTGTCACGTGGACAGCAGAGCAAGATGGGACTCCTTCCGCGGTTCAGATGGAGAGCCCGATCTTTCCAGACAGGCCGGATGATACGACGGTCCTGCTGGTGTACCGCGACGGAAACATGGTGGATCGTGCGACATTGACGCCAGCGAATCCGACCGCACTCGCGGGCGAAACCAATTGGGCCGTCGTGCAGCGCTTCATCGTCATGGGGATCCGGCACATCTTCACCGGGCCCGATCACATGATGTTCGTGCTTGGCTTGATCCTCGTCGGTGGCACGCTGCGGCAGCTCTTTACCGTTGTGACCGCGTTCACGATCGCCCATAGCATCACGCTGACACTCACGGTGCTTGGCGTCTCCAGCATGGCGCCGCGTTTCGTGGAGCCGATCATCGCGCTCTCGATCGCCGCCGTCGGTCTGGAGAATATCCTGCGCGTCGGCGATTACAACGAGATCCGAGCCTGGATGGCCTTCAGCTTCGGATTCTTCCACGGTTTCGGATTCGCCGGGGCGCTCGCCGAAGTTGGCCTGCCGCGCCAGGCATTGGCGTGGTCTCTCGGATCATTCAACGTGGGTGTCGAAATTGCGCAGGCATGTATCGTGCTCATCACCGTCCCGACGCTCGCCTATATCAACCGTCGAAATCCTCTGTTCGGCGCCAGATTCGTAAAGGGCGCATCGGCGGTCATTGTGCTGGCCGGCTTGATTTGGTTCGTCGAACGAGTGGCCAGCTATCACTACTTTTGAGCATCTAGAGTATATGTTTGGGGGCCACAATAAACAACGCAACACTTTTTTGTTGCGATCGCGACCTCATCATATGGGATTTCGAAACCACCTAGGACTGACAAGTAACCCCGTTATGAGTAAATCTAAAATGCACGTATCGTCCGCCACTGGCATTACCCGCCGGAGATTGGTCCGAGCCACGGCCGCTGCCGCGCCGTTCGCGATTTTGTCCCGCGCGCAGAATGCTCGCCCCGCAGAGAAGCCGAATTGTGTGTTTCTCATGGCCGACGATATGGGCTACGCCGACGTCTCCTGCTACGGACGCCGCGACTATGCGACTCCGAACATCGATCGTCTCGCGACCGAAGGTATCAAGCTCATGCATGCCTACGCGAATTCTCCGGTCTGCACTGCGAGCCGTACGGCACTGGTCACGGGGCGCTATCAATATCGAACGGACGTCGGTTTGTACGAACCCCTCGCGGGATCCGAAAACGTCGGCCTGCCCGAAGGGCATCCGACAATCGCTTCGACCTTGAAGAAGGCTGGATACGGCACGGCGCTCATCGGGAAATGGCATGTCGGAGACGTTCCGCGATTCGGACCGCTGAAGTACGGTTACGACCACTTCTGGGGATTCGGAGGCGGATCGCTCGATTACTTCACGCATAAGGTTGGCGAGCCGAATAGCCAACTGGGGCTTTGGGATGGCGACATCACAAAGGATGAACACGGCTATCTGACGGACCTGATCGCCGACAAAGCCATCCTGCACATGCGCGATTACGTGAAGTCCAAGACGCCGTTCCTGCTGAGCGTCCACTTCAACGCGCCGCACTGGCCGTGGGAAGGTCCTGAGGATGAGGCGCTCGCGCAGATGGGCGGCCTCTCGAGCTATCAGGCGGGCAACATCGCTACGTATGGCGCGATGGTCAAGCAGATGGATCTCAACATTGGCAAGATCCTCAAGGAAATCGACCGGCTTGGGATCGCGAAGAATACGGTGGTCGTCTTCACTAGCGACAATGGCGGCGAGCGCTTCTCCGACACGTGGCCCTTCACCGGCAAGAAGACAGAACTGCTTGAAGGCGGATTACGCATCCCGGCAATTGTTCGCTGGCCGGGTCAAATCCGCGCGGGCAGCACAAGCAATCAAGTGTGCATGAACATGGATTGGATGCCGACGTTCGTGTCTATGGCGGGGGGCAAGATCGATCCCGCGTTTCCGACGGATGGCATGGACATGACCGCGGCGCTCACCAAGAATGCCGCGCCGGTTTCGCGCAAGGTCTACTGGCGATATCGCGCCAACGCGCAGCACGCCATGCGCGACGGCGACATGAAGTGGCTGAAGATCAACGACAACCAATTCCTGTTTAACGTCGTGGTGGATCCGCTGGAACGCGCGAATTTGCGCTTCAAGCAGCCCGAAGTCTTCGCCCGCATGGCGGAGGAGTTCGACAAATGGAACGAGACGATGCTGCCGGAAGACCGCGTGAAAGCGTCGTACAGCTTTGGTCCCGGGCAGTTGGCGGATCACTACATGCCCATTGGCGTGCGTCGCCCGGCAGCAGTTGAGTCTGACACTCCAGAATAGTTGCGACAAGCGCCTTCCATGAAGCATAACCCGGAACCATAACCAAGCCTCAATTCGGTTCACGGAAACTTAATATTTTCGAGCTAGCCTCATGGAAGCATTCCAGGGAGGTTCATTGAGTATGACCGCACGTTGCAAGCTTGTCGTCGGAGCCGTCGCATTGGCCGTGGCCGTCGTGGGCGCATACGCCTACCCAAGCGTTTTCAAAACCGGAGTCACGATTTCGAAGCCAGGCGTGCAGCCGGGCTACGTAATCTTCGGAGCACCCGATGGTAACGCGTACGCGATCGATGTGAAGGGCGAGGTCGCCATGAAGTGGAAGGCTCCGGAGGGTACGAGTCGCTTGGGCTATACGCGTCCCCTGGAGAACGGCAATTTGCTGGCGCGCGTGCAGGCCAAGTCCATGGGCGCAAGCGCCGATGGTTATGCCGAAGCTGCGCCTGCCGATAGCGTGATCGAATTTACGCAGGAAGGCAAGGTCGTCTGGCAGTACATCGAAAAGGGCGATCACAAACTGCATCACGATCAGGAACGTTTGGCCAATGGCAACACGCTGATGGTGTGCAATCGAAATCTGCGGATTCCGGCCATTTCGAAGAAACTGCTGACGGACGATTGCCTGATCGAAGTCGACAAGTCCGGCAAGATCGTGTGGGAATGGCAGACCACGGACCACTTCAACGAATTCAACTTCTCCGACGCGCTGAAGAATGAAATCATGGAAGGCTACGGCACAAAGGTGACGCTGGCTATGGGCGCGTCGCCCGCGACCGAAGGCCTGGATATGGGACACATGAACGCCGCGAGCGAAATCCCGGCGAGTTCTGGCCTGACCGATCCGCGCTTTAAGGCGGGAAATATCATCGTGAGCTACCGGCCGTTGAGCACGCTGGTGGTGATCGACAAGGAAACCAAGAAGGTAGTCTGGAAGCTCGATAACGTCAGCATCGGACAGCACAACGTGCAGATTCTGCCGGCAGGTGTTCCGGGGACGGGCCACATGCTGTTGTTCGATAACGGATACAACAGCGTCGGCGCGAATCCGCGGCATCAGGAAGTGTTGCCGAACTCCCGGATCGTGGAAGTGAATCCGCTGGATGGCAAGATCGTGTGGCAATACACGGCCGAAATGAGTGGCCAGCCCGCGTGGCGCTTCTTTAGCGATCATGCGGGCGGCGTACAGAGGCTCCCCAACGGAAACACGCTGATCTGCGAAAACACGGCAGGGCGCGTGTTTGAAGTGACGCCTGCGGGCGAGATCGTCTGGGAGTTTGTGAATCCGTACTCGAGAGCGATCAATAAGATTCCAGATAGTCAGTTGTACCGGGCCATGAAGGTCCCGGAAAGCTGGCTGAAGCACCGCATGTAATCCGCATTCGAGAAAAAGGAAATGACAGACATGAGAACTTCTCCTCTTCGTCGCATCGCGTTGCTGAGCACGGGCATTTTGTTGGCCGCATTCGTGGGAGCTTACGCGTCCCCCAGCCTGTTCCAGACGGGGCTGACGATTTCGAAGCCGGGCGCACAGCCCGGACTCATCATTTTTGCCGCGCCGGACGGTTTCGTTTACGCGGTCGACGCAGCGGGAAACGTCGTTCAGAAATGGTCGTCGCCGGAGCCAGGCACCACGTTGGGCTACACGCGTCCGTTGCCGAACGGCAATCTGCTGGGACGCCTACAGCCCGTCAAGGGCGCGGCCGCTGCTGCCGGAGAGGGTTACGCCGAAGCATCGAAAGCCGATAGCGTCATCGAATTTACGCAAGAAGGCAAAGTGGTCTGGAAGTACGTGGAGCGCGATCGTTCGTTGCATCACGAACAGGAACGCCTGCCAAATGGCGACACGCTCCTGGTGTGCGCAAAAGAGGTGAACGCACCCGCGATTTCAAAAAAGCTCCTGCATGACGATTGCCTGATCGAAGTCGACAAGACGGGCAAGGTGGTTTGGGAATGGCAGACCGCAGATCATTGGACCGATTTGGATTTGTCGGCCAGCGCTAAGGCGAAGATCATGGAAGGCCCGCAAGCGCAGAAGACTCGCTTGGCCGTGGGTGCGCCTCCCGAGGTGAATGGATTTGACTGGGGGCATATGAACGCCGCGAGCGTCATTCCCGAAATCAAGGGAAACACGGATCCGCGTTTCCGCGCCGGCAACATCATTGCGAGCTATCGCAACTTGAACACGCTTGCCGTGATCGATCGCGATTCGAAGAAAATCGTGTGGACCGGAATCAACATGACCATCGGCCAGCACAACGTGCACTTCATCCCGGATGGATTGCCCGGAGCAGGACACATTCTGGTATTCGACAACGGCAACAATAGCATTGACGGCAATCCGCGAGTGACCGAAGGCCGCCCGAACTCGCGTGCCGTAGAGATCGATCCGCACACGAATTCCGAAGTGTGGGAGTACGATGCGGAGAAGAGCCACCTGCCGATCTGGACGTTCTACAGCCACTACATCAGCAGCGTGCAGCGTCAGCCCAACGGCAACACGCTCATCTGCGAAGGCTCCAATGGGCGTTTCTTCGAAGTGACACGGGCGGGCGAAATCGTCTGGGAGTACGTGAATCCGTTTGTAAAAGGCGGCAAGAATCCGGACAGTACGGTGTATCGCGTAGCGAAGGTTCCCGAAAACTGGTTGAAACGCAAGAACTAGGTGCGTGCCCCGGCAAGCTAACGCAGCAGAGATTTTAGGAGAATGAGAGTCAACATGACATCCCAAACACTTCGGCGCACTGTCCTTGTGGGCGCGGCGATCGTTTCACTGGCAGTTGTCGGCGCTTTCGCGTCACCGTCCATCTTTCCCACGGGACTCACGATTACGAAAGCTGGCGTTCAACCAGGCTATGTGATTTTCGCTTCGCCCGATGGCTTCGCTTATGCGATCGATGTAAAGGGGCAAGTGGCCGCGAAGTGGGCGGCTCCGGAGCCGAACACGGTTATGGGTTATACGCGCCCCACTGCGAGCGGCACTTTGCTGGCGCGCACGGGTCCTTTGAGATTGCCGACGGCGGCGGCGGAAGCCGGTGGCGGATACGCAGAGAACCAGGCGGTTCCCAGCGTTGTCGAATTCAATCAGGAAGGCAAGCTGGTCTGGAAGTACACAGACAACGAGCGCCCGCTGCATCACGACGAAGAGCGCGAGGCGAACGGCAACACCATCCTCGTCTGCAATAAGGATTTGAAGCGCCCCGATATCTCCAAGCGGATGGTGAAGGACGATTGCCTCATTGAAGTCGACGCCAAAGGCAAAGTGGTTTGGGAGTGGGAGACGGCGGATCACTTCAGCGAGCTGGATCTTTCCGAAAGTGCGAAGGAAGAAATCATGAACGCCTACGGAAGTGCCGTGAAGAACGTCCCAGCGACGGCCTTTGATTGGGCGCACATGAACGCCGCGAGCCCGATTCTCGAAGGCACCGGCAACACGGATCCGCGTTTCAAGGCCGGTAACGTCATCGTCAGCAATCGCCACCTCAGCACGAGCGCTGTAGTCGATAAGGACACGAAGAAGATCGTGTGGACCGCGATCGGTATGACGCTCGGCCAGCACGACACGCACATGATCCCGGGTGGATTGCCGGGTGCCGGACACATTCTGGTGTTTGACAATGGCAACAACGACGTCAATCGCAATCCCCGCCACATGCAGAGCCGTCCGAATTCGCGCGTCGTGGAAATCGATCCGATCACGAACAAGATCGTGTGGGAATACAACGCCGAAAAAAGCAATCGACCAATGTGGACGTTCGTCAGCCACTACATTAGCAGCGCAGAGCGCCAGCCGAATGGCAACACGTTGATTTGCGAAGGCTCCTACGGTCGGATTTTCGAAGTGACGCCGAGCGGCGAGATCGTGTGGGAGTTCATGAATCCTTATTCGAAGCTGAACGGCAAGATCACGGACAATACGGTTTTCCGCGCCTCCAAGGTGCCGGAAGCGTGGCTCACGGTGAAAAAATAGGGAAGCGCAAAGCGCCGAACGAAAGAGCAAGACCAGTTTCTAGCGGGAAGGGAAGTAGAGGTTCCGATCTTCGGAACTACGCCTCTTGGAGATAAATCTCGACCGCTAATCCAAGAGGCTGACGGTTGCGGCAAATTACTTTTCCGCCGCAGATTTCGATGCAGCTTTTGACGATGGCGAGCCCGAGACCCACACCGCCCAACTCGGCAGCGCGCGAGGTATCCGGCCGGTAGAAGGGCGCAAAGACGGCTTCGAGTTCCTTTTCCGGAAGGCCCGGACCTGAGTCCTCAATTGTCAGCCGCACCTGCGATTTAGAGTCCAACGAGCCCGCGCGTTCGGCAAGAATCCGAATGGGACCCGCGTATGCAGCGTAGCGAATGGCATTGCGCAAAACGTTGCCCACGGCCCGCTGCAGATATTCGCGATCGGCCACAACGGTAAGCGACGAATCCACCGTAGAAGTAAAGCCATGGACCGGTGCGTTTTCTTGTTCGATGACGCCTTTCACCAACTCGGCCAGCGGCACGGGTGCGAGCTCGGGTTCACGTGCGGCGCCTTTTGTAAACGAAAGCAAGTCCCCGACCATCGCCGCCATGTATTGGACGTCGCGCTCCAATCGGCGGACGCGTTCGACGTTGTTGCCGGTGGAATTCTCCTCGAGCATTGCCGTGCTCAGTTGGATTCTAGAGAGAGGGGCACACAATTCGTGGGCCACGTCGGCCAGGAAGCGCGTTTGTCCGTTGACCAGTTGTGAAAGCTGTAGCGACATGCGTGCGATGGATGCGCCTAATTCGCCAAGCTCGTCGTGGCCATCGACAGGCACATTCACGTGGAAATGCCCCGCTGCAATTTGCCCTGCCGCGATGCGCATCGCTTCAATGGATCGCGTGAGGCGGCGCACCAGCGGAGCCCAGCAAATAATCGTCACCAGCAAAGCGAGCGAGACTCCCAGAATCCAGGGCGACCAGTCGACAAACAAAGAACTCGCCAAAAGTGAAGGCGTCACCACAACCAAGACATGGCGTACCGGCCGCGTCCCAGGAGCCTTCAAGATCGGCGTGTTCACGCCAACCCAGTAGCGCGATGGATTCTCTTCTTTGACCAGGAACATCGCGCGATCCTCCGGCCTAGGCGGTTGTGCAAACGTTTTTCCGTCGCTCGTAAGATCGGGCCACGGAGCCGCACGCCGCTGAATTTGCCGAGTCACCGCCTCGGGAGCCTTGAGATCCGGCCCTGCCCTCAGCTGTCCGGAGTCTTCATACAACGCCAATGTGACGCGGTAGCGCTTCTGCATTTCGGCGAGCATCGCCGTTCGCGCAGCGTCCGACTTATCCGGAAACTCCATTTCTACTTGGCTGCCCAACGAGCGTATGCGTTCTCGGGCTGGTGTGAACCAAATGGCTTCAATTCCAAGTCTGCTTTGCCCGATCAGGAAAAGGGCCACCAAGCCGAGCAGCAGTGCCAGATTCACCGCGAGCGTAATGCCGATTCTGGTCCATAAACGGATTCTCATTG
Source organism: uncultured Acidobacteriia bacterium (assembly GCA_903892565.1). Classification (GTDB taxonomy): domain Bacteria; phylum Acidobacteriota; class Terriglobia; order Bryobacterales; family Bryobacteraceae; genus Palsa-187. Next base: position 11,976 of record CAITIX010000250.1, read on the forward strand.
GTCTTCTTTTGGATCGCGGAAGCGGTAGCCGAGGCTGCGCACTGTCTCAATCACGCCCGATGGATTATGCTCGTCGCCCAGCTTGCGTCGCAGCGAGGAGATGTGGACGTCCACCAGGCGATCCGTCACATTGAGCCCACGCTCGGACGCATTGAGTAATTGCTCGCGTGTGAGCACACGTCCGTTGGCTCGCATGAGTGCCAGCAAAATATCGAACTCACCGGCAGTCAAATCCAACCGGACATCCTTGGTTCGCGCGACTCGTTTGTCCGCGTCCAGGTGGATGCCAGCCGCTTCGACAACGTTCGAGGGGATGCGCGGTTTCGCGCGCCGCACCACCGCATGGATGCGAGCAAGCAGTTCTCTACTGGACAGCGTCTTCGTGAGGTAATCGTCGGCGCCGGCGTCGAGCCCCATGATCCGGTCTCTCTCCTGCGCCCGCGCGGTCAGCATCAAGATCGGCACGGCGCTTCTGGAACGAATCTTGCGGATGACTTCAAAACCATCGATGCCGGGAAGCATCACATCCAAGACAATCGCATCCAAATGCGCAGAGATGCCTTGCGCTATCCCCTCTTCGCCGGTGTGCGCCACCTGAACTTCAAAGCCGTGCGACGACAAATACTCCGTCAGCAATTGGCACATCATCCGGTCATCGTCCACCACAAGCAACCGCACAGCTGTTTTCCAGCCTCCGAGGCATAGCGTAACCGAAACCGAGCACGTGTTCAAGTCATTTCGAAGCCATTTGCAGGCAGTATTCCTAATGGAATCTTCACACACGCAAAGTAATCTCAAGAACGGGACAACTGAAATGAAGATAAGAACCTCTAAATGGATGGCGGGTATCGTACTCACGTCCGCACTCGTTGTGGCACAGCGCGACCCGCGCAGCTTTCCCTTTCCGGATTCGGCGGATCCCCAAGCCGTCGTGCATCCGGAAGCATCGCCGTTCCAAGCCGGACATCTGCCGCGCGGAACCAATGATCCGCTCTTCGCCGCGCAAGAGTTACTAGGCCGGCCGACGGATACTTCTTTGACCGTCAACATCGCGCCGCGTAAGGCGCTCGAAATTTACTACGAGTACGGCACCAAGCCCGGCAGCTATTCGGGCAAGACCACGCCTGTGGTGGTCGCGCCGGATGAATCGAAGCATACTCTGATCGACAAGCTCAAACCGGACACCGAATACTACTACCGTCTGCGCTATCGCGAGCCGGATGCGAAGACGTTCAGCACCCGCGCCGAACACTTCTTTCACACGGCGCGCGCGTCTGGAAAATCGTTCACGTTCGATGTTCAGTTCGATCCGCATATGATCGAAAACAACAACGTGGAAGCCTATGCGCTGAGCCTTAAGCATATGCTGGCCGACAAGCCAGACTTCATGATCGACCTGGGCGACAACTTCTTCAGCGATCGTGAGCGTCCGCCGTCAATGCCGGGAGTGCTGGACCGTGTGTTCCTGCTGCGCTCTTATTACGACATGCTCGATCATTCGGTGCCGCTCATGCTCAGCATCGGCAATCACGAAGGCGAATGGGGACGAAATATCCCACAGGGCGAGAAAGGCCTCGCCTACATGGATACGGTTCTGCGTAAGAAATATTTCCCCAATCCTGAGCCGAACAGCTTTTACAGCGGCAGCAGCATCAATGAGCCGCTCGTAGGTCTGCGCCAGGCGAACTATGCGTGGACCTGGGGCGATGCGACGTTCATCGTGCTGGATCCTTACTGGCATCAGCCCGTAGCGCCTGAACTGAAGGGCGATTGGTCCTTGACCTTGGGCCGCGAGCAATATGACTGGCTGAAGACGACTCTCGAAACCAGCAAGGCCAAATACAAATTCGTTTTTTCGCACAACCTGATCGGCGGACTAGATATGAAGGGGGCGATGCGCGGTGGGGTGGAAGTCGCGAAGTATTTGGAGAACGGCGGCTACAACTTGGACGGCACCTGGGGATTCGATAAAGCGCGTCCCGGCTGGGCGATGCCGATCCATCAACTTCTGGTCGCCAACAACGCCACCATTTATTTCCATGGGCATGATCATTTGTACGTGCATCAGGAGTTGGACGGCCTGACGTATCAGGAAGGTCCGCAACCGAGCCGCGTGGGCAAGTTTGACGCCACGCGTGCCGCGAAAGACTATAACTATTTGCACGGCACGCTAGTTGGCGGCAGCGGCTACATCCGCGTCCATGTTTCGCCGACCGACGTGAAAGTCGAATATATCCAAACCTATCTGCCGAGCGAAGAGGACGCCACGCACAAAGACGGCATGGTGGCCGATTCCTACACGCTCAAGGCGCGGCCATTCAATCCGGCGTCCAAACAATAATTCAGAGGACTCATGACCAGAAATAACTGCTCCGCCATCATCGCCGCACTGGCTATGACCAGCATCGGCGCCTATGCGCAAGCCGAACTCGGCGAACACGTCCGAGCGACGAACGATCCCATTTTTACCGCCGAAGAAATGATCGGCCGCCCGACCGATACGTCCGTCACCATCAACGCGGTCGCCAAGAAGAATCTCGAAGTTTATTACGAGTACGGCGCCAGGCCCGGCGCATATACGGGCAAATCGGCCGTTACCCAGTTTGCCGCGAACGAAGGAGTCAACGTTCTTCTCGACAAACTCCAGTCGAACACGCAGTATTTCTATCGCATGCAATATCGTGAAGCCGGAGCCAAGGACTTTTCATCGCGCCCGGAACATTCGTTCTACACGCAGCGCAAGCCCGGCAGCACTTACACCTTCACCGTACAGTTCGACGATCACCTCGACGACAACACCGACGATAAGACGTTCGAGCTATCGGAGAAAAACATGGCGGCGGAGAAGCCGGATTTCGTTGTCGATCTGGGCGATAACTTCTTCACCGATAAACTCCGTCCGCCGACGAAAGACGGCGTGGAGTATCGCGTGCAGCTCATGCGGTCTTACTACAACCTCGTGAACCACTCCACTGCGATGTTCCTCGCGCTGGGCGGCCATGAGGGTGAAGCTCCCAAGAACTACGATGGCACGGCCAACAATCTCGCCGTGTGGGATACGGTCATGCGCAAGAAGTACATTCCGAATCCCGATCCGAACGGCTTCTATACGAGTACGGGCAAAGAAGAACCATTCATGGGATTGCGCGAAGCCAATTATGCGTGGACGTGGGGCGATGCGCTTTTCATCGTGCTGGATCCGTACTGGAACCGCCCTGTTGCGCCGGAGCAGGGAACAAACGGCTGGGGCCTGACGTTGGGGCGCGAGCAATATGACTGGCTGAAGAAAACGCTCGAAACCAGCAACGCGAAATACAAGTTCGTCTTCTCGCATCATCTGATTGGCGGATTCCAAACCGAGGGCGGCGGCGCTCGCGGCGGTATTGAAGCGGCGAAGTACCTCGAAATGGGCGGCTATAATTACGACGACACGTGGGCGTGGGATAAAATGCGTCCGAGTTGGCCCATGCCGATCCATCAACTGTTCGTCAAGAACAACGTCACCGTTTATTTCCACGGCCATGATCACACCTACGTGAAACAGGATCTCGACGGCGTGGTGTATCAGGCGGGTCCGCAGCCGAGCGCGCGCAATACGGTATTGAACGATCGCGCGAAAGTCTATCGCTATACGCATGGAACGATATTGGGTTACACCGGCTACATCCGCGTGACGGTGTCACCGGAGAACGCCAAAGTCGAGTACGTCACTACGTGGATGCCCGGAAAAGATACCGAGCACAAGAACGGCTGGATCGCCGACACCTACACCGTCAGTCCGCACTAGGGTGAAAAATCGAGTATAGTCTTGATGGTCCATCGATAAAGGAGAAACCTATGACATCGGGAAGCAGAACACTGGCCACGTTCGCCGGACTCGCGTTCGGCATGGGGATGCTGCAAGCCGCCGACAGTCCCACGTTTCACAAGGACCTGTTGCCGATCTTCCAGCGTAATTGTCAGGGCTGTCATCGCCCCGGCGAAGTTGCGCCCTTTTCGTTGGTAACGTATCAGGCCGCGCGTCCGTGGGCGAAAGCCATCAAGGCGGCGGTGATCGCGCGCAAGATGCCGCCATGGACGGCCGATCCCGCCGCGAGCGTCCACTTTTCGAACGACGCTCGCTTGAGTGACGCTGACATCAAAACAATTTCCGCCTGGGTTGACGCAGGCGCTCCCGAAGGCAATCCGAAGGACGCTCCCACACCCTTGAAGTTCGTGGAAGGCTGGAATCTCAAGCCCGACATGATTGTCGAGATGCCGCAAGCCTTCCCGATTCCGGCCAGTGGAGCCATCGAGTATCAATTCACTCTGGTGAAAGTGAATTTCCCCGAGGACATCTGGGTGAGCGCTGCCGAAATGCGCCCCGGCGATTCCCGCGTCGTTCATCACGGCGAAGTGTGGGTGCGGCCTCCGGGATCGAAGTGGATGGCCAATGCAATTCCCGGCAAATCCTATTCGCAATCGGAGATGAGGAAGGATGCGCAGGACTCGGAAGTCATTGGAAAGTTCAATCCGGGCGTCGGTGCGCAGGACTTCGTGATTGGGGACTCGGCGAAGTTTATCCCCAAAGGTTCGGACCTGATTTTTGAACGGCATTACACGACCATCGGTCAGGAGACCACCGATCTCACAAAGGTCGGTTTCGTTTTCGCCAAGGGCGAACACAAATCGCGTTACTACATGTCCTACGGACCGCAGGCGCTGAACCTGGCGATTGCTCCGGGAGACGCGAACGCCGAAGTGGTTTCCGAAATGACGTTGACCGAACCAGCGACGCTGGTTTACGTGCAGCCCCACATGCACGTCCGCGGCAAAGATTACGAACTGCGTTTGATCTATCCCACCGGCGAGACCCAGACCGTCATCAAAGGTAAGTTTGATTTCAATTGGCAGATTGGTGCGGAGCTCGCCGAGCCGATTCACATGCCGAAGGGCACTCGCATGGTCGGCATTTCGCATTTTGACAATTCGCCCAATAATCCTTTCAATCCGGATCCGAAAGCAGCCGTGAAGTGGGGACCTCAGAATTGGGAAGAGATGAGTAACTGCTTTATGGGGCTGATCTACGACGGCAATATCGATCCGAAAAAAGCGTCGTACTATTCCGGACCCAGCAAGTTGCCTCGCGGCACCAGCGGACCCACGCTCAGTGCGCTCACTCCGCCATCGGTTCCGAAGTAGCCGGTTTCGAGATCGATCGCACCGAGGAGGATTATTCCCGTAATGAAGGCGATAGCCATCGTGTCCAGTCTACTGCTTGCGCTTCCCCTTGGAGCGCAAACAAAGGCGATTGATCTGAAGGCGTCCCCGGCGATCAGGCTGGTCGGCGTTAAAATCGAAAACGAGACGTACAAAGGGAAGCAGGCGCTGCGCGTGACGTACGAATCGGGTGAGGATGGCAAGAGCTTCGCGATTCTTCCTGGTTTTGACTTCGGCGACGGCACGATGGAGTACGAGTTTGCCTCGCATCTCGTTCCGAATCCGCAGGAAGGGGCGCGTGGATTCGTCGGCATTGCTTTTCGCGTGAAGCCAGATGGCTCCAGTTACGAATGCTTTTACCAACGCCCTCTGAATTCCCGCGTGGACGATCAGGAACGCCGCAATCATTCCGTGCAATACATCTCCACTCCCGAGTTTCCGTGGGAGAGGCTTCGCAAGGAAACTCCCTCCAAGTACGAATCCTACGCGGACATGATTGCAGGCGAATGGACGAAGGCGAAGATCGAGGTGAAGGGCGAAAAGGCGATGCTTTACGTCAACGGCGCCTCACAGCCCACGCTGGTCGTAAACGACCTCAAGCATAGAGCATCCCGAGGCACCCTCGCCCTATGGGTTGGCCCCGGCACCGTGGCGCATTTCGCAAACTTGAAAGTGACTCAGTAGCGTCGGCCCGAATCGCTATGCCTTGTTTTCGATCAAGGCACGTCCAGCACAAGCAGTATGAAGTGGCTTTTTCCTACAACGTTAAGCTCGGCAGAGCGCCCGCTAAATAGGCATCAGGCCAAGTTGGCCGAATGCAGAGGCAGCTTGCGAATCCGCTTCCCTGTCGCCGCGAAGATCGCGTTGACCACCGCCGGGATGATGATCGGATTTGACACTTCACCGGCGCCGCTAGGACGTTCCGCGCTCGGCACGATGATCGTTTCGATGACGGGAGTTTCGTCGAGACGCGCGATCGGGTAGTTATTGAAGTTGGCCTGTTGAACGCGGCCACGGTCCAGCGTGATTTCGCCTTTCGTAGCTGCCGTCAGGCCGAAGACGATGCCACCCTCTATCTGCTGCGTCAGGATCGCGGGATTGATCACCTGACCGACGTCCACGGCGCACACCACGCGATGCACTTTCACTAAGCCTCTTAACAGCGAGATTTCTGCTACGGATGCCACGAACGCGCCGACGTTGATCGCGCACGCGATGCCGCGGAAATGTCCGGCAGTGGGCTTGGCGCTCCAGCCAGACTTCTCGGCGGCGAGATTCAAGACATTCAGGAGACGCGGCGTTTTCCCTAAGAGGTGGCGCCGTGCTTCGAGTGGATCCTTGCCACCAAGCGCGCACAGTTCGTCGAAAAAGCATTCCGCGAAATAGTTGTTCTGGCTGGTTCCCGGCGCCCGCCAATATGCCACGGGGACAATGGCGTTCGCGGGGCGGTAATCCACCAGCATGTCGGGAATCTCGTAAGGCAGATTGCTCAATCCTCCGACGGCCGTGCCGTCCACGCCGTCGCGCAAAGGGCCGAACGCGGGACACGCAATCTTCGCCTGATAAGCGGAAGGCCATCCTTGGGCGTCCACGCCGCCCGAAAACTCCACGTATGATGCGGGACGATAATAGTCGTGCTGCATATCGTCTTCGCGTGTCCAGACGAGCTTTACGGGAACGCCCACCTGCTTGGCAATCTGGGCCGCTTCCAGAACCCAGTCGAGTTCACCTTCGCCGCGGCGTCCGAATCCACCACCCATGAACGTCGTATGGACGTTGACTTTGTCCGGAGCGATTCCGAGTTCCTGCGCGACCACCGCGCGTGTGCTCGTGGGGCTTTGCGTAGGAGCCCACACATCTGCCCCATCGGGTTGTACATGGGCAGTGCAATTCAGCGGCTCCATTGCCGCGTGCGCCAGGAACGGAACCTCGTAAACTGCGTCGATCTTCTTTGCCGCTTTCGCCAACCCGGCTTGAATGTCGCCTTCCTTGCGCGCCGGGGCTCCGGGTTCCGAAGCTTTCTTTACAAACGATGCACGAATCGTGGCGCTCGAAACGTTCGCGCCCTCGCCCTCGTCGTACGTAACCAGCAACGCCTTCTTTCCTTGCATTGCCGCCCAGGTGCTATCGGCGATGACCGCGACGCCGCGCGGCGTAAGAAACACATCCTTCACGCCGGGCACGGCCTTGGCCTTCGTGCCATCGAACGTAGCGACTTTGCCGCCTAAAACAGGACACCGCTGCAATGTCGCGTAGACCATTCCGGGGACGCGCGTATCCATGCCAAACACAGTTTTTCCGGAGACCTTGTCGCGTGTGTCCAGACGCTTCACCGGTTTGCCGAGGATCTTGTATTGCGAGGGATCCTTCAACGCAGCGTTCTCCGGAACGGAAAGCTTCGCAGCTACTTCGGCGATAGCGCCGTAATTCAGCCGCGCGTTGCTAGCGGTGTTAATAACGAAACCACTTTCTGCCCGGCACTGCGATTTGGCGACACCCCACTGTTGCGCCGCCGCCTGCACGAGCATCTCGCGCGCTTCGGCGCCGGCTTTGCGCAGAGGATCCCATGTGGAGCGAATCGCCTGACTGCCTACTGTGGTTTGGTGCCCGTACAAGGAGGGATCCACTGGCGCGAACTCCATGCGCACTTTGGACCAATCGCACTCGAGCTCTTCGGCCAACATCTGGCAACATGCGGTGGTGGAGCCCTGCCCCATTTCGCTGCGAGGGATCCAAAACGTGATGCTATCGTCCGTGCCAATGTGAATATACGCGTTCGGTTTGTGCGCGGGCGTTTGCGCACGCGGGATATTCCCGATCAGCGCGGTCTGTGCGTCGGCGCGACGTGCGGGAAGCGCAAAGCCCAACATTACGCCGCCGGCGGCGCTCATGAATCCTCTACGGCTGACCGTGGTGATCGTACTCATATTCAAGATTCCTAGATGAATGTGTTCACGCTGCGATTTCGAAAAGGCGCGCTCGCTATGCGCCGTCCGCCAATATAAAACATTGACGTGAAGATTTGGCAAGGGCCTCCGACGGGGTGCCGTTTACGAAATCTTCAATGCCATGGGTCGTTCTTTATCAAATCTTCAAGAAGCGGTTCCATAATCTATATCGTCTTGTATAAGGGGAAAATCGGGGTCCTCCGTACGAGCAACTTCAACAAGGGGAAAATCCATGCACCAGGCAAGTACGCATTCACGCGTTTTGCGACTCGTGGGAGTAGTCGCGACGCTAATTGCGTTTTCGTTTTTGATGACGTTTGGTCTACAGGCCCAGACGGCTACCGCTGTCGTCATTGGCACGGTAACAGACGCTTCGGGCGCAACGGTTGCGGGAGCCAGCGTGAACGTCAAGAACGTTGAAACGGGAATCAATCACCAGGTCACGACAGACGCGCAGGGACGCTATCGGGTTCCAGAACTCCAAATCGGTAACTACGAAGTGCAGGCCACGCAGGCTGGTTTCCAGACAGTGGTCCGTAAAGGCATCACGCTGTCCGTCGGGAGCGAAGCTGTCATCGATGTCTCACTGCCGGTTGGGCAAGCCCAGCAGACGGTGACTGTGGAAGCGGAGGCCTCGCAGGTAGATACCACGACGTCAGCTGTTTCTAATCTTGTCGAGCCTACGCAGATGCGCGAACTTCCGCTCAATGGCCGCAACTTTGAGCAGCTGCTTTCTCTCGCACCGGGTGTGCAGGTTCTGCCTCCCAGCGGTAAGACGCTGTTCGGCGTGCAGGAAAACTACTCGATCGGTGGAGGCCGTCCCCAAGGCCAGGCGTTCCTGATCGACAACACCAATTTGCTCACTTACTTTGGTCATGGCACCGGCTCGGGCTCTTCGGGCGCTTCGCTCGGCATTGAAGCGATCGCCGAGTTCCAGACCCTGACGAACACATACAGCGCACAGTTCGGCGGCAACGGTGCCGTCGTCAACGCGGTCAGTAAGTCCGGGACGAATGCGTTCCACGGTTCGGCGTATGAATTCCTTCGCAACAGCGCCATGGACGCCCGCAACTTCTTTGACGGCCTGGATGTTCCTTCCTTCAAGCGCAATCAATTTGGCTTGAGCGTGGGCGGCCCAATCAAGAAAGACAAGACGTTCTTCTTCTTCAATTGGGAGACTTTCCGACAACGCCTGGGTTCGACGGCCATCGCCACCGTGCCGGACGCGAATGCCAAAAAGGGCCTCATGCCGTGCGCCTCGGCTCCGACCGTGGCGTGCGTCAACGGATTGGCCAATGTCGGTGTCGCGGCGGCCATCGCTCCGTCGCTTGCTCTTTACCCGGACGCTACACGTTCCATCGGTGGCGGCGCGGGTCAGGTGGATATCGTGGCTAAGTCCGTTGCCGACGAAAACTACTATGTGCTGCGCGTCGATCACACGATCTCGGCCAAAGATTCGCTGTTCGCGCGCTACATTCGCGACACGGCGGACGTGACCTTGCCGCTGGCGACGTCGCCCATTCCCCTCTATCCGCAACACGATCTCACCAATAATCAGTTCGGCACCATCGAATGGAAGCGCATCGTGTCTCCTACGGTTGTGAACCTGGCACGCGCCAGCTTCCTGCGTCCGACGGAGCAGTCGGAGCTGCCGAATTCGATTGCACCGCTCGCCTTCTTCGCGGGCCGTCCCAATGGGCGCTTACAGGTGAATCCGCTCAGCCAGCTCGGCCCTGTGCAGGACGATCCATTTAGACTCTTTGTGAATCACTACGTGGTCGGCGACGACGTCATTTGGTCGCATGGCTCGCACAACATCCGCTTCGGCTTCAATCTGGATCGCACGCAGGACAATACCAACGTTTCGGCCGGTAACGGCGGCGTGTGGGTGTTCAACAGCCTATTGCAGTACCTGCAGAATGCGCCGCAGCAATTCCAGGGCCCGCAGAATGGATTTGACGATACCACCCGCGACATGCGCGAGTTGTTCATTGATCCTTATATCAATGACGAATGGAAAGTGCTGCCGCGTTTGACTCTGAACGTTGGCCTCCGCTACGAATGGAATGCCAATCCCACGGAACGTCTCAACAAGCTGTCGAACTTCGTTCAGTTACCGCAGGGCAAGTTGGTATCTGTTCCAACCGCTTACGCCAGCAACCCGTCGAAGAACAACTGGGCGCCGCGCGTAGGCTTTGCGTGGGACGTTTTCGGCGACCACAAGACCTCCGTTCGTGGCGGCTTTGGAATCTTCTACGACGTGATCACGGCGAAGCAGTA
>CAITIX010000251.1 GCA_903892565.1 uncultured Acidobacteriia bacterium
ATTCCGGTGGACGAAGCGCTGCTCGATTACATGCTGGCGATTGTGAAACGCACGCGATCACACGAGGCGCTCAGCATGGGCGTGAGTCCGCGGGGAGCGCAAGGCTTGTATCGCGCCGCCCAGGCCATGGCCGCCGTGGAAGGCCGCGACTTCGTCACGCCAGACGACGTGAAGCGCATGGTGGTGCCCGTGTTTGCGCATCGTGTGGCGTTGAACGTGCGGTCTATTTCGGGAAGCTCGGTTGCTGCTGCGGAGAAGATTCTCGAAGAGATTCTCACGTTGGTGGATGTTCCTCTATAAGAGGACGCAGCTATCTCCGATTTCAGTACCCGTCAGGTCGAGGATTCAGGCATCCGATAATTGCCATCGCGAGGCCCGCCGCCAAACATCCCCACGCGAACCAATCGCCGTAGCGCGTATACGCGGTCTCGTCCGTTATGAAGTCGAAGGGCATGCGCATCGACATTTCGACGAACGACGGCATTTGTTTTACGACGCTGCCGCGAGGATCGATCACGGCCGTGATCCCATCATTCGTTGCACGAATCAGCCAGCGCCGATTTTCGGCGGCCCTCATGCGGGCGATCCATAGATGTTGCTCGTGCGCGGCGCTGTGTCCGAAGTAGCCGTCGTTGGAAATATTGATCAGCACCTGCGCGCCTTGGTGGACGAACTGGCGCACGAAGTCCGGGAACACAGCTTCGTAACAGATGAACGCGCCGATGCGGTGGCGATCGTTTGCGGGGCCGATCTGAAACGTCACGACGCGATCGCCCGGCACAAAGTCGCCGACCTCGTGTGTGATCTTGCCGACCCATTCGAACAGGGGCGGAATAAACTCGCCAAACGGCACGAGGTTTACTTTGTCGTACTCTCCTTGCATCGCGCCCGACGAATCCATTAGGAACGCTGAGTTCATCGCTTGATGTTGCTTGTTGAAGCCCACGCCGCCGAAAAGAAACGGCGCTTGCGCGTTCTGCGCCACACGTCCGACGTATTGGCGAAACAAAGGCTCGTTGGGATAGAAGGGAGCCGGAGCCTCCGGCCAGATCAGCAGACTCGTGGCCGATGTTTTCGCGGGGTCCACTTTAGAGAGCAGCGCGAGGTTTTGCTCGGCCCGTAGCTTGACGTCTTCTGTCCAGTCGAGTTCCGTATCGAAATTGGGCTGGACAACGAGCGCATTTTCATGCGGCTCCGCCGGGCGGGGAAGCGCGGGCAAGAGCAAGAGCGGCAGAAATATGAGCAACAACCAGGCAAGCTCGCGGCGCGGTCTTCGCAGAAGGAGCGTAGTGATGGCTGCGGCAATGGACGCAAAAAGGAACGTCAACCCATAGACTCCCGTAATGGGTGCGAGCCTCATCGCGAGCGGCATGCCGATGCCTGCGTTGCCGAGATCGAGCCATGCAAAGCCCGTGTAGCCGTGCAAGCGTTCGATGCCGGTCCACAGCGCCGCACACGCGGGGATGGTCCACCAGCGATGCATCGTCCATCCGCACAATGCCGCGAAGACGGCCATGGGCAGGCCCTTGTAGATGCCGAATAACAAGAAGGAGCCCCATCCGCCCCAACGCCCCATGCCGCCGTGGACTTCGAGCACGAACTGGATCCACGGGCACATGCCTGCCCAAAAGAGAAATCCCGCGGCCCATCCGTAGAGTGCGCGGCTTTGCCAGCGAGGTTCCCACGCGCAGGCGATGAGGATCGGAACCAGAGCAAGTGGCGCAAGCAGCGTGTATCCAAAGGGAGGAAACAGCAGCAGGAGGAAAAGTCCCGTGGCGAGCGAGAGCGCTAGTTTGATTTCGCGGCTCTTGTGCAAGCTCACACGTACCTTGCCTGGCTCACGCCCGAGGAATTAAAACGTCCTCGGGATTGCGCTGTTGCCCGGGAAGCCGGATTTCTGCAGGTCGGCGCGCGTATTGTTTCGCGCACCTTCAGGAACTGGTCCCACTAGTACGCGGAAGGTTCCGGGCTTCTCCTGGATTTCCGCAGCCAACGCTTTGAAACCCTTTTGACGCAGTACGTCCACCATCACGTCCGCTTCTCGTTTGGATGTGGCGGCCAGCTGCAAGTATGATTTGCCGGCAGCCGGTTCCTCGCTCACGGCGGATGCGCGGGCGGCTTCCTTCTTGGCTTCTGCCTTGGCTTCTGCCTTGGCCTCGGCCTTGGCTTCGGCCTTGGCTTCCACCTTGCGTTCTGATTTTGACTCGGGCTTCGGCTGGTTCTCCTTCGGAACCTTCACAGATTTGGGCGCGGGCGCTTCCTCTTTGGGAGCCTTGGTCTCGGCCGTTTCCGTGCGGGTTTCCGGTGGAAGCTGTTGCGCAGTTTCCTTCGGTGCAGGAGTCTCGGCCGGCTCAACCGGCGGCGGAGTGGGCGACGAGGGGGAATCCACCGTGAGAGGCTTGTCGGTCTTCTTCGGAACTTCGGCGACCAACGGAGCCGAGTTTCTCCCCACGATGTAGCCCATCGTGAAAAACACGCCGAGCAAAATCACTACGATGAAAAACACGCTGAGGAGCTGTCGATTCCCCAGGACCAGTTCAAATTCGCCGTCGTCGTTTCGTGGCACGAATCGCTTACCCCTCCGTGAGCCGGAGCAGCCTTGCGCTGGCCGCTACCGTTCCAGTTACGAGAGTATATCGGCAGAGCTGCGGAACACAAGTATAGGCCGCGAACATACTCCACAAACGACTCAATAATAATCGGCGCAACTCATGTAATATCCGCAACGCTCGCAGAATAGCTTGCACTTGCGTTCCGACAGCCGCAAACTGCACACCGGGCAATAGAGCATTGGCTCGGCGTGTTCGGGCGTTCCGGAATCGTGTTGCGGGGTCGATGTCGCGGCTTTTGTAGTTTCGTCCATGGTGTGGTTCGAAGGGCGCCGGAAAAAAGGTATTGAAGTAACCAAATCGTATCACGCGCGAAACCATTATAATGAGTCCAACTGAGGCTTCCATGAAACTTTTCATGCCGCGCAGAATTGTTTTGGCGATCACGTTTGCCGCCTGCTGGGCTTTGCCCGTTGGGGCGCAGATCGAACATCCGTTGCGGACGCCCGTTCGCGGAGTCCACGGCGCCGTCGCCGCGGGCAGCGAATGGGCCACCGAAGCCGGCATGAAGACGTATTACAAGGGCGGAAACGCAGTGGATTCGGGCGTCGCGGCGATGTTCGCCGGAGCTACCACCGAGCTTTCGCACTACGGCATGGGTGGCGAAGCGCCCATCCTTATCCGGACCAAAGACGGCAAGGTATATTCGATTGCGGGCGTCGGAACGATGCCGAAGCTGGCAACGGCTGAATTGTTCCGGACGCGCACGCTGCAACCGTTCGAGGTGCAGGAAAAAGATCCCGGCGGATTGAAGGGCATGATTCCGGTGGCGGGCTTGATGCCGGCGTTGGTCCCCAGCATGGTGGATGCAGCGCTGTTGGCGTTGCGCGAGTTCGGGACGCTGTCCTTCGAGCAGGTGGTTGGCCCCGCAATCGAGCTCGCGGCCGATGGATTCTCGCTCGACGATATGCGCGCGAACTCCATTGCTTATAGTCAGCCGTTCTTTCAAGTGTGGCCGACATCGAAGGCGCATTTTCTGCCGAACGGCCGCGCGCTGCGCTCGGGCGAAATTTTCCGTCAGCCGGATCTCGCGCGAACGCTGCAATCCATGGTGGATGCCGAGAAGAAAGCGCTTGCTGCGGGAGCCTCCCGGCACGCTGCCATCGATGCCGTGCGCGACTATTTTTATCGTGGCGAAATCGCCCACAAGATCGACGCCTTCAGCAAGGCAAACGGCGGATTGCTGCGCTATGAGGATATGGCCGCGTTCAAGCTGCAGCTCGAAGAGCCCGTCTCTACGACCTTCCGCGGCTATCGTGTCTACAAGGCCGGCTTCTGGAGCCAAGGTCCGGCGATGATTCAAACGCTGAACATTCTGGAAGGATTTGAAGATCGTCCGCAGCTGAACTCGGCTCCCTACATTCACCGCGTGACGGAAGCATTGAAGCTTGCGTATGCCGATCGCGACACGTATTATGGCGATCCCAAGTTTTCGCAGATTCCTTCCGACGTGCTGCTCTCGAAAGAGTACGCTGCCGAGCGCCGCAAGTTGATCGGCGAGAAAGCCTCGCAGGAGTTTCTTCCGGGCGCGATGCACGGCAAGACGGGCCATCATCCGGCGGAAGAAGAAACCGCACATATTCCGCTCGATCCGGTTTTGATGGCGCATGATACGACGTGTGTGGATACAATCGATCGCGACGGTTTGATGATGTCCGCGACGCCTTCGGGCGCGTGGCTGCCGAGTGTGATCGCGGGCGATACCGGGATTCCGTTGAGCGAACGGGCACAGAGCTTCGTACTGATTCCGGGAAATCCGAACGAACTTGCTCCGGGGAAACGTCCGCGCGTGACGTTGAGTCCAACGCTGGTGACGTACGAAGATGGACGCCCCTTTGGAGTGCTTTCGACGCCGGGTGGCGACACGCAAGAGCAGGGTCTGTTGCAGGTTTTGCTGGACGTGATCCAGTTCCGGTTCAATGCGCAAAATGCGGTGGAGTTTCCCCGTTTCAGCACGCGGCACTTGATTTCGAGCTTCGACAATCACGCCTGGAATCGTGGCGATTTGCAGCTCGACGAGCGCATCAACAAAGCCGTGGTAACGGATCTGGCGGCGCGCGGCCACAAGGTCAGTATGATGTCGCGTTATTCGAACGGCACGGCTCCCGTGATGATCCGGATTCTGGAGGGCGGCGCGATTGAGGCCGGTGCCGATCCTTATTACAATCGCTCTGCGCACGCGTGGTGACGCTTCCTCTTTTCGATCCTGTATCGTCCTTTGATCGAGCCGGGCTCGCTGCGCGGCTTGCATCGCTCGCGCGGCAAAATATTTTCATTGGCACCAGCTCCTGGAAATACGAAGGCTGGCTGGGGCAAATCTACACCGAGGATCGCTACGAAACCCGGAGAAAGTTTTCCCGCAAGCGGTTTGAGGCTGAATGCCTGGCGGAGTATGCTGAAACATTTCCCGTGGTGTGCGGCGATTTCTCTTTTTATCAATTTCCGTCGCCTGAATACTGGAGCAAGCTCTTTGCCAGCGCGCCTCCGCAATTGAAATTTGCGCTGAAGGTTCCGGAGCAGGTGACGGCCGAGGTGTTTCCGCATCATCCTCGTTATGGATCGCGCGCCGGCACGGAAAATGAAACCTATCTGGATGCGGATGCGCTTCGGGCGTTGTTCTTGGAGCCGCTGCAGCCGTACCGCGCCCGGCTGGCTCCGTTGATTTTCGAATTCGGTGCGCGGTCGGCTTCCTCGCGCGAGTTCGTCGAACACTTGGAACCGTTCCTGGCTTCGCTCCCCAAAGAATTTCAATATGGCGTTGAGGTTCGCAATCGCGCGTATCTCGGCGCGCCCTATTTCCAGTGCTTGCGCGAGCACGGCGTCGCGCATGTGTACAACGCGTGGACGCGGATGCCAACGCTTGGCGAACAGTTGGCGATGCCTGGATCGTTGACGGCGCCGTTTACCGTGGTTCGAGCTTTGTTGCGGCAAGGCCGCCCCTACGAGCAGGCGGTGGAGAAGTTTTCTCCTTATCGCGAAGCGAGCGATCCGAATGAAGAGGGCCGCGAAGCATTGCGTGCGCTGATGCGACGTATGAAAGAAGAGCGCCGCATGGCGTTTGTGTTCGTGAACAATCGCTTTGAGGGAAATGCTCCCACGACGATTCAGACCATTACTGAAAATCCAGAAGACACCGTGACCGCCGCCGACATCCGAGAGCCGCTGCCTGAATGACCGCGCCTTTACTTCCCATTGATAATTTGCTTCCAGCAATGGTTGAGGCGCTGCGCGCTCACGCGTCGCTGGTGATTGAAGCGCCGCCTGGGGCGGGGAAGACGACGCGCGTTCCTCCTGCGCTGTTGTCGATCGTGAAGGGCGATGTACTGGTGCTGGAGCCTCGCCGCCTTGCGGCTCGCATGGCTGCGCGTCGCGTGGCTGAAGAATTCGGCGAGAAGCTTGGCGAAACCGTGGGCTATCAGGTTCGTTTTGAGGATGTCTCGGGCCCACGCACGCGGTTGCGCTTCTTCACCGAAGGACTGCTGACGCGGCGGTTTCTATCTGATCCGCAACTCAAAGGCGTAGGCGCGGTGGTGCTCGACGAATTTCACGAACGCCATTTGGACGGAGACTTCGCGCTCGCGTTACTGCGTCGTCTGCAAAAGACAACACGGCCGGCGCTCCGCATTGTGGTGATGTCCGCGACGCTTGATGCCGCGCCGATCGCTCGGTTTCTCGGCACGGACGCCGCGTGTCCGGTGTTGCGTTCGGAAGGGCGGCTCTTCCCATTGGATATCGCGCACACGCCGCATTCGCCAGCGCCTTTGGAGGAGCAAGTTTCATCCGCGTTGGAGAAGCTTGTGGCGCAGGGACTTGATGGAGACGTCCTTGTATTTCTTCCCGGTGCGGGAGAGATCCGCCGAGCGGCGAGGGCGCTGGAAAAAATGGCCGCGCGTTCGGGGATCCTCGTGGTGCCTTTGCACGGCGATCTTTCTCCCGCCGAGCAGGACCGCGCCGTTTCACCCGCGATGTTCAATGGACAGCGGCAGCGCAAAGTGATTCTTTCGACGAACGTGGCCGAAAGTTCGGTGACCATTGAAGGCGTGACTGCCGTGATCGATAGCGGCCTTGCGCGCGTGGCGTCGGATTCTCCGTGGACCGGATTGCCGACGCTCGAGGTTAAGCGCATTAGTCAGGCATCGGCCACGCAACGCGCCGGACGCGCGGGTCGCACGGCTCCGGGACGCGTGATTCGTCTATATACGACAGAAGATTTGCATCGTCGTCCCGCTTCCGATGCTCCGGAAATTGTACGCCGCGAGCTGTCGCATTTGGTGTTGCAATTGCGCGCGATGAAGATTGCGTCGCTCGAGTTTCTGGACGCTCCGCCTGAGGCCTTGTTCTCTGCGGCGGATGCGTTGCTCGACCGTCTGGGTTTCCGGCGCGATGCCGTTTCACGCAGCGTGGCCGAGCTGCCGCTTTCGCCGCGTCTGGCGAAGCTCGTCATGGACTCCGCCGCGAACGGCGCGGGCGATGAAGGCTGTGCGGCGGCGGCCGTTTTGAGCGCGGGCGAGAGAGGTTCTGCAAATGCGCAGTCGGCCGATTTGCTCGCGCTGATCGACGCCGAATGGGCGCCCGAGACGAAACGCACGTACGAGCAGTTGCGTCGCGTGATGGGTATTTCGAAGGGCAACGCTCGTGCGTACACACGCAGCTCTCATGACGCGGACGAAGCGTTGTTGCGCGCTATCGTTGCCGCGTTTCCCGATCGGGTGGCGCGGCAAAGGAAGGAGGGCGAGTTGCTGTTGTCCGCCGGAGGCTCGGCGCGATTGCATGACTGCCGTTATGAGTTTCTAGTCGCGCTGGATATCGAAGATCGCCGCGAAAAAGGATTGCCGCTGGTGCGATTGGCGGCGGGTCCGATTCAACCCGAGTGGCTTTTGGATGGCGCAACGGAGCGCAATGCGCTGGAGTGGAATCGCACGGCGAATCGAGTGGAGCGGG
The DNA here is from genome assembly GCA_903892565.1 of uncultured Acidobacteriia bacterium. Lineage (GTDB taxonomy): Bacteria > Acidobacteriota > Terriglobia > Bryobacterales > Bryobacteraceae > Palsa-187. Next base: position 7,551 of record CAITIX010000251.1, read on the forward strand.
TGTCGGCACTGCTCTATGAGCAACTGGTGATCGAAGAAACGCGAGCGCCCGCGGCACCCGGTGAAGCCGCCGCAAAAATGCTGGAGGAAAAAGCCATCGAGGCGGGCATCGAACGCTTTGTGGATTCCGAGGCGTTGGCGCAGTTTCAGGCACGGGCGCAATTCGCGGGCGCCGCAGTGGAGCCTCTTGAGGCGTTGCGGCAACTCTGCGAAACCCGCACCAGTTTCGCGGAGCTCGCGGCAGCGGATCTTGTGGCGTTACTGCGTCCGCGGCATTTGGATAAGAGCGCGCCGGAGCGACTGCGTTTGCCGGGGGGCCGCGAAGTGAAAGTGAATTACGAACTCGGCAAGCCGCCGTGGATTGAATCGCGCCTGCAGGATTTCTTCGGCGTGCAGGAAACGCCGCGCATCAATGGGACGCCCGTTGTAGTGCATTTGCTTGCGCCGAATCGTCGTCCCGTGCAAGTCACTAGCGATCTGGCGGGATTCTGGGAACGCCTGTATCCGCAGGTGCGGCGCGAATTATCGCGGCGCTATCCGAAACACAAGTGGCCGGAGAAGCCATGAGAAACGGTGCGCCGCGCTACTCGACCGCATTACTCCACAATGCACGTCCACGCGCCGCTTGCATCCTGAAATCCCGAAAGGATTCTGCGTCGCGCAACACGCACGAACTCGGGATGCAGGTCTTCGATCACGGCCTCGCTGATGTTGGCGATCGCGACGTCAAACGCGCCGTCGCGCACCGCATCGGCGCTGCCTACAAAAAAAGGTGCCGCTTCAGACACGTTCGTGCCGGGCGCAGGTGCCGCATCGGGATCGATGTCGCAGGCGATCACGCGACCGGCTCCCAGCATTTTTGCCGCGATGGATAAAATCCCCGAGCCGCTGCCGACGTCGAGCACCGAATCGCCGGGACGAATGATCCGCTCCATGGCTTCCAAACACAGCTGCGTGCAGGGATGCTGGCCGGTTCCGCATTGCATGCCGGGATTGATCTCCAAGCGGAAACGTCCCGCAGGCGTGGGTTCGGTGCGCCAGGGGGCGACGACGAAGAATTTCTCGCCGACCAGCAGTGGCGGCCATGCGTCTTCCGTGGCGCGCACCCAATCGGTGTCCGGCGCTTTTTGCGGCTCTCCAAACTGCGCGGCCGTTTCCTCGTGATCGAAATAGGCGTCCACGTATCCATCGCCTTCGACAATCCCGAGCGTTCCCGCGTCCCACAAGGCGGCTGTCAGGTCGTCTGCCGGGTCGTCTAAAGTGTCGAGATTCGGCTTATTGTTTTCGAGAGGGACGCGGACAAAGTACATGTTCGCTACCGGCCGTCGATCGTGTGAGCGGTCTCACGGTCTTCTTTTGCGCCGTCGGCATCGCCCAGCGCGTCCTTAGTTAGCGCACGCGCGCGGTAGGCATAAGGAGCTTCGCGCATTTCGAGAATCGCGTTATCGAAGTCGGGAAGCGCCTTCTGGTGATCGCCCAATTTTTCGTAGGCCAGCGCGCGGGCATAGTAGGCGTCGGTGGAAGGCTGAATTTTGATCGATTTCGAAAACTCGTCAATCGCTTTGGCTGTGTCGCCCTTTTCCTCGTAGATTCGTCCGCGTTCGTCGTAGGCGCGCACCAGGTTGGGATTCAGGTCGGCGGCTTTATCCAGATCGATGAGGGCGCTGTCGTTCTGTCCCAGATTGTGTTCGGCGATGCCGCGATAGAGATACGCTTCGGGATATCCGGCGGATATGGAAATCGCGCGGTCGAAAAACGGAATCGCGTCCTGGTATTTGCCGGGGCCCATTTGCAGCATGCCCTGATCCAAAACGGTCTTGGCCCGTTGGGGCGCGCTGGATATGTAGTTGTACGCATACCATCCGCCGCCCGCGAGCACAATCAAGCCGAACGTTCCGCGCAACAAAGTCTTCTGTTTTTGTTTTTGAGCGAGTTCCGCCTTGGTGTACGTCCTGGTGGATGGAACAGGCCGAATGGCGTTCAACCATCGCCTGAAAGGGGACTCGAGGGACATAGGTGAAGCTTTAATTATAACGTCGGGGCGTTAAAGTTCGGCGACACGCCGGTGGACCAGCAGGAAGTAGAGTCCCAGGACGGCGAGCAGACATCCGGTGACAGCCATCGTTACAGGAGCGGTGAAAATCGGGATCATGCGGCCCAGCAGCAGGCTGCCCACCGGCATTCCTCCGCGAAAGGCGACGTTGTACACGCTCATGACGCGCCCGCGCATTTCGTCGGACGCGACGTGCTGCACGAGCGAACTGACCATGGACATGGCCACCATCATCGAGCCGCCGGAAAGGAAGATCAGTCCCAAGGAAAGCGGCAAATAGGTGGACATGGAGAACGCCAGAATCACGCCGCCGAGCCCGACCAGCACCATGAGCGCGGTGCGTCCCTGTCCCTTGATCTGGCCGGCCCAAGCGACCACGAGTCCGCCGCATACCGAGCCTGCGCCGGAAAACGCCAAGAGCTGCGTAAAGGTGGATGGGCCGCCATGCAGAACTTCGCGCGCAAATACCGGAAGAAAGGTCAGCAGGGGAATCGCCAGCAGCGTCATGCCGAAGGCCAACACGATCAGCGAATCCATGCCGGGCTTCTTACGAATAAACTTAATCCCCTCGCGCATGCTGTCGAGGATCGGCTCCCGGCTTTTGGCAGGTACGTAGTTTACGTTGATCAGGTACAACGATGCGATGACAGCCAGGAATGACAGGCCGTTCAATCCAAAGCACCACTCGGCTCCGGCTTTCACCAGCGCGATGCCGCCGATGGTCGGCCCGATGACGCGCGCCAGATTGAACTGGATGGAGTTCATCGCGATGGCGTTCTGAATATCTTCCTTGCCGACGAGCGAGGGCAACAGCGCCTGATAGGCGGGTCCTCCGAACGCCTGCGCCATGCCGACCACGAAGGAGAGGCACAGGATGTGCCACACCTGCACGTGCTTTGTATAGACCAGCGCCGTCAGGATGAACGCCGTGGACATCTGCACGAACTGCGAGATCAACAGGAGATTCTTGCGGTCCATGCGGTCGGCGATCACTCCGCCCACAAGCGAAAACAGAATGATGGGGACTTGCGCGAGAAAGGCGTCCAGGCCTAGAAAGAAGGAACTGCGCGTGAGATCGTAGACCAGCCACGCTTGCGCGGTGGTTTGCATCCAGGTCCCAATGGTGGACACGCACGCACCCGTCCACATGAGGCGGAAATCTCGATACTGAAAGCTTTTGAAGACGCGACGGAGCAAGAAATCAACGCTGCCTATATCTATGAGTTCGGAACGAACATCCATCTTAGCAGGTTGCCGTTGCCTGTCTCTTCGACCCAGGTCATTTTATTATTTGTGCTCACGATGAGCAGGAGACCAGCGATGGTTCTCGGCACAAGGGAGTTAGAAGAGCGAACGATTCTGCTGGTGTCCCGAGTCAGAAGTTCGCAGAAGAAACATAACAGCAGATCCCTCGACTTCGCTCGGGATGACACGTTAGGGGATGTGACTGTAAGAAGGGTTTTGTTGCGCCGACGGACGGTTGGCTCAGCAGAACGGTTGGCTCAGCAGAACGGTTGGCTCAGCAGAACGGTTGGCTCAGCAGAACGGTTGGCTCAGCAGCCTAAAAAGGAAGGTCGGCTTGCGTCTGCTGGAGCAGCGGCGAACGCTTGAGGTACGGGTACGGATTCACAGGGCTGCCCCCGAGGCGTACTTCAAAGTGCAGGTGCGCTCCGGTGGCGCGACCGCTAGAGCCGGAATATCCAATGATGTCGCCTCTGCGGATTTCTTGTCCAGGCACGACTGCGAACTTCGAGAGATGGCCGTAGCGTGTTGCCATCCCGCCGCCGTGGTCGATGGTGACCAAGCGGCCGTAGCCTGCGTAGAATTCCGCCATGGAAATAATGCCGTCCGCCGCCGCGTGAACCGGTGTTCCGGTAGAGGCCGAGATGTCCACCCCGGGATGCATGGCGCCTTCTCCCGAAAATGGATCCTGGCGATCGCCAAAGCGGCTGAGCAGTTGTCCGTTGACCGGCCACATGCTGGGGACGATGTTCTTCTGCCAGGATCTGGCGTACACGTGATTGATGCGCGAGAAGCTGGCCGATTTCAAAAAGTTATACGATTCAATGGATTCGCGGTAGCTGGGAACCAGCGGCCCTTCGTTGGCGATGGAGTCGGGGCCTTCGAGCCCCTGTTTAATGCCCAGCGACATGCTCACTTCGCTCGCCATCAACTGCAGCGACGCCAATTGTTCTTGTTTCTGGCTGTTATCCCGCTCCAGGGCCTGGTAGCGACTTCGCAGTACATCGACCTGTTCCCGCAGCGAGTTGTAGTTCGCCACTTTCCAGCTCATGCGAAGATAACTGGAAACCATGCCGAAGAGCGAAACACTTCCGAAAAGTGCTAGTGCTAGAACAACATACATTGCCTGATGTGGGATATGAATACGCCGCAAACGTCCGTGGAGGGAATGCGCTAGGACGACGACAAAGTAGTGTTGCTTTTTCATTGATTTTGATCAGCTAACCCGACGTGATCCTTCGGGAACCAATTCCGCCCCAAAAATGACCATGGGCCGGAGAATCTTCTGGCAGTACACTGCTTGATTAATGAATTCTCATCTTAGCTCACCCCGTACCTTTTGTCAAGGACGATTGGGTCACCGTGACACACCCCTGAGTCCAATAGACGCGAATGGCCGAATTGTGTCACCAGGTCGATCGGCCGAGGAGGAGCCGGGTCAGCGGGGCGTAACCGTCACGATTCATGCCACTTCTGCGATATCAGGTCTGTGCGCCAAGTTGTGCTACAAAAGTTTGAGGAGCAAACCCTGATGAAACGTATGGTGCACATCGGAATCGCGACCGTCACCGCGATCGCTATTGCGAGCACGACTTTTGCGCAAAGCGTCCCCGAGAAATTTGTGGTCAGCGGAAAGGCTGCTGAAAAGCTTCACGATTACTCCACGATCAATTTGGAGTCGGCGCGGCGCATTGCCGAGACTTGCGAAGCGCTGGTGGTGGCGCGCTCGGAGAAGCAAACCTTCGAGAAGGACAAGGACGGCAACCCGATCTATCCCGTCCAGATCAACGGCGAGGCTCCGCAGCAGACCGTCATCGTTATCGATAAAGAAGGCAATCATATTTACTTTGACCGCATGGACGGCCAGAATTATACGAACGTCGTAACGGCGGAGATGAAGGCGCGCACGGCGATGCTGACGCGCGAGCCCAGCAAGGCCACGATGAATCGCGTCTCGCGCGATCCGAACGATGAGGCGCTCGAAGTGCAGCTCGGCTTGTATCCGGTGGCTGGCGGGCTGCCGATCATCATGAACAACCAGACCATCGGTTACGTGGGCGCGGGCGGCTATCGTCCGAATCCTCCGATCTGGAGCGATGAGATTTGCGTGCACAAGGCGATGCAGGAAGTGCTCGGACCATCGGTTCCGCCACTGATCGAAGATATCCGCGGCCAGGGCCCGGGCGGACGCGGCGGCGCGCAGAATCCGAACGCTCTTCCGGTTCCGGTGTGGGGATCCACGAAAGCTCCAAAGTCGTCGCTGCCAGCGGAGTGGGTGGTGAGCGGCGCTGGCTCGGCGCACATCATGGAAGGCACGCAGATTTCGCTGGCTGCGGCTAAGGCAGTGACGAAGGGCTGCCGTGAGTTTGCGGCGTCGAAGGGCCAAACCGCCAGCGTCTATATTTTCGACAACGCGTTCGAGATGGTCCACATGGAGCGCATGGATGGCGATTTTCCGGGCAACGCGCGCACCGCGATGCTGAAGGCGCAAACCGCACAGCGTCTGCGCGAGCCTACGTCGCTGCGCGGAGCTCCGATGAAGAATTCGGGCCGCGTTCCTGCTCGCGACGTCGCGCCGAACGAATTCAACTTCTATCTGGGCATCGGCGGCATCCCGATTGTGATCGATGGACAGATGATCGGCTCGGTGGGCGTGAGTACGTCGGATAGCTCGATCGACGAACAGTGCGCCATGGCGGGACTGAAGTCCACGTTTGGCGATCGTGCGCTGCTGCCGTTGTACAAAACCGGTGCGGCGGCTCCTGCGGCGGGACACTAGGGGCCTGTCGCAAGAAAAGACGTTATCGTTCTGTCCGCTCCCTGACGGTCGCGGTTCGGTGCTGAACGCGATAAACAAACGGGCCTTTTGGCAAAACTGGCACCGAACCCCGACTGTAAAGGAGGGGACACCAGTAACGAAGCAACGATTTCGTCGCGACAGCATGGCTTTGCGAGTTTTTCCGCAACGAGATTCAAGTATTCTAGTAATCGTGTTGAATCCCGACAGAAGAGCGTTCGTGAAATTCGGAGTGGCGTCCGCTGCTGTTCCACTGCTCGGACTGGGGCCTGTTGCCGTGGGGCAAACGAAGCGCGGGGAGAACGCCGTGCGCGGCAGCGCGACGGTTCCGGTGGCTCCGAATCTGCAGATGTTCTATCGCGAGGACTGGTTGGGCGCGCCGTGGATCACGACCGCCGAGCCGGTGGTTTTTCTGCACGGCAACTTGGAAACCGGCGATGTGTGGTTCGGCTGGGTTCCCCGCATGGCGCAACAGTACCGCTTGTTTCGACCGGATTTGCCGGGCTACGGACGTTCGGCGGCTCCGGCGGATTTCGAGTGGTCGTTAGCGAATTTCGCAAAGGTAGTCGCGAGTTATCTGGATGCCATTGGCGTCGCGTCCGCGCATATTATTGGCGCGAAGACCGGGGGCGCGATTGCGATGCAATTCGCGGCGACCTATCCGCAGCGCACGCGTTCGGTTGTCGTGGCAAGCGGCCCGTTTGGCAAAGTAGATCCGCAATTCGAGAATTCTTCGCAGCAAGTCAGATTGGGAAGCGCGGCCACGAAGGCCGAAATGGATTATTTCGAGAAGTTGCGAGAAGAGACGCCCGCGTCCACGCGCCGCGATATGCAGAAGGTGCTATCGAACATTGAGCTGGATGGGCTGCTGCCGAAGATTCAAGCGCCGACCTTGATCATCACGTCCGACAAAAGCGCGCTGCAATCGGTGGAGACGGTGGTGCGGTATCAGTCGAAGATCCCGAAGTCGCGACTGCTGGTTTTGACGAGCGATGCCTATCATGTGGCAGTGGCGAATGCTGACGAATGCGTTACGAATACGCTGGCGTTTTTGGCGGAGTCGAAGGCGCGACCGTAGGGGGCTTTCTTCGGACACCGATCATGATCCCCTGGCCGACGCCAGGGGGGAGCCCTGTCCCGTTTGGGGCGGGGATGAGCGGGGTTCGTGGTGGCCTATCGCGAAAAGAGACATTCGCAAACTGTCCGCTCCCTAACGGTCGCGGTTCGGTGCTCAATACTGGCCTTTTTGCAAAACTAGCACGGAACCCCGACTGTAAAGGAGGGGACATCGCAATGATTTTCGTCGCGACAGACTGCTGATTGATTTCGACTTGATTGCTATTCGATCGCTTGATCCAGCAAGAGCGCGAACTCGCGGCTTTTCAGATCCACGCGTTCTTTGAGCGAGGTGAGTTCGCTTTCGAGTCCGCGGAGTCGATCGGCAAGGTGCAGGGCGGTGAGCACGGCGACTCGGCCGGAATCGCTCACGCCGGAGCGTTGTGCGACGTCGTGCATCAGGTCGTCGATGGAGTGGGCCAGGGCTTCGATGCCCGCGGCATCCTCGGCGTTCGCTGCCGCGAGCGTATAGGCTTGATTGAAGATGGTGACGCGCACCGTCTTGCGTTCCGCAGCTGGGTTCATGGCGCCTCCCTAATGACGAAAGGTTTATTGGCCGGTCGAACTCTTAAAACCGCGGCCTTATTGGCCGCTCGAAACTAACCACGGCCTTTACTGGCCGCTGAGAAGATCCATCTGGCCGAGCAATTTTTCGATTCTGGTGCGCACCTGCTTGCGCTCGCCGCGCATGTGATCCAACTCATCGCGCAGTTTTTTCGCTTCGCCGGAAACGCCCTGGGCCTTTTCGAACTGGCTCACGGCTTCATCTCGCGCCGCTAGTGCCGAATCCAGTTCTGCTGCGAGCTTTTCCTGGGCTTGTTCCGCTGCTTGTGTCGCGATGTGCTTTTCAGCAATGGCCGCGTCGCGTTCTTTGATCGCGCGATCGCGCTCGGCGCGTGCCGAGTTTACAAGCTCCACAATGCGTCGGATACGCTCTTCGAGCGCAGCTAGGGAATCCGATTCCGTAGCATATTCCGCAGCAGCCAGTTCATCCATTTCGGAAGAATCGGTTCTCACAAGAGCGGGTTTCGGCTCAGCCATAGCTTTTTTGTCTCCAGGCGTCGGTCTCCAGGCTTTGGTGTCCAGAAAGACTGGGCCTCCCCAAAAAGGAGGCCCCCGGGAATGTTAGACCAGAACTAGGCCGCTTTTTCGAGCGCTGCTTTCGCCTGGTTCACCAACGCGCCAAAGGCGACGGCATCGGTGGTGGCCATGTCGGAGAGAATCTTGCGATTCAGATCGACGCCGGCTTTCTTCAGCCCGTTCATGAAGCGGCTGTAGGACATTCCGGCTTCGCGGCAGCCTGCTCCAATGCGCACGATCCACAGCGCGCGGAAATCACGCTTCTTGAGGCGGCGTCCCTTGTATCCATATTTAAGCGACTTCTCGACCGCTTCCTGCGCGGCGCGATGCAGCTTACTTTTGGTAAGGAAAAATCCTTTTGCTAGCGCAAGTGTCTTTTTGCGGCTTGCGCGCCGCTTGGTACCACGTTTTACTCTTGGCACGTTTTATCTCCTTAGTACAACCGCGATGCAGGCACGTGCGGCGAGCCCGTTCGCTGATTTACATCAATGAGCTATATCTTAAAACTAAGCACCGGAGCCGAAACCCCAACCTGTCGCCCCAAGCTCGTTTCTAAAGAGCCGGGGCCGGTACATGTGCTTAATCCCGTGTCACTTCTAGTAAGGAAGCATGCGATGGACTTCCGGCGAATTCGCGGGATCCGCGATATCGCTTTGGCCCAACCGGCGCTTCCGGCTACGCGACTTCGACGTCAAGATGTGGCGAGCCATGGCATGACGGCGTTTAATCTTGCCGGTGCCCGTCTTCTTGAAACGTTTAGACGCACCCTTATGGGTCTTTAACTTTGGCATAAAATTTCCTGGGTCCAGCCTTCAGCGGTAAAGCACGGGTGCCCTGAAGCACACGTTTGCCCGAGGGCAAAGTACGGCTTCAATAATAGTAGCATGGAGCGGCGGCGGGTGTCGCGGGACAGGGCAAAGTTGGCCGGCAATGTCCGAGCCAATCCGTGTCCTGCCAGGACAGTTTTCGGCGGAAAAGGTTGGGGGTACCGCCTGCTTTCTACATTGTTTATATTGGTAGTGTTGTGATCAATCACTACATCACCGTGGCTCTTCGTCGCGCTCACTACGAGTTGCTCGAAAACGGAGGGGGCTTCTATGGGAGCATTCCGGAATTGACCGGTGTGTGGGCCCAGGCGGCCACCCTGGAAGAATGCCGCGAAGAACTGAAATCTGCGCTGGAGGACTGGTTGCTGTTTAGTCTCTCGCGGCAGCAGCCGATTCCCGTGGTCGATGGGATCGATTTGGCGATTCGCGAAGTCGCGTGAGCTATCCTCGTGGGCACGAAACTCACCCCGGTCAAACGCTCGAATCTCATCTCCCGCTTCAAACAGCTTGGATTTGAGGGACCTTTTTCCGGAGGCAAGCATCAATTCCTGGTTCGCGGCTCTGTGCGCCTGGTATTGCCGAATCCACATGCGAGCGAAATCGGACCGTCTTTATTGGCGAGGCTTCTGCAACAGGCTGGCGTAAGCCGTGACGACTGGGACGGGTCGGCCTGAGTTGCGAGGTCCATATTGGGCAAGGGTGATCCGGTGCAAATGGTTCGGGTTAGCATAGATGTAACGCTCCTGTGATACTTCGATTTCTAGTCGCGACTCTGTTGGCGGTTCCCGCTCTCGCCGCGGACGGGCCTCCTCTTCAACCCACCTTCCACAAGGACATCGAGCCCATCCTGCAATCCCGCTGCCAGGGATGTCACCGGCCGGGCGAAGTTGCGCCCATGTCGCTGCTGACCTACGAAGCTACGCGCCCTTGGGCGAAAGCGATCCGCGCTGCCGTACTGACGGGAAAAATGCCTCCGTGGACGCCCGATCCGCAGTACGGCAAGTTCTCGAACGATCTCTCACTGGCGCCCGCCGACAAAGAAAAGCTCATCGCCTGGATCGACGCCGGAGCTCCGGAAGGAAAGGCCTCGGACGCCCCGCGCGCGAAGGTGTTCGCCGAGGGCTGGCAGATTCCGCAGCCCGACGTTGTATTCGAAATGCCGGAGCCGTTTGAGGTCCCGGCCACGGGAGCCATCGACTATCAGTACATCCGCGTGCCCACGCATTTCACCGAAGATAAGTGGGTGCAAATGGCGGAGGTCCGCCCGAGCAACCGAGCGGTGGTGCATCACGCCATCGTCGTTGTGGAATCGGCCGAGTTCAAGGGCGCCCAAAACGATAAAAGCGAAGAGTATCTCGGCGGCTATGGGCCAGGGATGCTGGCGCAGATCTGGAAGCCTGGGCAGGCGCGTCTGGTGCGCGCGGGTTCCACGTTAACGTTCCAGATGCACTACGCCACCAATGGCAAGCCGGCGCAGGACCGCACGAAGATCGGACTTGTTTTTGCGACGGCGCCGGTCACGGAAAAGATTATCGCGATGCAATCGATGCCTCCGGGGTTGCTGATTCCGCCGGGAGCCGCGAATTTCCGCGTGAATGGCATCGCGACGGTGCGCCAGGATGCGAAGCTGATGGCGTTGCGGCCGCATGCGCACTTACGCGGAAAATCGTTCCAGATGCGTGCCGTGTATCCCAACGGAGAATCCGAAATTCTGTTGGATATCCCCAAGTTCGATTTCAACTGGCAGCCGTATTACTATCTGGAAACTCCCAAGGTGCTGCCGCGCGGGACGCGTATTGAATCGACCGCGTATTATGATAACTCGGCGAACAATCCGTTCAATCCCGATCCGGCAGCGTTAGTTCTTTGGGGACCGCAAACGTGGGACGAAATGATGATCGGCTGGTTTGATATTGCGGTGGATGTTCCCGCAGAGGATGCAACTCGGTGATAGGGGCGCCGGACGGATCAAATTGCGTTGATCCGCCCGGCTTTTGGTCGCTGTTTGAGGAGCGATTCTAGAACGTCAGCTTCAGGCCAAACTGCATCTGACGCGGCGTGGTACCGATGTTGCTGCTTGTGATCAGTCCGGCGGTGGCGTTGAGTAAGCCCTGGGTCGACGTGGTGGAAGCGGCAAATAAGTTATTGGCCGGGTTGGCGAAATTTTCGTGGTTCGCCACGTTGAACACTTCCCAGCGGAATTGCAGCTTGATCTGTTCGCGAATTACGGTTTCCTTGGAGAGCGAAAGATCCATATTGAAGACGCCCGGCCCACGGAGCGTATCACGGCCGGCGTTGCCGAACGTGCCTGCCGTGGGCAGCGTGTAGCACGACGCGTTGAACCAATGCGTGTAGGTCTGGGCGTTGGCGTACGGATCACAGCCCGAGACGTAGTTCGCGCGCGGCGTGTTGCCGGAGGTAAATCCGGCGATGTCAAACCCGGCGTTGGCGTTGATGGGCACGCCGTTATAGTTGTTCATGATACCGCTGATCTGCCAGCCTTCGACGAACTTTTTCGTTACTCCGGTTCACTTGAACGGCAATTGCCATAGTCCGTTCACACGAAGAACATGCGGGATATCGAAGCTCGACACTGCCTTGTCGATTTTCTGATCGAAGGGGTTTTCGATGATGGCTGGCGTGACATTCAGACCGTTAAAGCTGCCAACGGCGAAGGCGCCATCGTCCATGGATTTCGACCAGGTGTAGGACACCTGCGCCTGGACGCTGCGGGAGAGGCGGCGGTTCAACGAAAGCTGCAGCGAGTTATACCGCGAGTCGCTGATGGGGCGCGGGGTAGGCATGTACTGCATGTTGGGATTGAGGCGCGCGTGGGCGGGATCGGCAGCTGCCGCAAGACAGCTGGTGTTGTTTAGTCCCGAGGGAGTGCAGAAGTGATACGTGCCATTGGCGTCGATGGTGGGAGTCGGCGGGTTGGATTCGATGCCCGTCAGGAGATGCGTGCCCTTCGATCCAACGTAGCCGACGCTCAACACCGTGGCAGGCAGGATTTCCTGCTGGATATTGAGGTTGTATTGCACCATGTAGGGTGTGGAGGAAGTCGGGTAGTACCACGGCACGGTCTGCGCCACGGGCTGGAAGCCGACTGGAGGGTTGGGGTAAATCGCGTTGGAGACGACCGATTGGCGCCAAGGCGTTGCTCCACCGTAGCCGGTCTGATAGGCCTGCACCGTAATGGGATCGTGGAACATCCCGAAGCCCGCGCGGATGGCCGTTTTATGATTCGCGAACGGGTCGAAGGCGACGCCGATACGCGGGTCGAAATTCTTCAACGAAGGATTGTTCTGGAACACGGCCGGGACGCGCGTAAAATCCTTGTCGTGAAGGAAGTCCACAATCGTATACAGGTTGCCGTGGCGTTCCGTGACGTTCGAGGTGGCTTCATAGCGGACGCCCATGTTCACGGTAAGCTTGGGCGATACTTTCCAATCGTCCTGCACGTAGGGTGCGTAGTGGTATTGGAAGTAGTCGCGATTCGCCGTGTTGCCGGCGGCCGGGATCACGCCGCTGGCCGTAATCGCGTTGCCTGCCAGAAAATTCGCCATGCTGGTGAATGTCCAGACGACGTCTTCCGAGATGGGATTCCAGCTGTTGTTCAACATGCGGTCACCCGAAAAACCGATGCGGATGGCGTGGGCGCCCTTGGTCCACAGTACGTCGTCACCGATCGCGTAGCGGTTCTGCGCGAACGAGAAGTGACCGGTTCCGGTGGCCGGTCCAAGTGGCGTGAGGCCGGCCGAAACCAGATTCACGAAACCATCCTCGAGGTTGGTGGCCTGCGGGTAGACCGGCGTGAAGTACTGGAGCGGCTGGACACTCTGGCCGGTCACCGGGTCCTTCACGGTTGCCTTATCGAGCTCCGAGGAACTCTTGGTGGGACGCGAATAGCTGATTTTGAACAGATTGACGATGTTCGACGTCACGATGTGGCGTTCTTCAATGGCCGTGTATTGCGCGCGCGAATTATCGGTGCCCGGCCAGTTGGCGAGCGGACCGCCACCAACGGATTGGGCAGCACCTGCGAAGGGTGAAAGCTGGTACGCGCCATCGTTGAAGTAGCGTGCAAAGACCGAATCTTTTGCCGAAAACGTGTAATCCAAGCGGAACAGGAAATAGTTCTCATGCACGACCTGGTTGCCAAATGTTGTCAGCCTCTGAATGGCGGGGCCGTTCGGGTCCGGAGCCGTCGGGTAGAGCAGAAGAGTGTTTCTGATCGCCGCGGCGGTAGCTGGATTTGTCGCGGTGATGGCGCAGTAGCCGCTTGAGAACCCAGCCGTGCAATTGGGGATGAGCGCTTGACCGACGCTCTGCTGCAGGAACTGGCGAATGCCTTCGTAATCCACAAAGAAGAAGAACTTGTCCTTCTGGATGGGGCCGCCGACGCTTCCGCCGAATTGATTCTTGCGGAAAGGGGGCGTGCTGGAGCGCGGGTTAAAGAAATCGCGCGAGTCAAAAACATTGTTGCGCAGGAAGTCGAACGCGGAGCCGTGGAAGGTATTCGTGCCGCTCTTGCTCGCCGCGTTGATGACAGAACCGTTGCCGCCGAACTGAGCGCCGTAGGCGTTCGTCAAGGTCTGGAACTCGGCGATCGCTTCGACGCCAAGGGAAGATCCGGTCACAGAGCTGATGCCGTTGTTCCAAAAGCTCTGCAGGTTTTCGTCGTCCATCATGATGGCCTGGCCTTCGGGGCGCGAACCGGCAACGGAATATTGCGCGGCGCGGCCCTGCATGGCGTTGGTGCTGAAGTTCACGGTGGAGACGCCGGGAGCAAGCTGGATAAGTTGTTCGAAGTTGCGGCCGTTGAGTGGCAATTCGCGCATCTGTTCCTGAGATGTGTTGGTGCCGACGGCGGCGTTGGTAGTTTCCACTACCGAAGCCGCTGCTTCCACGGTGACGGTTTGGGTTTGCTGGCCGACTTGTAGCGAGAAATCCACCACGGCCTGACTGCCGACGGTGAGGACCACGCCTTTGCGAACCACGGTCGTGAAGCCGGCCTTCGAAGCCTGCAACTCGTATTCGCCGATGTTAATTTCCGGCGCGCGGAAGCGCCCCTGCGCGTCGGAGACCGCGTTCTGCGTAACACCGGTTCCAACGTTCTTCACTTGAACGGATGCTTCGGGAACGGCGGCGCCCGAAGCGTCGGTGACGGTTCCAAGAATGGTCCCTGATGAGCCTTGTGCATGCAGTCGCGATACCGCTATATCGCTCCAGCCGATCAACAGCGTGGCCGCCAGCGCCAGCGCGATACGGCCGGCAAGTCTTGACTTCGAACTCATGTATTTCCCCCTAAATCGAAATGTGAGGTTCAAACAAGCGCTGGGAATCTTATCACTTC
>CAITIX010000252.1 GCA_903892565.1 uncultured Acidobacteriia bacterium
GTGTGAATCAAACCGGACAGATTGACAAACTACGAACATGCAGGCGATCTCGGGATCTTACTGGGTGCTTTATTCCTCTGGTTTGTCGTGCGCTTTGCGCTGGACCGGCGCAGCGGCGCGCCCATGAAGCGCGCGGCCCGCTACTGGGGTTTCTTCGCGCTGAAAACCGGAATGCCCTTGGTCGCACTAGTGCTGGCGGTGTTTGAGCTAACGGCAGCCCACGAGATCGGACTCACCGGAGGGGCCTCCGTGCGCGGCGGACCGCTGCTCGCCTGGGGTTATTTCGCATGTGCCTTCGTGATTTGCCTGTGGGCGTTTCGCGATCAGCCGCGCCGTTGCCGCGTGTGTCTGCAGCGCATGCGTCAGCCGATGAGAATCGGCGTGGCGGGGCAAGTGCTGCTCGAAGCCGCCGGGCAGGAAGTGATGTGTCCGCACGGTCACGGCTCGGTCTATACAGCGGCGTCCGTGCTGGGTTCGGAAATGTCGAATCGCTGGATGGGCTTCGATCTCGAAGAGCCTGCGATGAAAGATCCAGGCCGCATTCTGCCGCGTATGTAACGGCCGCCGTCGGAAATCGTGCCGACGCGAGTTTCGAGAGTCCCAAGCGGGAACTCGTGTTCCGATTATTTC
The DNA here is from genome assembly GCA_903892565.1 of uncultured Acidobacteriia bacterium. Classification (GTDB taxonomy): domain Bacteria; phylum Acidobacteriota; class Terriglobia; order Bryobacterales; family Bryobacteraceae; genus Palsa-187. The sequence continues at coordinate 631 of CAITIX010000252.1, forward strand.
GCCAAAGACGGCAGCGTTGTAAACGTGAGAGCGGGCGGCGTTCGGATGCCCAGCACGCTGAGCTTTGCGCCTGCAGGCGTGTCGAACTCGACGGTGCCCCGGATATTCCCCGTGACGGGGAAGCCCTGGCCTTGACTCGCCAAGGTGAACGAGGTGTGACCGTTGGCATTCAGCAAAATCGTGCTGGAGGCGATCTGATTGCCCGAGTCGTCACGAATGATGACGGGCACAAAGACATTCTGCGCGGACGCGCCGCTGAGGGCAACGCCCGTTGTGGTGCCTCCGGTGTTGTCGAACGGAACGACATAGGCGTTGGCGCTGCGCGACTCCAGGGGTGCCGCGGCTTCCTGGCCATTCGGAATGTAGCGGTAAATGGCGTAGCCACTCACGTTGCCTCCGGTATTGAGTTGCGCCGAGCCGGTGGGCAGCGCGGCACCTGCGGGACCTGCCTGGATCCACGCCGAAGAAAATGCTGGGATATTCTGCGTTACGGAAGATGCCGTCGACGTGGATCCCGTCTGCGTGAAGGTCAAGGGCAAGCTTAGAGGAATTCCGTTGTTGTCGTACATCGACAATTGCACTTGTGCGTTGCTCGTGCCGGTGTTGACCAAGACGAAGGTGGTTTGCCATCCGCCGCCCCAAGCAAGGTGCGGGAATAAGCCAATGCCGCCGATGACGTTGGCGAGAGCGGGGATCGTCGTCAGCGTCCCAGGCGGAGTGTAGCGGATGCCGAGCACGCTGATCTGCGACAACGGGGTGGTAACAAATTCAATGGTGCCGCGAATGTTGGCGGTGATGGGATACTGCGTCGACAACACGAAGGACTTGTGACCGTTGGGTGACACGGTAAGAATGGTCGTACTGATCAGCGTGCCGACGTCATTGCGGATGTTGACGGGAATGCCGGACGTCCCGGCCGAGATGTTTTCGATGGCGACTCCGGTCTGCACGTTATTGGTGTTGTCGAAGGCCAGAATATAGGAATTCGCGTTGCGGGTTTCCATGGGGACCACGGCTTCCTGCTGTGATGGATTGAAATGGAAGATGGCGAAGCCGTCCACGGCTCCGGTGGACGCGAGCTGCGCGGAGCCCTCGAAAAATTGTGGGCCCGAGCCGGAGGCTTGTACGATCCACGATGCGTTTCCCGCCAGATTCTGGCTGGCCGCATTCTGCGTGCTTGGGTTGGGGGATTGCTGCGGCAACGTGAGGGACAGGGACAGCGGACTCCCGTTGGGATCATACAAATTGAGCCGTGTTTGCGCGGCGGACGTGCTCTTGTTGACAAACGTAAACGTGGTGCTCCAGCCGCCGTCGGAAACCAGATGAGGCATGGAGCCGACGAAGTTCGGAGTTGTGGACGCTCCCTCTTGAACCGTGAACGGGACGCCGCCGATGAACATGGTGGCGCTCACGGGTGAATTCGTGCCATTGGCAGCCGCCGTAAAATTCACGGTACCGCTTCCTGTTCCCGCACTGCCTGAGGTGATCGTAATCCATGTGGGGATCCCCGAGATCGCCCACCCACAGCCCGCGGGCGCGGTGACGTTGACAGACCCGACTCCGCCGAACGACGAAAAGGCAGCGCTGCTCGTATTCAAAGAGTAGGTGCAAAGGGGCGCGGTCACCGCGATCGTGAAAACCTGCGGCGGCGAACTTACGCCGAGGCTATCGCGCACCGTCACGCTGACGGTCGACGTTCCGGCAGAGAGAGGTGTACCGGTGATTGCTCCGGAAGCCGAATTAAGCGTCAAGCCGGCCGGAAGCGTTCCCGCGGTGATGGTCCAATTGCTGTAAGGAGCGGTGCCGCCGGTGGCGGCGAGTTGCGCGGCGTACGAGATGCCCGTGACGCCGGAGGGCAGGGCGGAGCCGGTGATGATGGGCGTTGCGGCGGAGATGGCGATTCCCGCTCGAGCGATTTTGCCCGAGAGATATTCGGTGAACCAGATGGCACCGTCCGGTCCGGACACGGGGCTGCGGATGTCGCTGGTGGGCGCGAAATACGTGCTGAAAGCTCCGGCGGTGGTGATCCTCATGAGCAGCCCGCGCAACTGGAGAAACCAGAGGGCGCCATCGGAGCCTGCCACGATTCCCGTAGGATTGCCATTCGTGCCGGGGATCAAGTAGTAAGAGAACGTGCCGCTGGTGGTCATGCTGCCGATGTGAAACGTACTGAGCGCAATAAACCACAGCGCTCCGTCTGGCCCGGTGGTGATGTCGGTGAGACCGCTGAGGATCGTTGGTACGAAGGTCTCGCTAAAGAGCCCGGCGCTGGTGATTCGTCCGAGCTTATTTGTGCCGGTCTCTGTGAACCACACAGCCCCGTCCGATCCGGCAGTGATGCCATAGGGGGCGCTTAGGGGCGTGGGCAGCGTGTACTCCGTGAGGACGCCACTGGGTGAGATACGCCCGATCTTGTTCGCGAGATTTTCGGTAAACCATACGGCGCCATCCGGGCCAGCGGTGATGGCATCGAGTCCGGCCTGCGGAGTCGGGAGTGTGTATTCGGTTACTACACCAGATGTCGAGATTCGCCCGATCTGGTTTGCCGAATACTCGATGAACCACACCGCGCCGTCGCCTCCGCGGGTGATGGCTGTGGGGCCGCTGTTCGCGGTGGTGATGGGGTATTCGGTAAACGCTCCCCCGGCGGTGAGTCGTCCAATTTTGTTGGTGAAGAACTCGGTAAACCACAGAGCGCCGTCCGGTCCGCTTGTAACACCGGCGGGACCGCTGACCGTCGTCGGAATGTTGAATTCGCTGTAGGGCGGGGTCTGCGCCGAGCCGATCACCGCGCAGCCGAGGCAAAGGCAAAGAATGAGAGCGAATCTGAACTTCATAAGTTTTGGCACCTACTTATCCCCGAATATCAATATGTAGTAGCAAGTGTAGCAGGTGCGCCCAGAGGCAGTAGGTCGGTTCCTGGGCTGATGGCGACGAAGTGTGATGGCGACGAAGTGATGGATGCGTGACACGGGATCACTGATTAGACTAGAGAATTACGAAAGGGGTTTCTATGAATCGCAGAGAGTTTATCAATACGGCGCTGGTGGCGACGGCGGTGGGTGCAGCGGCGGAGAACAGCGAAGCGGCGGTGCCGAAGCGTCCGAATGTGTTGTTCATTCTCGCCGACGACATGGGCTATGGCGACTTGAGCTGCTACGGGCGGCCGGAGTACAAGACGCCGGTGATCGATGGGCTGGCGCAGAACGGAATCCGGTTCACGGATAACTATGCATCGGCTCCTGTGTGCACGCCGACGCGCTGTGCGTTCCATACGGGGCGCTATCCGCAAAGGCTAGAGGTCGGATTGCGCGAGCCGCTGCCGGATGGAAACGAAACGCTGGGGATTCCGGAAGATCATCCGACGGTGGCATCGCAGCTGAAGAAGAACGGCTATGCGACGTCGCTGGTGGGTAAGTGGAACTTGGGGAACATCGCGAAGTTCGGGCCGAATCGTCACGGGTTCGATGAGTTCTACGGCATCAATGGAACGGGCGCGGATTACTACTCGCACAAAAACGTCGCCGGGATTTACGATCTGTACGAAAATCTGGAGCCTGCGAAGGACGAAGGCTATCTGACGGATTTGTTCACGGAGAAGGCGATTAAGATTATCAGCGGGAAACACGATAAGCCGTTCTTTTTGGCGCTGTGCTACAACGCGCCGCACTGGCCGTGGGAAGGTCCCAAGGATAAAAACCTGGATCACAATGCGCCGGGACACATGCAGGGCGGCGGGTCGCAGGTGGTGTACGGCGAGATGGTGAAGAGCATGGACGCGGGCATTGGACGCGTGCTGCAGGCGCTGAAGGCCGCGAAGCTGGATCACAACACGCTGGTGATTTTTACCAGCGACAACGGGGGTGAGCGGTATTCGTTCAACTGGCCGTTCTCTTTCCAGAAATTTGATTTGTGGGAAGGCGGGCTGCGCGTGCCGGCGATTGCGCATTGGCCGGGCGTGATTCCTGCGCGGCGCGTGACGAATCAGATTGCGGCGACGATCGATTGGTCGGCGACGATTCTGGATGTTACGGGATCGAACGCGGATCCGGCGTATCCTTTCGATGGTGTGAGTTTGATGGATGTGTGCACGGGCGCGAAGCCGGCGTTCGATCGCACGATGTTCTTCCGCGTGGTTGGGCAGAATGCCGCGCGATCCGGTAAATGGAAGTACCTGATGCAGGCAGGGCAGGAGCATCTGTACGATTTGTCGGTGGATCCGGGAGAGAAGGCGGATCTGAAGGCCGTGCATGCCGACGTGTTCGAGAATTTGCGCGCGCAGTATCAGAAGTGGGACGCGCAGATGCTGCCGAATCCGGTGGCGGCCGTAAACAACAACGGCAAGAAGAAAAAGCAGTAGCGGCGGATCAGGCGGAGTAGGCCTGCGCCGCGAGGATCAGGGGCTTGGGTGGCGGAGCCTGAGCTGCGAGATCGTCCACCAGCGCGATGAGCGTGCTGACGCGGCAAGGGCGCGGCACGAAGAAGAGGTGGTCCAGATTCTTGGCAGGATCGCCGCCTTCGGATAAGACAACCACGTTCAATTCCGGATGCGCTTTGCGAAACGTCTTGATGGCGGACTCTTCGTCCTTGGCGGAGCTGAGATTGATCACCATCAGGTCGGGGAGCATGACACGCAATTCGGCGGAGGCCGCGGCGACGTCGGTGGCTTCTTCCACCATGTAGCCTTCTTTCGTGAGCAGGCGGTTGAAAAGCCGACGCACGGACGGATCGTCGTCCAACAGCAAAACGCAGAAGAGCCGTTTGCTGTCGCGCTCGGGCCGTTGGGGGGCGCTCAGCATACGGCGATTGCTTTGCCCAGGCTGGCGCAACGGCGCTCGTGGATCTGGCGTAAAGAGAGTTGCATAAGGCGGAAGACCGCCGATCGCGGTACGCGGAGAGTAGTACTTCGCGCTGGATGTATTGGCTGCGGCGTCGCTTGGTGCAAACGCCGGATTCGGTGCCACTTGATCCGTTGCGTGGGTCATAGTGCGCTTGACATAGCGAACGCTATCGGAAGTGGGAGAGGCGAGCAGGCGCAGCGGTTTGGGAGTCCCCAGGTTTCGCCCGGAAAACAGACGAACGGCGAGGCGGAACACGTTTTCGCCGGCGATCTTCTGCTTCACCTGGTCCGGTAACGCAATGAAACGGTAAAAGCGGGCATCACACCAACGGCAGCGGAGGGCGGTAAGACCCACGCGGAGAGCGACATGATCGAGCGGCGTCCAGCCATCCGAGATGCGGACGTCCCTTTTCCCGCAGGTGGGGCAAATAACGTTATCGATGGTCGGTCTGGGCATGGGGTGTGGTCACGGTCGAAAAAATCGAAGCCAGCATCTACGGGGTACTGATGGCCACGGACAATGACCATGGATAAATACTAGCGAGGAAGTTGCAGCCATGCAATCACAGTTTGGTGCTTTGTTGCGTCGCACCATCTTTTTTGTACTGAAGCAGTTTGTTGCCAGTTCTGTACGTACTGGAGCATATTCATCGATCTATTTGTAGCGGGATGTTTTTGCGCGGCGGCGGACGGATACTGGCAGTTGAGTCATAGGCGAATGCTATCCTGACGATAAGCACTCCTGATGAACACCCTGATGGATATGCAGCGATGGGCATAAGTACAAGATCCTGGGCACCAAACCTCGGGTTCGCGGGCGGATTGCCGCCGGGGACCAGAGGACTGCTGATCGCCAACATCGGCATCTTCCTTATTCAATTTTTCACGCCTAGCGGCAGCGCGTTGGCGGAATTCTTCACCTACTGTTCGCTGGTTCCGGCGGCCGTCGTCAAATTGTTTTTCGTGTGGCAGCTGGTGACGTACATGTTTCTGCATGTGGGGATCAGCCACATCCTGTGGAACATGCTGGCGGTGTGGATGTTTGGAGTGGAATTGGAGCGGCTGTGGGGCACGCGGCGTTATTTGCAGTTCTATTTCTTTTGCGGCATCGGCGCGGGACTGTGCGTGGTGGTGGGCAATTATCTGTTCGGCAATCCGGGCGTCGCCACGGTGGGTGCGAGTGGCGCGATTTATGGATTGTTGCTGGCGACCGCTGTTTTGTGGCCGGATCGCCAGGTGCTGTTCAGTTTTTTGATTCCGATGAAGATGAAGTATTTTGTCATGATCATCGGCGTGATTGCGTTTCTGAGTTCGTTTAATACGGCGAGTCCCGTGAGCAATGTGGCGCACCTGGGCGGCATGTTGTTCGGCTACATCTTCCTGCAGATTCCACACAAGGGACGACGGCCGCCGGTGAGAGTGAATATCACGGGGTCGTTACGCGACGCGTATCGTTCGTGGAAGCTGGCGCGGGCGAAGCGCAAGTTCGAAGTGTATATGAAGAAGCAGAGGTCCGATCGCGGGCCGTGGACGAATTAGCGGGCTGTCCGCTCACTGACGGTCGCGGTTCGGTGCTGAACACTCTCCCTCGTTCGGCTTTGCTCGTAGTGCCAGCAATGAAACATTAATGAAAATCGTGCGAGGCAAGGGTGGCGGCGTTTAGGTGTAATCCTTCGACGCGCGCGGCTTTGACAGAAACAGACCCGCGCTGATTTTGCAGAATCCCTTCGACCAGCAGGAATGCTTCTTCGACAATGGTGAGTTTGCGGGCTTCGAACAAATCCGGCAGGACGATGGAGTTCGAGATTCCGGTTTCATCTTCCAAGCTGAGAAAGACAAAACCATTGGCCGTGCTGGGGCGTTGACGGCAGATGACGGCTCCGGCGATGCGGACGCGGCGGCCATCGGGCAGGTGCGCGAGATCGGAGGCGCGGATGACTCCGAGCTTGTTCATGGCGTCGCGATGCAGGCGCATGGGATGCGCGCCGATGGTGAGTCCGGTGATGCGGTAATCGGCGGAGAGGCGCTCGAGGGGACTCATGGCGGCGAGCGGAGAATGTTCATCAAGCTCTTGTTGTAGTTCTTCGTGTTGCGCGTGTTGTTGCTCGAGCAGTTCGCCTATGGGGCGCACGGCGAGTTCGGCTTGCCACAAAGCGTCGCGACGATGAGGACGAGCGTTCGGATTGTCGTCAATAAAGTTCAATGCTCCGGCTTCGGCGAGCGATTCGATTTCTTCTTTGCGAATGCCGGGGACGCGGCGCACGAGATCGCGAATGCTGAGGAAGGGGCTTTCGGCGCGCGCCTGCACGATGCCTCCGGCGGTGGAGCGGCGCAGGCCTTTTAAGTAATTCAACCCCAAGCGGATGCTCCAGGCATCGGACGCGTGGTCCCTTTGCAAGGTACAGAGCCAGCTGCTGCGCGTGACATCCACAGGTCGGAAATGCAGGCCGTGGCGCTGCGCGTCTTTCACCAGCGTGGCGGGATGATAGAAGCCCATCGGTTGATTATTCAAGATGGCTGCAGTGAAGGCCGCCAGATAATGACATTTCAAATAGGCGCTGGCGTAGGCGATGAGGGCGAAGCTGGCGGCGTGCGATTCGGGGAATCCATAAGCGGCGAAGGATCCGATGGAGCGCACGATGAGATCCTGCACGTCGGTGGGAATGCCGTTGGCGGTCATGCCGGCGCGCAAGCGGCCCTCGATTTCCTGCATGCGCTTTTCGGAGCGTTTGAACCCCATCGCCCGGCGTAGTTCTTCGGCTTCTCCGCCGCTGAATCCGGCGACGATCATCGCCATGCGCAGGAGTTGCTCCTGAAAGAGAGGCACGCCGAGAGTGCGTGCGAGCACGGGTTCGAGCGCAGGATGAGGATAGGTGACGGCTTCTAATCCCTGACGGCGGCGCAAGTAGGGATGCAGCATTTTTCCTACGATGGGGCCGGGGCGGATGATGGCCACTTGCACGACGATGTCGTAAAACTTGTCGGGCCGCATGCCGGGAAGAAACGACATCTGCGCGCGGCTTTCCACTTGGAACATGCCGACGGTGTCGGCCTTCTGCAAGGCGGCGTAGACTTTGGGATCGTTGGCGGGGAGATGCGCGAGGTCGACTTCTTCGTGATCATGCTCGCGAATGAGGCCGAGAGATTCCTTGATGACGGCCATCATGCCGAGGCCGAGGAGATCGACTTTGACGATGCCCATATCGGCGCAGTCCTCTTTATCCCACTGGATGACGAAGCGGCCGGGCATGGTGGCGGGCTGCAGGGGCACGATGGAATCGAGATGTCCGCGGCAGATCACCATGCCTCCGGAATGCTGGCCGAGATGACGAGGGAGATCCTTTACGCGCTGGTAGAGCGAGAGAAACTTCTGCACGAGAGGCTGTTTTAGATCCACACCTGCTTGGGCGAACTGGCGTTCGGCGGTGTCTTTCTTATCGTCGTGAAATCCCCAATAGGGGACGACCTTGGACAGGCGATCGAGCATTTCGGTTTCGAAGCCGAGCACTTTGCCTATGTCGCGCGAGGCGGAGCGTCCTCGATAGGTGATGATGTTGGCGGTCATGGCGGCGCCGAGTTTGCCGTAGCGTTCGTAGACGTATTGAATGGCTTGCTCGCGTTCGTCGCCGCTGGCGAGGTCGAGATCGATGTCGGGCCATTCGCCGCGCTCTTCGGAGAGAAACCGTTCGAAGAGCAAATCCATACCGACGGGATCGACGGCGGTGATCTTCAATGAATAACAAACGGCGCTGTTCGCCGCCGAGCCACGCCCTTGCACGAGCAGCCCTTGTTCGCGCGCGAAGCGCACGATATCCCAAACGATGAGGAAGTAGCCCGCGAGGTTGAGCTTTTCGATCATGGCGAGCTCGCGCTCGATTTGGCGCTGCGCTTTTTCGTAATACGGACGGTAACGTTCGCGCGCTCCGGCATCGGCCAGCTTGCGCAGATACGAGTTCATGGTTTCGCCCGGGGGCACGGGATAGTCGGGAAACTTGTAGCCGAGATCGCACAAGGAGAAGCCGAGGCGCGCGGCGAGATCCTCGGTGTGGGCGACGGCTTCCGGGAGATCGGCAAAGAGCTTTTCCATTTGCGCGGTGTGCTTCAGGTGGCGCTCGGAATTGCGGGCAAGGAAACGCCCGGCTTCGTGGATGGTGGTCTTGTGGCGGACGCAGGTGAGGGCGTCGAGCAAGTCGCGATCCTCGGCGAACGAGTGAGAGACGCCGTTGGTGGCAAGCAGCGGCAGCTTCAATTTGCGCGCGATGGCGAGGGCGGCGTGATTGCGATATTCCTCGGTGCGATCGAAGTGGCGCTGGAGTTCGACGAAGACGTTGCGGGGTCCGAAGATGCCGACGAGTTGGTCGATGCGGGCGTGGGCGGTGTCTTCAAGATGTCCGCTCATTGACATTCGCGGTTCGGTGCTGTGTGGATGTTGCCCGCTACCGGGTGATATTCGCGGTTCGGTGCTGGGGTGATGGAGTGCGTGCGCCAATGGGCCTTCGTCGCCTCCGGTGAGGCAGACGAGTCCCGCGGCGTGTTCGGCGAGATCGTCGGGGTGGGCGATGGCGTTCTCTTGTTCGCCGTGGCCGGTGCGCAGTTTGATTTTCGTGATGAGGCGGCAGAGGTTTTGATATCCCTGCTGGGATTCGGCTAAAAGTGCATAGCGGAAGCCTTCCGGGGCGGCGATTTCAGCGCCGATGATGGCGCGGACGCCGGACTTTTTCGCTTGCTGATGAAAACGGACGGCTCCGGAGAGGCTGTTGCGATCAAGGAGCGCGAGGGCGGGGATGTCGAGCGCGGCGGCGCGGGTGATGAGGTCCTCGGGGATGGAGGAGCCTTCGAGGAAGCTGAACGCGGAGCGGGAATGGAGTTCGATGTAGGGCATTGCGAGAGGTGCATCTGTCCGCTCTTACGGGACGGGGCTATCACTCCGTGGCATCAGAGTCTGCGTGAAAACTGCTGCGTGAAAAATTCAGCGCTGGACCGCTCCCTATGGTCACGGCTCGGGTCCGATTATTGTTTTCAAGGAAGTTGCTCCTGTTCCACAAACACAAGGGCCTCGCGACCGATTTCACTCAGACTTTTCAGCCTGGGGCTTGTCAATAATGTCGGCAGTACCGCATTCTCGAGGCCTGTCGCAAAGAAACGTTATCATTCTGTCCGCTCCCTGACGGTCGCGGTTCGGTGCTGAA
>CAITIX010000253.1 GCA_903892565.1 uncultured Acidobacteriia bacterium
GTGTGAATCAAACCGGACAGATTGACAAACTACGAACAGGGTCGACGTAGAACCCTGTCGACGTAGAACCCTGGTCGACGTAGAACCCCTGTCGACGCAGAACCCCGTGCGTAAGCGCGGGGATACAGTTGCTCAATGCCGCCAAGCTCGGATGTATCCCCGGACTCACGCCCGGGGTTTTAGCGTTGTCCGGATCCTGTCTGACAAAAATAGGCCTGGCAGACTTGCGTCTCACCAGGCCTTATGAGGGAAGAAATGAAAACTCGTCAGCGGTGCGAACTGCGGCCTCCGCCGCTGGAGCGCGCTCCACTGGGTGCACTGCGCATGCCGCCACCTTGCGGTGCCGAAGGTCGGCTGAATCCGCCGGAGGGGCCCATACTAGAGCGCGGCGAACCGAATCCGCCCGGAGCGGGCGCGGGGCCTGCCGCAGGACCGAACGACGCGCGATTGTTGATCATGGGCGGAGCGATTCTGACCGGCTGCGATCCCGTACCGAAGGCCGCGCTAGGGTTCTGGAAGCCTTGCGCTCGCACTGCGGGCGCACTGTTAAAACCATTACCAACCCCGGTACCCAACCCATTGCCAAAACCTTGCCCGCCGCTCGGCACATTCGGCGCACGCGACACGCCGGAGGTTGCAGGATCGATTCTGCGCCAGCCACCGGTGTTGGGTGTTCCGGCGGGAGATCCATTTGAGACGCCGTTATTGAAGCCGTTGGAAAACCCTGGCGAGCGTGTTCCCGCAAACGTCGGAGAGGAATAGAAGCGCGTGTTGCTGCGCGACATCCCCGGCGCCGCTCCCTGGGTTCCAGAGATACCAGTGCCGCGTCCTGCGTTCACCGACATGCCGGCCGGAGGACCGCCGCCAGAAAACATCGAGGCGTGAGAGATATCGGAAGCGTTTGGACGCAAGAGGGAAGATCCGTTGACCGCGGATCGACCGAAATCCCCTGCCCTTACTCCGGTAATGGCACCGTTGATGCGCGCATTTCGAAAGTTCTCGGCGATGCCAATGTTCGCGACGAACGAAGTTCCGCGAGTGCCCCGCCCGTACCAAGGACGGTACGCTTCATAAGGAGCCAGAGGAACCCAGCCGATGTTGCCGAAACCGAAGCTGGCGCCGAAGCCCGGATATCCCCAACCGAAGAATCCCACGAGCGCAGGGCTCCAAGAGTGGCGCGCGCCAAACGCGCCGGGATACCAGGCCCATCCGAAAGAGCCGCGATACCAGCGCCCGTAATGATATGGCACCCAACCCCACGGCTCATAGCCGATCCACGTCCATCCGTAGTAATCCAGATAAGACCAGCGGCCATCCTGATACGGCGCCCAGTCAGGGCCCTGGTTCGGGATCCACACGTTGCCATAGGACGGATCGTTGGTCCAACGTCCGTAGGCGTTCAGGTCTTCCGTGCCGTAAAGATCGGGGCTGAGGTTCTGCCCCTGATTTAAAGGGCTCTCGAAGTAGTGATCGCGCTCGGTATTCCAGCGATCCCACTCATCGGGCGCGGGCATGTTGGCCGTGCGAAATTCCGGATCGGAGGGATTGCCGCGCGACAGCAACGTCTGACCCGCGCGAAGCGGTTCCGTGCCCGTGGGCGAAGAGATTTCGGCGTCGCCCGAGCGAATGGTGACTTCCGTTAAGCCTTCAGCGTTTACCGAAACTCGATACGTTCCCTGCCTTAGAGGACGCACGGAAACGGACGGCGTGCTGATCTCGACGACGGCATCGTTATCGTGAAGCACTCGAAACGTGATGAGCCCTTGCGCGATCTGTACTTGATATCGCTTGTATTGCAGATCTCCCATGCGGACTTCCGTAGCTCCCGCGATGCGCACCTGATTCGCGCCGTCCAGTTGGATTTCCGCGCGTCCGTTGCCGGTGGTCACCACGCGGTCTTCGGTCAACAGCGGAGAGTTCAACACGCCTGCCGCCATCTCGCCCATATTTCCATGAGTTACGGAAACACCGCCATTCATCAAGCTGAGTCGCGCAACGCCGTGCATGAGGGCATCGGGGTCCACGGCATCTTCGCTGTTGCCGCGGTTCACCGGTGAGGAAGGTTGTGACGCGGGCCACGTCTGCGCGGGCGCCAGAATGCTGAGGCATCCGACAAGCACGCTGATCGAGAGACAGGGCCGCATTACAACGCGTTAATGAGCAATCGTCCTACCATTTCTATCCAATAAGAAAATCATTAGCTTACGAGGGGTTGAAGGTGACGACACGTGGTTGAAATGCACCACCCTGCTCGGGATGGGCCGATTCTTTGTGCCACGATCGAAGTAATTCTAGCGCTTCTTCTTGCTGCCGGGATCGGTCTTGACGGCCGCAATCACGGATTCGCGATTCCCGCTGGTCCATGCGTCCTGAATCTGCTGATCGGTCAAACCAGCCAGTCGACCGGTAAGGACGAATGCCGGCAGCGCATGCGCCAAGGTCTTCCAGCGCGACATTTCGATCAAGGCAGGCAGAGCGCGTTCGCGCAGCTGGCTGAGGGTGGACGCGTCGCGGTTGTCGGTGAGAATTTGCAGGGCTTTCAACGCGTGATCGCGATCGGTCCAGGAAAGCGAATTCAGCATTTCGATGAACCACGTGGGTTCGATCTTGATGCCGGATTCGGGATGCAAGCGAGAGTAGACCAGCAGGGCGAGGAGGCCTTGCACGCCGTTGGCGCGCACAGCGGGATCGGCATCGCGCAGGGCGAATTGCAGATCGTCGACAATCGCATGTTTATCGGCGGCGTAGGACATGACGTAAACGGCGGCGGCACGCTGCTCGTCGTCGGAGGAATTGCGGAGCGCGTCACGTAGCTCACGCATATCGTTCTTCGCCAGATCGAAGAACTTCATTTGGATTTCGCGGGCCAAGGGATCGGCCATCAGCGAATGTCCGTGCGTGAGATCCTCGGCGGTTGCGCCACGCCGGACGGCAGAAGCGTAGGCGTCGAGAAAATCGCGATAATTCGTCAGGACACCCTTAGGCAATTCGACGTCGCCTTCCGGGGCCTCGCGGATATCGAAATGCGGAGAACCTTTCTCTTCGATGCCGACGTACATGATGGTCTTGCCTGCGTCGCAGCACACGGCTTCCAGATGCGATTCGATGATATCGGGCTGATCGTCTAAGCGCTCTTCCACGTCGCCCTTGGAACGCGGGAATGGATCGCCTTCTTTAAATCCGAGGACTTTGCGGATGCGCGCTTCGGGGATTTTGCCCAGGCCGTAGAAATCCAGGACGTCGACGACGGGCGCCGTCGTGGTTTCCGCCGCGGGCGTAGCCTGGCCGAAGCCGAATCCTGCGAAAAGGATACAACCAGCGAGCAATAGATAGGTCGGCGACGGATAGGGCGATAGACGCAAAAGTAACTCCCACTCAAGTTTACAACCGGCGCGCGTGCATCCGGTTTCATGGATATAGACGCGCGCGCCGCGTAGTGCGCTACCAGGAATTTAAGACGAGCGTTTTATGAGCCGGCCTGAGCTTCAGCGATGGGGCCAATGATGGGCAACACCCAGCGTTCGTTGTTGTAGGCCTTGTACATCGCTGCCAGCCAGATGACGAAGAATGCGAGCCCGGCCAGAGGGTAAAGCACGAAACTAATCATCACTCCCACAAACGGAATCAGGTGCAGGATGCTGGTCACGGCCATAATCGCAATCATGGTGGCGATCATGCCGAGATGCAGAAAGATCGACTGAAAGGCGTGGAAGCGGATCAGCCGGCTCTGATTGTAAGGTGCCAGAACCAGGAAGAGGATCCCCGTCAACAGGCCGAGCAGATAGCACAAGGCCGAGACCATGTTCTCGGTCAATCCGGTGGCTTGCATCCCGCCAGAGGGCGGCGCGAAATTACTTTGTTGCTGCTGGGAATAGTTGGGCGGTGGGGGCGGAGCCTGGTGCGGCGGGGGTGCGCTAGCCGCGGGATCGGCGCCGATCGGCGATCCGCATTTCGCGCAAAAACGTCCCTGACCTTCTGTGCCGCAGTTTGAGCAAAACGCCATTCTCGCCGCCTCCGGTTTGCAAGACTAGAATCCAACTCTACTCTAAAACAGGAAACGGACGCAATGGCAGAGACACAGGTGCGGTTGAACTTTGCGCAGGGCGTGTTCAGAAGACCACTTTCTCCAAAGAAATGTGAATGATGCGTGATCGTCGATGGGGTTCCTGCCATTGCATCGTAGCGCCAATTGTGGTGAAGTGAAAATTGATGAAAAACTGGAAGCTCTCGCTCTTGCTGCTGGCTGTTTTTTTGCTTGCCTCTTGCAATCAGGATCCACATGCCCAGGCGCAACGCTATGTCGAAAATGGCAATAAGTTCTTTGCTAAAAACCAGTTCAAGGAAGCGTCGATCATGTATCGTCGCGCCTTGCAAAAGGATTTGAAGTTTGGCGAGGCCTATTACCGCTTGGGCTTGACGGAACTTCAGCTGAGAGCCTTCGGCGATGCCGTCCGGGCGTTCCGTCGCGCCATCGAATTGCAGCCGAAGAATGCCGATGCCAGCACCAAACTTGCCGAGATCTATTTGGTGGCGGCAACGCAGGATCCCGCGCACGTCACCGATCTGCTGAAAGAAGCCCGGGAACTTGTCAATCGCCTGCTCCAGGCCGATCCGAATTCCTATGACGGACATCGTCTCACGGGCCAGATGGCGCTGATCGAGAAGGATTATCCCAAGGCCGTCAGCGAGCTTTCGTCCGCCTATAAGGCACAGGGCAAGCAGGAGCTGAGCATGCCCTTGTTCCAGGCTCTTGTATTAAATAATCAAGCTGCGGAGGCCGAAACGCTGGCGCGCGCAGTGATTGCAAAAAACAAGACATTTGGTCCCATGTATGACGCTTTGTACGGGCAATATATGCGCGCTAACCACTTGGCGGAAGGCGAAGAACTGCTGAAGCAGAAGGTGCAGAATAATCCAGACCAGACGAACTATATTCTGCAGCTGATGGCGCATTATTACGCGATGAAGAAGTTCGACCAGATGGATGAAGCGATGAAGGCGTTCAACGATGA
>CAITIX010000254.1 GCA_903892565.1 uncultured Acidobacteriia bacterium
AAAGATCATGCGCCACTCGTGTTCGGAGAATTTCGGGAATCCGAACACAGCGTTGCGATCGTCGCGCAGGCGCGAGCTTTTCTGTCAGGCACTGCGGCTCCTGCGTCACCTGTTAAGGATGAGTAATCCCCGCCAGCATCTTTGCGAGGCTCACGCAGCGCGCCGAATCATGTTCCCGCGCCATGGCGAGCTTCTCGGCCTCAATCGATCCTTCGGCGTGAATCGCCAGAACAGCTTGATATCCCGAAAAATCAGTCGCGGTGAGTTCCTTCACCAGATTGATGGCCTTCAGGCGATCCTCGACCTTCACACCCTTGCGACCACCTAAGTAGCGACGCACCCACTTGCCCGTTTCTTCGCCGTTCAGATCCGCTTCGCCCGGCCCTGTGGCGATCAGCCCACCAGTGATGTCCTGCACATAAGCGAGCATCTGATGGAAGTTCGTCGCAAAGTGAAGCTTGGCCATATTTACGATGAGCGTTTTCGGAATTGCGATGCCCAGCGCGCCGGTTTCGTGCTCCAGCGCCGCCAAGCGGATCAACGCACGCAACGTTTCGGCATATGCGATCAAGCGCGCGAGCTTTTCCTGAATGTGTTTGGCCTTCTCCAGCCCGTTGTAGTGCGTCATGAGCAAGGCCGCGCCGACGAGCGCGTCCACTAACGGCAGCTTATAGGAGATCGCCGTAAAGCGATGAAACTCCACGAAAGTTTTCGCCAGTTCGCCGGCGAATTCCCACTCGCCGTTCAGGAACACGCGATCATGCGGCACCAGAACATCGTCGAACACCGTCAGCGTTTCCATCATGCGATGCTTCGACGCGAGCGGCGCGTCGAAATTTGAATCGTCGTGATGCGAGCCATAGGGACTGGTGATCAGCTTCACGCCTTTCGTATTCATCGGAATCGCGAACGCCACCGCATAAGCGGATTCATCCGGCTTCATGGCACGCGTGGGCAGCACGATCAGTTCATTGCTATTGATGGATACCGAGGTGTGGACCTTCGCGCCGCGCACGATGATCCCCTCGGGCGTTTCGCCGACGATGCGCAGGTAGTAGTCGGGATGCTCCTGTTCGAGCGGCGATTTCGAGCGATCGCCCTTCACGTCCGTCTGCGCCACGGCCATCGCCAGATCGTGATTCTTGACGTGATCGTAGAAGCGGCGCACGCGTTCGAGATATTTGGTCCCTTTCTTGGCATCGACTTCGTGGGCTACCAAGTGCAGCGCGAAGAGCGCGTCTGTGCCGATTTCCTTGATCAGCACAACCAGCGTTCCGCCGAGCGTCGTGGCGGTTTCAATCAGTTCACTGCGATGCAGCAGATCTTTACTCGACTTCGGGAGCTTGAAGTAGCTGCTATACGCATCCGCACCTTCGCCTTCCACGGCAAGCTGAGTCCAGGCAGGATCATGCGCCATCTCGTAGTCGATCGCCGCGTGATCAATCGCCAAGCGGAGTTCGGGATGCTCGGTCACGTCGGCAACGCGTTCGCCTTTGAAATAAACCTCGCGCCCGTCGCGCAAGCTGTGAACGTACTCATTCTTGTTTCGCATGATTCCCCTTGAAAATCCTTATGCCGCCGACATGCCGCCGTCGATGGCGATCGTTTGACCCGTGATGTAGTCCGAAGCCGGCGCGGAGAGAAACAAAATCGTCCCCTTAAGCTCGCCTTCTTCGCCCACGCGTCCCAATGGCGTGAGTTCGGCGATGCGCTCACCCGCGCGATCAATCACGGCCGAGGCGAGCCGCGTGGGAAAGAATCCCGGAGCGATGGCATTCACGCGAATTCCCTGCGCCGCATAGTTCACCGCGAGTTCGCGCGTCATCGCGATGATGGCGCCTTTGCTCGCCGTGTAGCTCGTCGCTTCGAGAATATCCTTCGGCACGCCGATCAATCCCATGACCGATGCAACGTTGACTATTTTCCCGTAGCCCAGCTTTCGCATCGCGGGAAGCACGGCGCGCGCCATCAGTTGCGTTCCAATGACGTTCGTCGTCAGCACCTTACTCCACGAATCCAACGTGGCTTCCTCGAACGGCGCGGCCCAACTCACGCCCGCGTTGTTGATCAAGATATCGATGCGTCCGAACTTCGCCAACGCTTGTGCCGCCACATCGTGGACGTCGCGCTCACTGGTAACATCGCACGGGCACGCCAGGCATTCGAAGCCGCGTTCTTCAAATTCCGTTGCCGTGGGATCCAACCACTGCGCGCGCCGCGCCACCAGGACAACACTTGCGCCGGCCTCCGCCAACGCCTCGGCCGCCTCTTTGCCCAAGCCGCGGGACGCGCCGGTGACGATAGCCACCTTGTCTTTCAGCGAAAACAATTCGTCAATGCTTTTCATGAAACGTTGGGCCCGATGACACGGCAGAAAACGATTGTTTCACAAACGGCGTCGCCCTGTCACAATGGAAAACGAAATGACGAAAGACGAAATCCTTCTCGCCCACCAGGAAAATCTCTTCCCTGCCGTGTTTCACTATTTCTCCGAGCCGCTCGTGCTGACGCGCGCCAAGGACCAGTTCGTCTGGGACGCCGATGGCCGCCAATATCTCGATTTCTTCGGCGGCATCGTCACCGTCAGCGTCGGCCATTGCAACGATAAAGTCAGCGCGGCGATCCATGCACAGGCCGATACGCTGGTGCATAGCTCCACGCTGTTCGTAAATGAACCGCTGGCAGCGCTGGCGAAGAAAGTCACGTCGATCGCACCAGCACCCGGCTGGAAATCGTTTTTCACGACGAGCGGCACGGAAGCCAACGAGACCGCGATTCTCGCGGCGCGCTGCTATACCGGATCGTCGGAGATTATTGCGCTGCGGCATGCCTATCATGGGCGCTCGTCCCTCGCCATGGCCGCCACGGGACAAGGAAGTTGGCGCCTGGGCCCTGCGACGCAGCCCGGCATCTCATTTGCGCACAATGCGTATTGTTATCGCTGCCCCTTCGGACTGACGTATCCCAGTTGCGACGTCCGTTGCGCGACGGACGTAAAGGAACTGATCCGTACGACGACCTCGGGGCGCATCGCGGGCATGATCGCCGAGCCCATCCAAGGCGTCGGTGGATTCATCACCCCTCCCAAGGAATATTTCCCGATCGTCGCGGGCATCGTCCGCGAGCACGGAGGCATCTTCATCAGCGACGAAGTGCAGACGGCCTGGGGTAGAACGGGCAGCTCGGTGAACAAAGGCTGGTGGGGCATCGAGCAATGGGGCGTCACACCCGACATCATCACCAGCGCCAAAGGCCTGGCCAACGGACTTCCGCTCGGGCTCACCACCGCGCGCGCCGAAGTCGCCGATAGCGTGAAAGGCCTGACGATCTCGACCTTCGGAGGCGGACCGATCCCCGCCGCTGCCGCCAAAGCCGTGCTCGATTTGATCGACGAGGAAAACCTCGCAGCCAACGCGGCTTCGGTCGGCGCCTACCTGCGCGCCGGGTTAGAGGATTTGCAGAAGAAGTATCCACTCATCGGCGACGTCCGCGGCATGGGGCTGATGCAGGCGCTGGAATTAGTCACAGATCGCCAATCCAAAACTCCCGCCCCGACCGAAACTGCCCGCCTGCTCGAAGCCGCCCGGAACTCCGGCATCCTGATCGGCAAAGGCGGATTGTACGGGAACGTGATCCGGATCTCCCCGCCGTTGAACATTCGGAAGTCGGATGTGGATGAATTTATTAGGCTTTTAGACGGCAGCCTGGCGTCGATCAGATAATTCCTCAGCGCTATATCCACTTTCGATTCTGCTACTTGGCCAGCTATCTCGCTTGACAAAAAGGGCCCAAGTGATACACTGGGGCTGTCTGAGGGACATAGCTTCATGGCACTCGCAGAAAAAACTCGAAGCGATACGGTCAGCGTGACACCTGACGGTCGCATCGTCGTGGACACGGCGCGTCTTTTTAAGAAAGAGCATGTTCAGGAGATGATCCAGAAGATGCGCTCCAAGACCACTGCAGTTCAGAAACGTCCCCAGCCGAAAAAAGCTACAGTCTAACGATCTTCTCGCCCGGAAATGCCAACAAACCTGTTGATCCTCCCTTTTCTGGGTGGGTACTGGTTTTTGCATCATTTTATTTTCACTCGCGACAAGTCGCAGCGCCTTGATGGCTACCGACTATTGGTCGACTCGGCTTTCGTTGGGTTGCTCTTACTGATACCAGCGCGCCTTATGGTAGTTGGTCTCAAATTGATCCCGTCCGTAACCGCGACTTGGCGTATGTTTGTCCCCGATGACATGCACTACACGGGAACCGCACTCGGCGCGTTTTGTATCGGCTTCGCGCTTCCGTGGCTTTGCAACTTGTGGCTTAGTAAGGTCAGGAACATCGACGCATTGGATGCTCAGAGTCGCGCCATTCAAAAGCACGGAAATCACTTACTGCGATTATTGCATTCAGCCGCCGAAAACGAGCACCCCGTCGCCATAACGCTGGACAATAAAAAAGTGTATATCGGACTGGTGGCTGCCGCTCCAAACTTGGCGCCTCACGATACTCACTTGGCAATAACGCCATTCTTTAGCGGATATCGAGACAAAGACACCCTCGAACTGACGCTGACAGTGGATTACCTGAAAGTCTACGAAGCAAACACACTCAATCCGGACGACTTCAGAGTCGTCATCGCCACTGAGAATGTACGAATGGCGAGCCTATTCGATCATACGGCCTATCCAAACTTCATCGTTGAAACAACCGATCCTAAGGGTGGTCCGGATTCAACAACCTCCGACGATGTCAGTGCCCCTTTATAGGCATTTCTTCGGTCCCTCCCTTGTGTGCTATTCTTAAATTTCCGCCCTTGCGCCATGCCGCTCAAAGCGCGCGGGCAGGCGAGGACGGTCAGCATACTTCTAGAATCGAGAGTATCGTTATGTACGCAGTGATTGAAACAGGTGGGAAGCAGTATCGCGTGGCTCCGGGCCAGACCGTGGACGTGGAAACGCTGCCGGGCAAAGTCGGCACAACGGTGGAATTCGACCGCGTGCTCGCGGTTGTGGATGGCGAACAGGTGAACACGTCGCCCAAGGGCGCGAAGGTCACCGGGACCATCTCCATGCAGGATCGCGGCCAGAAGATGCTGGTGTTCAAGTTCAAGCGCAAGAAGCAGTACAAGCGCACCATTGGCCACCGCCAGAACTTCACGCGAGTGGACATCAAGGAAATCGCATAAGTAGGCGGGAAATACCATGGCACATAAAAAAGGATTAGGCAGTTCTAAAAACGGGCGCGATTCCAACGCGCAGCGTCTCGGCATCAAGGCGTTTGGCGGCCAGTTGGTCAGCGGCGGTTCGATCATCGTGCGCCAGCGCGGCACGCGCATTAAGCCCGGCCTCAACGTCGGTCTCGGCAAGGACGACACGCTGTTTGCGAAAGTCGACGGCACCATCGAATTCCGCGATCGCGGACGGATGGGCAAGTACGTCAGCATCGTCGCTGCCGAGTAGTTTCGTTTTACGGAGGCCAGGGGCTAGTGCTTCAGCGAGGTCGGCTGCAGCTTCCTCTGGCCATTCGTGTGTTTGGGCGTCGGTTTTCGCGCATCTAAGAAGATGCGCCAGTAGAAAAGAGTTCCTGTGTTTATCGATGAAGTCATTATTACCGTGAAGGCCGGCGACGGCGGCAACGGCTGTCTTGCGTTCCGTCGCGAAAAGTTCGTGCCTCGCGGAGGCCCCAGCGGCGGCGATGGCGGCCACGGCGGCGACGTCACGATGGTCGCAAGCCAGCACTACAACACGCTGCTGCACCTGCGCTTCAATCCCGAACACAAGGGCCAGCGCGGACGCCACGGCGAAGGCAGCAACAAGACCGGCCACAACGGAACTTCGGCAGAAGTCGCCGTGCCCGTCGGTACCGTGGTCTACGATACGGAGACCGGGCAGCAGTTGCACGATTTCACGGTCCCTGGAGATCGCTTCGTCGTCGCAAAGGGCGGACGGGGCGGACGCGGCAATGCCCGTTTTACGACGTCCACGCATCAAGCGCCCACCGAGCACGAAGACGGCAAACCGGGCGAGTTCAAGAAGCTCCAACTCGAGCTAAAACTCCTGGCAGATGTGGGACTCGTAGGCTTCCCCAATGCCGGCAAGTCCACGTTGATCTCGCGCATCTCTGCGGCGAAGCCGAAGATCGCCGACTATCCGTTCACGACACTGGAACCGAATCTCGGCGTGGTGCGCGTGAGCGATAATCGCGACGACGACCGAACGTTCGTTGTGGCCGATATTCCTGGACTCATCGAGGGCGCGCACTTAGGGCACGGCCTGGGCATCCAATTTTTGCGGCACATTGAGCGCACGCGTTTACTGGCACACTTGGTCGACATGTCGGAAACCGGCCGAGATGCGGTGGAAGATTTCGAAATCATCATGAAAGAGCTCGCGGCGTTTTCGGAAGATCTGGCCGCGAAACCGATGATCGTTGTTGCGACAAAGCTCGACGTGACGCAAGACCCGGCCCGCGTGAAAGCGCTGGAGAAGCTCGCCAAGAAACGCAAGCTGCCGTTCTTTAAGATCGCCGCAGTCACGGGCGAAGGCATCGACAAACTGAAGCAGGCGATGGCAGAACGCGTATGCGCTCCATCGCAAGTAGATGTCAGCTAGGCAGCCCGCCTAGCTAGGATTATTTTCGGGATTCGGCTTGGCGACCGGTGCGCTGCCCGGCTCCGGCTTCGACTTTTCTTTCGGAGCGGGAACCACCGCTTTCACCGGACTAATAATGACGTGCGCGTTGCGGCCTTCTTGCCGCGGCATGCCTTCGGCGGCGCCGTACTGCGCCAGATCTCCGGCAAAGCGGATCAGCAGCTTGCGTCCCAAATCCGTGTGCGCGATTTCACGTCCGCGGAACTGCACCACGGCCTTGACGCGATTGCCCTCTTGCAGGAACCGGATGGCGTGATTCTTCTTGAAGTCGTAATCGTGATCATCGGTGTTGGGGCGGAACTTCAGCTCCTTCACCTGGATGATGTGCTGCTTGCGCTTCGCTTCGTGCTGCTTCTTCTTGTTCTCGTACTGCCACTGCCCGTAATCCATCGCTTTGGCGACAGGCGGCTCTGCGGTGGGAGCAATCAGAATGAGATCAAGACCCAGTTCCTGGGCTCTGCGAATCGCGGCAGGCGTCGGCATGACTTCGACGCTGCCATCGGGGAATACGGCGCGGACTTCACGGGCGCGGATCGCCTCGTTTACGTTCTCGCGAATTCTCGGTCGGCGTGGCGGAAATCTGGGATTCATCGAGCGGAGAAACCACCGGCAAGCGAGCAATTCATCATATGACCAAATAGTAGCAGATTTGTCGCACGCCGCTAAAGGGGGGCCTGTGCCGTAGCTCGCAAGCATATAATGAAAAGCGAAAGTCACGGAGGTATTCCCATGCGCAAGCTCGTAATAATTGCGGCCCTGTTCACATCCTTACTCTCGGCCCAAGACAAGAAACGTGTCGCCGTGATGAATTTTGATTACGCGACGGTATCGACGTATGTCGCACAGATTTTTGGCACCAACCAGGACATCGGCAAAGGCATTGCCGACATGATGGTGGACCGCTTGGTCAATGACGGCAAGTATTCGGTGATCGAGCGCAAGGCTCTTGACAAGCTGATTGCCGAGCAAAATTTTTCAAATAGCGATCGTGCCGATCCATCGAGCGCCGCGCGCATTGGCAAGCTGCTCGGCGTCGACGCCATCATCATCGGCAGCATTACGGAATTTGGGCGCGACGATAAGAATCGCAGCGTTGGCGGCCTGGGCGCGGCGGCCGGACGCTTCGGCGTCGGCGGCATCGGCACAAAGGAATCGAAAGCCGTGGTGCAGATTACGGCGCGCATGGTGAACGTGGAAACCGGCGAGATTCTGGCGTCCGTGCAGGGACGCGGCGAATCGAAGCGCAGCGGCACGTCGCTGATCGGCGGCGGCGGTGGTCCCGGTGGCGTCGGCGGCGGTGGCATCAACATGGGCAGCTCGAACTTCGGCGCCACCATCATCGGCGAGGCCACGAATGAAGCCGTGACGCAATGCGCGGGCGGCCTCAACGCGAAAGCCGCGAGCCTTCCCACTCGCGTCGTCGTGATTGACGGCTTGGTGGCAGATGTAGACGGCACACATCTGATCCTCAATATCGGCACCACGAACGGCGTCAAAATCGGCGACACATTGAAGATCACGTCTCAGGGCCGTGAGATCAAGGATCCCGCGACGGGCAAGGTGCTTCGCCGCGTGGAGACGGATCTTGGCACGGTCGCGATCTCACAGGCGGATGCCACCTCTTCGGAAGGTACTTATAGTGGTCCTCCCGGCGTCAAGGTCGGCGATCGCGTGAAGAAGTAGTTCGAACTTCCGCATCAGCAAGGAGGTCCCATGAATATCGGCATGGACGATCAAGGCGCCGCGCGCCACGGACACTCCCTTGCGCGGGGCACAATCCTTGCAGTTGCTTTGCTGGGCTTCGCCACCTTCGAAGCACCGACGTGGATCCCTGGCAGCGGGACTCACGCGGCACAGCAAACCTCAAACAGTCCAGCAAAGGACGCGAAGAAGACTCCGTCCAAAGACGCGGCCAGCGCAAAGAGTATTCCCTCGCAAACGCCACCGGAAGCTCCAAAACAAGCGCGGCAAGCAGAATCCGCTCCGCAAGCAGAAGCCGCTCCGCAAGATTCGCCGGGAGAATGGCACCGTTTGACGGCAACTCCTGCGCCCGCAACTCCTCCATCGAACGCCACCGCCGCGCCTGCGCAAACAGCCGCGATTCCCAGTGCCGCCGAGCTTCGCAGTCAGTTCAACGAGCTCAGCGTGCGCGCCAACACTGCCAACAGCAGGCTGCAATCGTTCCAGGAACAGCAATCGCGCCAAGGACTGTCGCTGCGTGCCGATATCCGCGAAGCGCAAGCGCGCATGGATCTTCAAATGCAGGAATCCGCAACAGCGCTCGAATCCGGCAACGTCGATGCCGCGCGACAAAGCATGCGCTACGCGCAAAGCGCCGTGGAAACCATCGAGAAATTCCTGGGCCGCTAGAAGGGCATCGCCGGAAATACTGCGACACGCCGTTATAATGAAGCATGCCGTCCGGTACGGAACTCCTCGCATCACCCGAGCAAATTGCCAAGTACGAGCCTGTCATTGGGCTCGAAGTGCACGTCCAGCTCGCCACCAACACCAAGATTTTTTGTGGATGCCCCACGAGTTTCGGAGCGCCTCCCAACAGTAACGTCTGCCCCGTTTGCCTGGGGATGCCGGGTGCGCTGCCCGTCCTCAACAAGCACGCGGTCGAGCTCGCGATTGAGGCGTCACTCGCGTTGAACTGCACGGTCAATCCGAAATCGATCTTCGCGCGCAAGAATTATTTCTACCCGGATCTTCCCAAGGGCTACCAGATCTCGCAGTACGATCAGCCTCTCGCCGAGCACGGCTTTGTCGAGATTCACGTCAACGGCGAAACGCGCCGCATCGGCGTCACGCGCGTCCACATGGAAGACGACGCCGGCAAGAGCATCCACGACGGCTTCAAGGATTCCGAGCGCTACACCTACGTGGATTTAAATCGCAGCGGAACGCCGCTCATTGAAATTGTCAGCGAGCCCGACATCCGCACGTCGGACGAAGCGCACGCCTATCTCACCGCCGTCAAAGAGGTCCTGCAGTACATCAACGTTTCCACCTGCGACATGGAAAAAGGACACCTGCGCTGCGACGCCAACGTCAGCGTCCGCATCAAGGGAGCCGAAAAGTTCGGCACCAAGGCCGAGGTCAAGAATCTCAACTCGTTCCGCTTTTTGAAGATGGCGCTGGATCACGAAATCGCGCGCCAAGTCGCGCTGATCGAAGGCGGAGGCCGCGTGGTGCAGGAAACCCGCCTCTACGATCCCGACGCCGACGAAACCGTCAGCATGCGCAGCAAGGAGCACGCGCACGATTACCGCTATTTCCCGGAACCCGACCTCGCGCCCTTACGCGTGAGCGAAGCCTGGATGAGCAGCATCCGCGACCAGATGCCGGAGCTCCCCGCCTCACGCCGCAAGCGTTTCATTGACGAGCTCGGACTGCGTGAATACGACGCGCAAGTGCTTACGGCAACTCGCGCGATGAGCGAGTATTTCGAGAAAGCCGCTGCTGCCAGTGGCGATGCCCGCGCCGCAGCCAACTGGGTGATGGGCGATCTCTCGGCGCTTCTGAAGCAGGAAGGCAAAGAGATCGAGGACTCGCCCATCAGCGCGGAGAACCTCGGCGGCTTGCTCAAGCTGATCGCCTCCGGCAAACTCAGCGGCAAGCTGGCGAAGGATATCTTCCCGAAAATGGCCGCCTCCGGCGAAACCGCCGACGTCATCGTGCAGCGCGAGGGAATCGAACAGATCAGCGACACCGGCGCGCTCGGCAAAATCATCGACGAAGTGGTCGCCGCGAATCCCAAGCAGGTGGAGCAATACCGCAGCGGCAAGACGCAGGTGATCGGCTTCCTGGTCGGCCAGGTGATGAAGGCCAGCCGCGGCCAAGCGGATCCGGCGGTCGTCAACAAGATGCTCGCGGAAAAGCTCAGCTAGGGCCGCCCGAAGAACCAAAAGTAAGGCATGGTAATCTCAAGTAAGGAGCTTCCATGATCCTGCGGCGCGCTCTTATTACCAGCAAAGGCCAAATTACGATCCCGCGCGATGTGCGCCGGCTGCTGGGCGTTCAGGCGGGGGACGCTCTGCTGTTTGAAGAGGGAAAGACCGGCATGCAGGTTCGGCCCGATCGCAAGACAAGCCCCTTCGAAAAGTACCGCGGCATCGGAAACCCTGGGATCCCGAGCGGGCGCAAGGCCATCGTGAAGCAACTTCGCGAGTTGCGGGACAGCGAGTAGACCGGCGATGACAACCGTCGTCGATACGAATGTTCTAGTTGCCTTGTGGGATTCCGACGACACAACCAGCCGCCTAGCGCAGTCTGCGCTAGATGCCGCGCTCAACCACGGAAGCCTCGTGATACCGGCTCCCGTCTTCAGCGAATTGATGGCGCTTCCGCAGAGAACGGAAGCGTTTCTCGATAAGTTCCTGCGCGAGACGGGTATCGTGGTCGAATGGCGTCTGCCCGAAGCTGTATGGCGCGAAGCGGGGAAAGCCTTCGGCGCCTATGCCCTGCGCCGCCGGCGGCAGCGGGAGATTTTGGCCCCATTCAAGCAGCCGGAACCTCGCCGGATCTTGGCCGACTTTCTCATTGGTGCTTACGCGGCACACAACGGTTTCCCGTTGCTGACCTTGGATCGCCGTATTTATCGCGCGATTCCCGGGATCAAGCTGGTAGTGCCCTAATCACTCTGCCTAAGGGCGTGGCGCACGCACTCGTACGTGCCGTGTCGAGACCCTTCTCGACACCTCCGTCAGATGAGAGATCAAGCCGCCCGGGCGTCGACACGATTGTCGACGCGGCACGTTAAGAACGTGCGCCACGAGGCGTCACTTCACCGGAACTTTGCGCTGCAGCTCGTCGGCGAAGTTTTCGAGGTCGGGGTGGGGCAGCTTGGTAAGCTGCGGCGGGTTGTGACCCCGCCAGATCGGAACGTCGCACGGAATGCGCGATTGACAATCGCGCGCAGGTTTCGAAGCTGCCCCACCAGGCATCACTTCACCAGCACGTTTCACTGCCGCTCGTCGGCGAAGTTTTCGAATGTTAACGTGGCGCACGCTCGCAGCGTGCCGCGTTCACACTCGTGTGAACGCCGGAATGAACGGAGCTTTCGCCAAAGCCTTGGCGTCCCGATGAGTCGGGACGCGGCACGGCATGGCCGTGCGCCACGAGGTGTCACTTCACCGGCACTTTGCGCTGCAACTCATCGGCGAAGTTTTCGAGGAAGATCACGTTGCTCTGCGACTGCTGCGCTTCCGGCGTCTCCACCGGCATCAGCGCGGCGATACGTTTGCCGTCCGGCGCCACGTCGTAGTTAAATCCATTAGTTCCGGTATCCGCGATCGGCTTGTCGTACCACACGCGAGGCTTATCCGCGACGAAGGAACCGCCCTTTACCGTGTAGCTGGCGGCCATCATCATCCGGCTGTCTTCTGTGCGGAAGAACAGCTCGTGCCCGTCGCGCGAACACTCAGGGTATACGCCGCCGTTGTTCGAGATCTGCCACTTGCCCCCATTATCAGGGAAGGCCCGGACGTAAACCTGGTAAGTGCCCGACTCCTCCGAAGTGTAGGCCAGCCAGTGGCCGTCGGGAGAAAAGAAGGGCGAACGCTCGTTAAACTGCGTTTGCAGAAAGATCTCGGGTTTTCCGGGCTTCAGCCCCGTTGCATCGCTCTCGATGGGCAAGGTCCACAGGTCGAACCCGGTTGTGCTGCCCTGTTCGTGATACGCCAGCCGCTTTCCGTCGGGCATGAAGGAATACGGCGTCTGTTGATTCTTGCTCTGCGTCAGCGGTTGGGGGTTGCCCGCTCCATCGGAGCGTATCCAGAACATACCCTCCCCTACCTTTCGGAAAACGATGTAACGGCCGTCGGGACTCCACAGAGGAACGCTCCCGCCACCGAAGGTCAGACGTGTCAGAGTGTCGCGCTGCCATCCGTAAACCATAACGTCTGCGGTGGAGAGCGCCAGCTGCGTCCCGTCCGGCGAAAGGCGCGGATACAGGTAGTTGTCTGCCTTAGCGAGCAGGGGCTGCGTCTTACCGGCCGCGTCCAGCCATTGCACAGTGAACCGTCCGAGGCCCGTCGATCCGCCGCTGCGGTATACCAGCGTTCCGTTGCGCGAAAAATCGAACTGTGCCGAACCGTATTGGACGCTATAGACAACCTCTTCCAACACCGGCGATGGCGTGCCGCGGACTTCCAGCTTCTCGGGATCGAACGGCACGGCAAACAGAGTTCCCTTGTTGATGTAAACCAAGTGCCCAGTCCCATTTGTTCCCGGCAGATATCTGCCGAACGTTCCTCCGCGTTGCAGCGTTTTCACGCCGTGATCGACCAAAGACACCACTTCAATGTTGGCCGTGTCGAATCCAGTGGTCGTTGTGTGCGCGGTGAATAGCACCGCCTTGCCTCCCGGCAGAATCTGCGGCCAGCGTTGCGTGGCTCCTCCTTGCACTAGTTGCGTCAGTGCTGTCGGTGTACCTCCCGCGGAGGGAATCCGCGAGAGAACGCCGCCAGCGCTAACAAGCGCTGCAATGATGTTGCCGTCTTCGCCCCAACTGCCGCCACGCGGTTGGGGCGCGTCGCACAGAGCGATGGCCGCGCCGCCTTCCACGGAAATCTTCTTCAATTTTCCACCGGCAAAAAATGCCACCCACTGCCCGTCGGGTGAGAAGAACGGCGCATACGCCCCCTCCGTACCTGCCAGTTCGATTGCCTTGGGTTGGTCGAGCCTGCGAGTAAAAAGTTTTCCTTGCGATACATACACCAGCCGCGTGCCGTCGGGAGAAATGATCGTGTCGGCTCCAATTGGGTGGTTGAGCGATACGCCGGTTCCGAGATCGACGTCAAGGCGCACCAGTTGCTTGAGTTCCGCAGGCCGCGTCGCGCGGTAGTATCCGATTCCGAGAGCAATCGCCGCGAGCGCGAAAACGGCGGCTGCGGCCATGGCGATTTTTCCGAACCGCGACTGTAAAGGAGCGGGGTCCGCGCCAGTCCCCGCTCCATGACTGTCGCGGCTCTGCAGAGGATCGCTCAGTAACAGTTTCCAATCTCCGGCGGCTTGCAGGCGCTGCTTGGGATCCTTCTGCAAGCACGCGTGGAGCAACTTGTGAAACTGCGCGGGAGCGGCGCTGATATCGGGCTCGCTTTTCACGATCGCCGCGAGAATATCGACGACCTCCTCGCCCGTAAACAGCTTCTTGCCCGTGAGCAATTCGTACAGAACCACGCCGAAGGCCCAGATATCCGCGCGACGGTCCACGTGCTTGCCGCGCGCTTGCTCCGGCGACATGTATCCGGCGGTGCCGAGGATCATGCCGACCTCGGTGGCGTGCATGGTGAGCGTCGGCGACGTTTCGGGATTGCCGCTGCCCGGCGTCGCACTCTGGCCGAGTTTCGCGAGTCCAAAATCCAGCACCTTTACGGTGCCGTCCGGTTTGATCTTGATGTTGGCGGGCTTCAGATCGCGATGCGTGATGCCTTTTTCGTGCGC